>NZ_CAKRCF010000034.1 GCF_934307085.1 uncultured Anaerobutyricum sp.
TTATTCCGCAATCTCTACGTTAATATTATGTCTCTTTAAGTTCTCTAATGCATCTTCTGGAATATCAGCATCGGTACAGACAGTATCAATCTCAGAGAAGCTTGTCTGGATTACAACACCTTTCTGGCTGAATTTACTGGAGTCTGCGAGAATAATCATATGATTGGCGGAATCTTCCATGTACTTCATAGTTTCTACTCGCATTAAATCATCACAGGTAAAACCTGCATCTGGAATAAATCCGTCTGTGCCTACAAAGAACTTATCTACATAAAATTCTTTCGCACATTTGCGGACTAGTGGTCCCACCATGCCTTGATATTCCTTCTGGTATTCTCCGCCAAGAAGGATAACCTTACGAATTGGAAGCTCGCGTATACGAATGGCTATGTAGGCAGAGTTTGTTATGATTGTGACATCTTTTTTTAACTTTGCAAGTTGTTCTGCAAGTAAAGCGCAAGTAGAGCCAGATTCAAGCATAACCGTCTCGCCGTTGGAAACCATCTCGGCAGCCTTTGTAGCAATCTCGAGTTTTTTATCGTAATTTATCGTTAAACGTGTATTAATATCATTGGCATTCTTGATGAGAGCATAACCGTGTTCTCTTGATAAAAGACCTTCATCTTCAAGATGGTCAAGGTCCTTACGGATAGTTACCTGAGAAACATCTAAAAGTTCAGCTAAACGACTCACTTCAATTTTTTGATAAAGATTTACCAATTTAATGAGTTTGGACTGACGTTCTGTCATTTGAAACACCTCTTTCTTTCTAAAAAAAGTATAACATATTACTTGGCAAAATATCAAGGAAGGAATAGGAAAAAAAGAAATAAATTATGGAGAAATTGTTATAAAAATATCGTTCTTAAATAGGGATTTGTGGGAATACAAACTTCTCTTCAGCGGTATTACCGGATCCAAGAATTACTATTTAACTTATTTGGTGGATTGTAATGTGCTACTGTGCTAGAATATCGTTTGGAAATACTTTTTACTTATAATTTGACACCAGACACTCTGTAATAGTATCCTTTTTAATAAGGTAAAAACTAATTACAAATACGTTATGAAAGAGGTATTTATTATGAAGTTAATTAAGGCGTTACCAGAGATTTTTGAAGATTTTGCGGAGCAAAGAAAGAAATCTTTTTTGACGATGAAAGAGTTAAAGGATAAAGATGTTCCAGTTGTTGGAGCTTACTGTACATATTTTCCACAGGAAATAGCGATGGCTATGGGAGCCGTTACTGTGGGTCTTTGTTCCACTTCAGATGAGACGATTCCTGTAGCGGAGAAAGATTTACCAAGAAATCTGTGTCCTATGGTAAAGGCAAGTTATGGTTTCGCGGTATCGGATAAATGTCCGTTCTTTTATTTTTCTGACGTAGTAGTTGGAGAGACAACCTGTGATGGGAAGAAAAAGATGTATGAACTGATGGGAGAGTTTAAAAATGTGTATGTAATGGAGCTTCCAAACAGTCAGAGTGAAACTGCATTAAAACTTTGGAAAGAAGAGATTCTTAAGTTCAAATCCTATCTGGAAAAGACTTTCGGAGTAGAGATTACAGAGGAGAACGTTCGTAAAGCAGTTCATACGATGAACGAAAACAGAGCAGCGCTTAAAAATCTGTATGAAGTTATGAAAAATGACCCAGTACCGATGAATGGGCAGGAATTATTTAATGTATTATATGGAAGCCAGTTCCGTTTTGATAAGGAAAAGGTTCCGGAAGAAATTCATGCGCTTCGTGAAAAGATTATGAAGGAGTATGGAGAGGGCGAGAAACAGCCGAAAAAGAAGAGAATTCTTTTAACAGGATGTCCAAGCAGCGGTGCGCCAATGAAAGTTGTGAAAGCATTGGAAGAAAATGGAGCGGTTGTTGTTGCCTATGAAAACTGTGGCGGTGCAAAGTCGGTTGACCGTCTTGTAGATGAGTCAGCGGAGGATATTTATCAGGCAATTGCGGAAAGATATCTTCAGATTGGCTGTTCTGTTATGACACCAAATAAGAATCGTTATGAACTTCTTGGAAGATTAATAGAAGAATATAAAGTAGACGGTGTTGTGGAAATGACACTGCAGGCCTGCCATACTTACAATGTGGAGGCAAAGAGTATTGAAAAGTTTGTAAAAGGAAAAGGTGTTCCGTATATTCATGTGGAGACCGACTATTCACAGGAGGATATCGGACAGCTTAACACGAGAATGGCAGCATTTGTTGAGATGCTGTAAGAGGAGGAAAGAATACCTATGGCATTTACACATTTACATGTGCATACGGAGTACAGTCTACTAGATGGTTCTAGTAAGATCAAAGAACTTCTGCCGAGGGCAAAAGAGCTTGGAATGGATAGTCTCGCTATTACGGATCACGGAGTTATGTATGGCGTGATTGATTTTTATAAAAAGGCAAAAGAAGTAGGAATTAAGCCGATTCTTGGTTGTGAGATTTATGTTGCACCAGGGTCAAGATTTGACAGAGAGCAGGGACGAGGAGAGGACAGATATTATCACCTCGTTCTGCTTGCGGAGAATAATCAGGGGTATAAAAACCTGATGAAGATTGTGACAAGAGGGTTTACAGAAGGATATTATTACAAACCAAGGGTAGACTATGAAGTGCTCGAAAAATATCATGAGGGAATTATTGCGCTTAGTGCCTGCCTTGCCGGAGAGATTCCGAATAAGATTTTAAAAGAGGATTTCGACGGGGCAAGAGCGGCAGCCAATAAAATGCGTGATATTTTTGGGGAGAATAACTTTTTCCTTGAGTTGCAGGACCACGGAATTCGTCAACAGACACAGGTAAATACCAGTCTGATTCGTCTTTCAAAGGAACTGGGTATTCCGATGGTCGTGACGAATGATGTGCATTACATCAAAGAGGAAGATGCGGTTCCGCATGACCTGCTTCTTTGTATACAGACTGGAAAAAAGGTTTCCGACCAGGACAGAATGCGCTATGAAGGCGGGCAATATTACCTGAAGTCTGAAGAAGAGATGCAAAAGGTATTTCCATATGCGAGAGAGGCGATGGACAATACCCATAAGATTGCCGAGCGATGTAATGTGGAAATTGTTTTTGGTGAGCAGAAAGTGCCGAAGTTTGATGTTCCGGAAGGCTACGATGCATTTTCTTACTTAAAGGAACTTTGTGAGACCGGACTTGTGAAAAGATATGGTGACCCACCGCCACAGGAACTGCAAGATAGGCTTTCCTATGAGCTTAGTACCATTAAAAACATGGGCTATGTAGATTATTTTCTCATTGTGTGGGATTTCATCCGTTTTGCAAAGAGCCAGGGAATTGCTGTTGGACCGGGACGAGGGAGTGCGGCGGGAAGTATTGTTTCCTATTGCCTTGAAATTACCAATATCGACCCAATTAGATATCAGCTTATTTTTGAGCGTTTCTTAAATCCAGAACGTGTATCCATGCCGGATATTGATATTGACTTCTGTTATGAGAGAAGACAGGAAGTTATTGATTACGTTTATGAAAAATATGGCAAAGATAAGGTAGTGCAGATTGTAACCTTTGGTACGATGGCGGCGCGTATGGCAGTTCGTGATGTTGGACGTGTTCTTGATATCCCTTATGCACAGGTTGATAATGTTGCGAAAATGATTCCGATGGAGCTTGGTATCACGATTGAAAAAGCGCTAAAGTCAAATCCGGAATTAAAGCAGGTATATGAGAGTGACGAGATTGTAAAGAATCTTGTCGATATGTCGATGCATCTTGAGGGACTGCCAAGACATACATCCATTCATGCCGCGGGTGTCGTAATTGGTTCTAAACCGTTAGATGAATTTGTTCCGCTGTCAAGGGGAGCAGATAATGTTATCACAACGCAGTTTACGATGACAACCATTGAAGAATTAGGACTTCTGAAAATGGACTTCTTAGGACTTCGTACCCTGACGGTAATTCAGGATGCCGCGAGAATGATTGGAAAGAAACTTGGGAAGGCTTTTAGTATTGATACAATTGATTATGATGATGCAAAAGTCTATGAGATGATCGGTCAGGGAAAGACGGAAGGTGTGTTCCAGTTAGAAAGTGCTGGAATGAAGTCTTTCATGAAGGAATTAAAGCCAACGAATCTTGAAGATGTTATCGCCGGAATTTCTCTGTATCGTCCAGGACCAATGGATTTTATTCCAAAGTATATCAAGGGAAAGCAGAATCAGGATTCGATTCAGTATACCTGTCCGGAACTGGAAGAAATCCTGGCACCGACTTACGGATGTATCGTTTATCAGGAACAGGTTATGCAGATTGTAATGCGCCTTGCCGGTTACACACTTGGGCGAAGTGACTTAGTGCGTCGTGCGATGTCCAAGAAAAAGGGAGATGTCATGGCGAGGGAGCGACAGAACTTTGTTTACGGTAATGAGGAAGAAGGCGTAGAAGGCTGTATTAATAGAGGAATACCGGAAGAGACAGCCAATAAGATTTTTGATGAAATGATTGATTTTGCCAAATATGCATTTAACAAGTCTCATGCGGCGGCATATGCGGTTGTTTCGTATCAGACAGCATGGCTGCGCTGTTATTATCCGGTAGAATTTATGGCTGCGCTTCTTACTTCTGTAATTACCAATCCGAAGAAAATTACAGAGTATATTAATACTTGTCGTGTTATGGGGATTTCAATTCTTCCTCCGGACATCAATGAAGGAGAGGCTGGATTCTCTGTTGCAGGGGACTCTATTCGATATGGACTTGCCGCGATTAAGAGTCTTGGAAAAAGTGTTATTGATGTAATGACACAGGAAAGAGAAGCAAACGGAAAATACAAAGATTTAAAAGATTTTATGGAACGCCTCACATCGAGAGAAATCAATAAAAGAACGATAGAGAATCTTATTAAATCCGGGGCATTGGACAGTTTTGGTAAAACAAGAAAGCAGCAGATGCTTGTCTATCCGGTTGTACTTGAAGAAGTAAACCGGGAGAAAAAAGAGTCGATGAGCGGTCAGATGTCTCTGTTTGATTTCTTTTCCGAAGAAGAGAAAAAAGAATATGAGATGCAGTATCCAGATGTTGGTGAGTATGATGATGCACAGAAACTTGCACTTGAAAAAGAAGTGCTTGGTATTTATGTAAGCGGTCATCCGCTGGAAAAATATATGAATTCTATCGAGAAGCAGACAACTGCTAAATCGACAGATTTTGAGCCGGATGAGGAAAGTGGGCGTGCAATTGTAAGAGACGGGCAGCATTATGTTGTCGGTGGCCTTATCAGTAATGTCACAGCAAAGCTTACAAAAAATAATCAAAATATGGCATTTGTTACTCTTGAAGATTTATATGGAACGGTGGAAATCATTGTATTCCCGACAATATACCAGAATGTAAAACCATATCTTATCGAAGATAATGGACTTTATGTGAAGGGACGGGCTTCTGTTTCTGAAGAAAGCGGCAAACTCATTGCAGAATACATTGTACCGATTGACCAGATTCCAAAGGAAGTATGGATTCAGACAGAGGATATTGCAGAGTTTACAGAAAAACAACAGGATTTATATGAAATTATCAGAAAACATCCTGGAAAAGATGAGATTGTTATTTTTTCCAAAAAAGAAAAAGCGATAAAAAGACTTCCAGCATACGAAAATATTTCCGCAAAAAATGACGTATTTTCTGAGTTAAAATCACTTTTTGGCGAAAAAAATGTAAAGGTTCGCGAGAAGAGTATTGAAAAATCTCAAAAAAAGAGATAATATATGTAATCGTTAGGGAGTATACTTAGGGAATTATGAAATGGAGGTAACGTTAGATGAACAAGACTAGCGCAGTTCAGACAATTGGAATTTTAACAAGTGGTGGAGATGCCCCAGGCATGAATGCTGCATTAAGAGCAGTAGCCAGAACAGCATGGGCAAAAGGAATTGACGTAAAAGGAATTTATCGTGGTTATAGCGGACTGTTAAACGATGAGATTTTTGATATGCAGAAAGAATTCACATGTGATATCATTTCTCGTGGTGGTACAGCTTTATTTACCGCAAGATGTGAAGAATTTAAACAGTTAGAGTACCAGGAAAAGGCAGCAGAGATTTTAAGAAGTCATAATATCGACGGACTTGTTGTTATCGGTGGTGACGGTTCTTTCCGTGGAGCACAGAAGTTATCCGCACAGGGAATCAATACAGTAGCTCTTCCTGGAACAATCGACTTAGATATTGCATGTACAGAGTACACAATCGGTTTCGATACTGCAGTAAATACAGCAATGCAGGCAATTGATAAGATTCGTGATTCATCAACATCTCATGAAAGATGTTCTATCATCGAGGTAATGGGAAGAAATGCTGGTTATATCGCATTATGGTGTGGTATTGCTTCCGGTGCTGAAGATATCTTAATCCCAGAACGTTTTGATGGTAACAGACCAAAACTTGAAAATGAATTAATTGAAAGCATTCTTGAGAAAAAAGCACTTGGTAAGAAACATCACCTCATCATCAACGCAGAAGGTGTTGGACATTCTTACGGAATGGCTAAGAGAATCGAACAGGCAACTGGTGTAGAGACAAGAGCAAGTATCTTAGGTCATATGCAGAGAGGTGGAAACCCAACAGCAAAAGACAGAGTATATGCTTCTTACATGGGAGCTTTAGCAGTAGACCTGCTTTGCAGTGGTGCTACAAATCGAGTAGTAGGATACCGTAATGGTCAGTATATCGACTACGATATCGAAGATGCACTCGGAATGGCTAAAGACGTAGACCAGTATGAGTTTGAAATCGCTCAGATTTTAGGACGATAATATAAAACCGAGTAGAACTTGGTAGACAGACGAAGAACCCCGTATATCCAAGAAAGAATTTTGTTCCGTTGCGTTAAACGTTCCATTCTGCCTGGTAAAACAACTTTGCTCGAAAACGAGCTCGCAAGGTTACAGTCAGAATTCCACAACGCAAAGTCACAAAATTTCTTCTTGGATATACGGGGTTCTTCTGTTTTTATTTAACTACGATAGATTCCGCGTAAATCTTCTCGATATCCTCCCTTGTTAATTCAAAAGGACATGTAGCTAATTTTGATGTATTCTCCATCATTCTATCGATGTAGAATGTGATTTCGTCCTTTGTTAAGCTGACTGTACCGAGGATTTCTTTTAAGTAAGCGGTGAAGTCATCGAGTGTTTTGAATCCTAAGAGGGAAAGGATTTCTTCCACATCTTCTGGTTTATGTTCTGCGTAAACACGAAGGTAAGCAGCGAGGAAGATTCCGCAGGCTTTTCCGTGTGCAACGCCATTGTGGTAGGTTACGTCATAACTTAATGCGTGTGGAATGGAAGTTCCTGTCTGTGCTATTGCCATTCCGGCGATAGTGGAGGTAAGCATAAGTTTTTCTGCAAGTTCTTCGTTTAATTCGTCGTCAGAACGAAGGAATGGAACAATGTCTCCCCAAAGTTTTAATGCGTAGTTGGCAAACATCTGGTTATAGATATTTGTATGGATACTTACCCGGCTTTCAGCGGCATGTGCGAGTGCATCGACACAAGTATTGATTAAAAGATTTTTACTTGCGGACAGTAAATATTTACCGTCAATGAGTGCGATATCCGGGAAAATTTTATAGGAAATACTTTTCTTTGTCTGTGTGTCGTGACGAGTCAGAACGGAAACAGGGGTAACTTCTGAACCAGTACCGCAGGTTGTTGGAACAGCGGCGATGGGAAGTGTCTTTAAGTCTTTTGCTACATAGAAGCATTCTCCGTTTTCTTCTGGGTTAGCAATTAACAAAGCGATAGCTTTCGATGCGTCTAATGGAGAACCTCCGCCAATGCCGATAACGAAGTCCGCCTTAAATTTTTTACCGATTTCTGCGGCTTTTACGACAGTTTCGACAGATGGATTTTCTTCGATTTCATTAAAAATCTGATATGGAACGGAAGCTTCCTCTAAAACAGAGATAACATCATCAAGAGAACCATTTTTTTTGGAAGAACTGTGTCCAGTAATGACAAAGGCTCTTGTTCCTAAAGCAAGAAGTTCTTTTTTGTGATTCTGTACACAGTTTTTTTCTGCATAAGTATTTGTAGGATCAAAAAAACGCATGATAAACTCCTTTCATGGTTAGACTAATCGCAAATGCGATTTTAATAGTGAAATAGATGGCTATAGTGTAGCATAGTAGGAAGAAAAATTGCAAATTTCGGAGCTTTTTTCAAGGGTTTTCTGATTTTCAGCTTGCAGTATCTCGCGTTTATGTTAAGATATACTGTGAGACTTTATCTCATTATATAAAAAACAAAATATCGGAGTATAGTAATACTGGAATCAGAAATATGCAGATGATATTTTTAGAAATTAAGGAGGGTACCGATGAAGAAGATATTAGCACCGTCTATTTTATCTGCCGATTTTGCAAATCTGGGCAGAGATGTTCTAACAGCAATTGATGCCGGAGCAGAGTATGTGCATATTGATGTTATGGATGGAATGTTTGTTCCACAGATTTCTTTTGGAAATCCTGTAATTAAGGCGCTTCGTCCATTGACAGATGTGACCTTTGATGCACATTTAATGATAGAAGATCCAGGTAGATATGTTGAAGATTTTGCAAAGGCCGGGGCAGATATTATTACAGTGCATGCGGAAGCCTGCACACATCTTGACCGAGTAATTCATCAGATTAAGGATTGTGGCAAGAAGGCAGCAGTTGCGATTAATCCTGCTACACCGCTTTCTGTTATTGAGTATGTTTTACCAGAACTGGACATGGTATTAGTTATGACTGTAAATCCTGGCTTTGGAGGACAGAAGTACATTCCTTATTGTGGCGAGAAAGTTCGTGCACTTCGTAAGATGATTACAGAGAAGAATCTTGATGTGGATATCCAGGTTGATGGTGGAGTGAAAGCTTCGAATATAGCAGAGATTGCAGAATGCGGGGCCAATATATTCGTATGTGGTTCTGCTGTATTTGAGGGAGACATCGAGAAAAATGTCACAGAGATTTTAGAGCAGATGAATAAATAGTTCTAATTATTTAATGATCTAAAATGTGTAATTGAAAGAATGTTCAGGATAGTATAGTATTAATGATACAAGATGTAAGCAATATATATTTTATTTTAAATTTGAATAAGCAGTTACAGGTAATATACTTGTTCTGAAATTAAAAAGTTACAAATAATTAGGGGTAAATTCAGTTAAAACTGAGCAAGTAATTTCTAAAAAAATTGATAAAATTTTAATAGAGATTTCATAAAAAATTTAGTTAAATGAGAGGTAAATATTATGAGCGATTGTACACATGATTGTAGTAGCTGTGGTGAAAGCTGTGCACAGAGAGAGTCTAAACCAGAAGATTTCCTTGTAAAGTTAAGTAAAGGAAGTTCTGTTAAGAAGGTTATCGGTGTTGTATCCGGTAAAGGTGGTGTAGGTAAGTCTATGGTAACTTCTCTTCTTGCAGCAGCTTCTATGAGAGAAGGATATAAAACGGCTATTTTAGATGGAGATATTACAGGTCCATCTATTCCAAAGGCGTTTGGTCTTTCTATGAATCTTGTAGGTAATGCGGAAGGATTGATTTTGCCAGCGACAACAACTTGCGGAATCGACATTGTTTCTGTTAACTTAATGCTTGCCAATGAGACAGATCCTGTTATCTGGAGAGGTCCTGTGCTTGGTGGAGTGATCAAGCAGTTCTGGGGAGAGACATTATGGCAGAATATCGACTATATGTTTATCGATATGCCTCCAGGAACTGGTGATGTACCACTGACTATTTTCCAGTCTGTTCCGTTAGATGGTATTGTTATTGTATCTTCTCCACAGGAATTAGTTGGAATGATCGTGGAAAAAGCAGTTAACATGGCAAGAATGATGAATGTTCCGATTCTTGGTTTAGTAGAGAATATGAGTTATGTAGAGTGTCCTGACTGTGGAAAGCAGATTAAGGTATTCGGAGAAAGCCATATCGATGAGATTGCAGCAGAGTATAATGTACCTGTTCTGGCTAAGCTTCCAATGGACCCAACACTTGCCGCAGCCTGTGATGCAGGAAAAATTGAGTACGTTGAAAATAATTATATGAAAGATGCCATTGAGGTATTGAAGAAGTTATAATATGAAACGTCATGGAGGCGTAAATGGACAATAAAAATAATCAAAATGACAATCCAAACAAAAAGAAGAACATAAAATCTGCAATTATTCTTCTGGTTGTTTGTCTTGGAATTACTGCTCTCTTTACTTCTGTGATGAGCCGTTATAAGAATGGTTCTCAGAAGAAGATTTCGTATAGTAAGTTTCTTACGATGTTAGATAAAGGAGAGATTAAAAAAGTACAGGTTGCAGATCGAAAAATTTATATTGAACCGAAGACACAGCAGAATCCGTTAATGAAAACAACATATTATACGGTTTCTATGAATGATGCACTGTTGGTTAATCGTTTAAAAGAGGCGGAGGACAATAATAAGATCAGTTCTTATGAGCAGCAGGACAGCAGCAGTTCAAATGTACTTCTTTCTGTTCTGGTAAGTTATGTACTTCCGTTCGCATTGATTTATGCGATGATGTATTTTGTTATGCGTGGAATCGGCAAAGGCGGCGGAATGATGGGCAGCGTAGGAAAGAGTAATGCAAAGGTATATGTCGAGAAAAAGACAGGGGTTACTTTTGCAGATGTAGCCGGTCAGGATGAGGCAAAAGAAAGTCTTACTGAGATGGTTGATTTCCTTCATAATCCTGGTAAATATATTGAGATTGGTGCAAGACTTCCAAAAGGTGCTTTGTTAGTAGGTCCTCCGGGAACAGGTAAAACTTTACTTGCAAAAGCAGTTGCAGGTGAGGCAAATGTACCATTCTTCTCTTTGAGTGGTTCCGACTTCGTAGAGATGTTCGTCGGTGTCGGTGCATCCAGAGTTCGTGACTTGTTCAAGCAGGCACAGTCTATGGCACCATGTATCATTTTCATTGATGAGATTGATGCTATCGGTAAGAGTCGTGACAGCCGTTATGGTGGCGGTAACGATGAGCGTGAGCAGACTTTAAATGCATTGCTTGCAGAGATGGATGGCTTTGATTCTTCCAAAGGTCTTGTTATTTTAGCTGCGACAAACCGTCCAGAAGTATTGGATAAGGCACTCCTTAGACCAGGACGTTTTGACAGACGAGTTATCGTAGAACGCCCAGATTTAAAAGGACGTGTTGAGACGTTAAAAGTACATGCAAAGAATGTAAAAATGGATGAGACAGTTAACTTTGATGAGATTGCCCTCGCAACTTCCGGAGCCGTTGGATCAGATCTTGCCAATATGATTAACGAGGCGGCACTTGCAGCAGTTAAGGCAGGAAGAGAAGCAGTATCCCAGAAAGATCTGTTAGAAGCCGTGGAAGTTGTTATTGCCGGAAAGGAAAAGAAAGATCGTATTCTCGGAGAAGAAGAGAAGAAAATTGTTGCTTATCACGAAGTTGGTCATGCAATGGCGATTGCGGTACAGAAGAATACAGAACCAGTACAGAAGATTACGATTGTTCCAAGAACAATGGGAGCACTTGGTTATACTATGCAGGTTCCAGAAGAAGAAAAGTATCTTATGAGCAAGGAACAGATGCTTGGCGAATTAGTGACACTTTTTGGTGGTCGTGCAGCAGAAGAAGTTGTTTTTCATTCTGTTACAACAGGCGCTTCTAATGACATCGAACGTGCAACACAGATTGCAAGAGCGATGGTAACACAGTATGGTATGTCTGAGCGATTTGGTCTTATGGGTCTGGAATCTGTACAGAACCGTTATCTTGATGGACGTGCGGTAATGAATTGTTCTGATGCAACTGGTGCACTCATTGATGAAGAAGTAAAAGAAATGCTGAAAGTGGCTTATGATAAAGCAAAGAAGATTATCGAAGACCACAGAGAAATTATGGATGAAATCGCAGCATTCCTGATTAAAAAAGAGACAATCACTGGTAAGGAATTTATGGAGATTTATAACAAGTCTTTGAAGAAAGATGAGCCAGAGGATGATAATGTAGAACAGTTAGAAAGTGCTGAAGCAGAAAAGTCTGAGAAAAAATCAGAAATGACGGAAGATGCAGAGAAAACTGAGGTAAAGGCTGCCGAAGTTTCAGAAGTATCTGTGAAAGAAACAGCGGAAAATATAGAACAGAAAGACAGTGAGCAGACAAAACAGGAAGAGTAAATTATGTTTGATATTCAGGAAGAACTGAAAAAACTCCCGGCGAAGCCGGGAGTATATCTGATGCATAACGCACAAGATGAGATTATCTATGTCGGTAAAGCACGAATCCTTAAAAATCGTGTGCGTCAGTATTTTCAGAGCAGTTATAATAAGAGTGTAAAAATCCAGCATATGGTTTCTCACATCGCTTATTTTGAATATATTATCACAGACTCAGAACTTGAAGCTCTGGTTTTGGAATGTAATCTGATTAAAGAACACCGTCCACATTATAATACGATGCTTAAGGATGATAAAAGTTATCCTTATATCCGTGTTACGGTACAGGAAGATTATCCAAGAATTTTATTCTGCCGTCAGGTGAAAAGAGATAAATCGAAATATTTCGGTCCGTATACAAGTGCAGGAGCGGTAAAAGACACAATTGAACTAATGAGAAAAGTATACAAAATACGGAGTTGTAGCCGGTCTTTGCCTAAAGAGATAGGGAAGGGCCGGCCTTGTCTTTATCATCAGATAAATCAGTGTGATGCACCATGTCAGAATTATATTTCAAAAGAAGAGTATCGCGTTCATGTGGATAAAGCATTAAAGTTTTTAAATGGCGATGAGAAAGAGATTATTATCAATCTAGAAGAAAAAATGAAGAAGGCTGCAGCAGAACTTGAGTTTGAGCAGGCAGCAGAGTACCGTGACTTAATTGAAAATGTAAAACGAATCGGTGAGAAACAGAAAATCAATGATACCGGTGGGGATGACAGAGATATTATCGCTCTTGCAAAAGCAGGAGATGAGGCAGTTGTTGCTATTTTCTTTATTCGAAGCGGGAAACTTCTCGGAAGAGACCATTTTCATATGACGGGAATTGGGGATAGTGAGAAGCAGGAGATTTTAACGGATTTCATTAAGCAGTTTTATATCGGTACACCGTTTATTCCGAAAGAAATTTTAACACAAGAAGAAATTCTTGACCGAGAGATTCTTGAGAAATGGCTTTCGGATAAACGAGGAGCAAAGGTAACATTCGCCACTCCAAAGCGTGGAAGTAAGCATCAGATGATGGAACTTGCCCGGAAGAATGCGCAGAATGTACTTGTGCAAGACAGCGAAAAACTTAAGAGAGAAGAACACAGAACAGTCGGTGCAGTACATGAGTTGGAACAGATTCTTGGAATTAAGAATTTAAAACGCATGGAAGCCTTTGATATTTCCAATACAAATGGATACGAGAATGTTGCGTCAATGGTTGTTTTCGAAAATGGAAAAGCAAAAAGAAGTGACTATCGTAAATTTAAAATAAAGACGGTCGCTGGCCCAGATGATTATCATTGTATGGAAGAGGCTTTAGAGAGAAGATTTTCCCATGGAATGAGAGAACAGAAAGAAAGGGAGGAAGAGGGGAAGGATATATCACTTGGAAGCTTTACCCGTTTTCCAGATATTCTTATGATGGATGGAGGAAAAGGGCAGGTTAATATTGCGGTAGAAGTTCTCAAAAAGCTAGGGCTGAATATTCCAGTCTGCGGTATGGTAAAGGATGATTTCCACCGTACAAGAGGGTTGTATTATCAGAATGAGATTATTGACTTTCCGAAAAATTCCGAAGCATTTCGTATGGTAACTCGCCTGCAAGATGAGGCGCACCGTTTTGCAATCACATACCATAAAGCACTTCGTGGAAAACAGCAGGTACATTCGGTACTTGATGATATTAAGGGTATCGGTCCAGCACGAAGAAAAAGTCTAATGAAGCATTTTAAGGATATCGGAAAAATAAAAGAAGCTTCTGTGACAGAGCTTTGTGAAATAGACGGAATTACGGAAAATGTAGCCGAAGAAATTTATCGCTTTTTTCATACGGATACTTCTAAAAAAAATGGGGATGTGGTATGATAACTGTATTAGTGTAAATACTGATATTATAATACTAACGTAAAGTTTACAAAGCTACGCACAGAGCAGTAGGCCGGATGTCAGGTGGTTTATGTACGAACCGAAGAATATGAGACTTATAATAAAGAGTAATAACAATGAAAGGTAGCGGGACAGTAGTGGCAACAGGCGATTTATATGTGAGCTTTGTTATGTAGTTTGTAAATGGGACAAACTTTATGACGAAAAAGAGGATAATACGGAGGAGCATATGTACAAAGTAAAACTTACAGAATTTGTGAAAAAGATGGAACTGAAAAGTCTTTTACCAGATATTGATACAGACAATATTATGATTGAACAGTCTGCGGTAAACCGTCTTGCATTACAGCTTGCAGGTTTTTTTGAACATTTTGATTCAGAAAGAATTCAGGTAATCGGTAATGTTGAGGCAGCATATATGAAGCAGCTTGCACCAGAATCTATCCCACCTCTTTGCGAGAAAATTTTTAGCTTTAATATTCCATGTCTTGTATTTTGCCGAGGATTAGAGCCGTCAGCAGAGATGCTTGATACGGCTGAGAAAAATGGTGTTCCAATCTTTACAACAGAGATGACAACTTCAGATTTTATTGCAAACTCTGTACGTTGGCTGAGTGAGGAACTTGCTCCACGTATTTCCATTCATGGTGTTTTAGTTGATGTATATGGCGAAGGTGTTTTAATTATGGGTGAGAGTGGAATTGGAAAGAGTGAGGCTGCCCTTGAATTAATTCACCGCGGACACCGTCTTGTATCCGATGATGTTGTTGAGATTCGTAAAATCAGTGATGACACTCTTATGGGAACCTCACCTGATATTACAAGACATTTCATTGAACTTCGTGGTATAGGTATTGTTGATGTAAAGACATTATTCGGTGTGGAGAGTGTAATGTATAACCAGACAATTGATATGGTTATCCGTTTAGAAGATTGGAACAGAGAAGCAAATTATGACAGACTTGGTCTTGATGAAGATTATATCGAATTCCTTGGTAATAAGGTTGTCTGCTACTCTATTCCTATTCGCCCAGGTCGTAACCTTGCGGTTATCGTAGAGTCTGCAGCAATTAACTATCGTGCAAAGAAGATGGGTTATAATGCAGCACAGGAACTTTATAATCGTGTAACGGGAAGTCTTTCTGCAAATACAGAGGAAAAGAAAGAACAGTAATTAAAGTTTGAAAAAAGAGCCAGAGTGTATTTGAAAAATTTAAAAGTAATCCGATGTTCTAATTTGTGGTATATTTTGTGGAAAATATTTTTCAGATACACTCTGATTAGGGGTGAGTAATTTTTTGTTTGGAGATTTCTGACAAAAAGTGTGTATGAAACTTTTTTGTGCAATAAACGTTCTGGGGAATAACAAAAATATTAGCTTTTTTTGGCATTTTATCTAAAGGGAGCGGAAAAGCTCCCTTTTATTTTGTGTTTTTTCCACATTGTACTTCCCCACGTTTTAGAGTATCATATAGTATGTATCTAAATATGGGATGCAACTATATAGTTGTTTTAAATGTTTTAGATGAGATATATAGGAGATATTATGAATAAGGAATTCCTTCAGAATTTGAGAGAGCAGATTAAATCAGGAACAGTAACAGAGCAGGAACCGATGAATAAGCACACGAGTTTTGCCATTGGAGGTCCGGCAGACGTTTTTGTTCAGCCGGCAACAAGGGAAGAAATCAAAAGTGCGGTTTATTGTGCTAAAGAAGCGGGGATTCCTTTTTTTGTTATAGGTAATGGAAGTAATCTGCTGGTATCAGACGAAGGTTTTCGTGGAATGATTATCCAGATAGGTAAGAACTTCCAGGAAATTTCTGTGAAGGATACAATCATTGAAGTGCAGGCGGGAGCTTTGCTTAGCAGAACAGCCAGAGCTGCATGGAATGCCGGTCTTACCGGTTTTGAATTTGCAGCAGGAATCCCAGGCTCCATAGGTGGAGCAGTTGCCATGAATGCAGGAGCATATGGCGGAGAAGTAAAAGATGTTCTTCTTGATGCGGAAGTATTGACGCAGGGGGGAGAATTTCTTACATTGACGGGAGAGGAATTAGATTTATCATACCGTCATAGTTGCATTTTTGAGAAAAACTACATTGTCTTGTCAGCACGTTTTTCATTTGAAAAAGGTGAGTC
This sequence comes from uncultured Anaerobutyricum sp., assembly GCF_934307085.1. Taxonomy (GTDB): domain Bacteria; phylum Bacillota; class Clostridia; order Lachnospirales; family Lachnospiraceae; genus Anaerobutyricum. The sequence goes on from NZ_CAKRCF010000034.1 coordinate 16,234, forward strand.
CGATAAGATTAAGGCACGAATGGATGAACTAGCCAAAGCTAGAAGAGAGAAACAACCTTTAGAGTTTCCAAGTGCAGGAAGTACTTTTAAGAGACCAGAAGGTTATTTCGCAGGAAAGTTAATTCAAGATGCTGGATTAAAGGGCTATACTGTAGGGGGTGCACAGGTATCCGAGAAACATAGCGGATTTGTGATTAACCGTGGTGGTGCGACAGCAGAAGAGGTAGCTTTCTTAATAAAACAGGTACAGAAAAAAGTAATGAAACAGTTTAATGTTATGATGCAGCCGGAAGTTCGTTTTGTCGGATTTGCGGATACAGAGGTGAGAGAGTGAGATTTGTAATAGTTTCCGGCATGTCTGGTGCGGGAAAGAGTACCGCTTTAAAGGTTCTTGAGGACTTTGGATTCTTCTGTGTGGACAATTTGCCAGTTGCATTATTGCCGAATTTCGGAGAGATTGCTTCTGACAGACAGACTGAAGTAGACAAAGTGGCAGTAGGAGTTGATATCCGTAACGGAGAGCAGCTTACCAGATTAAATAGCCAGTTAGAAATCTTGTGTGAACTGGGAATAGAATATGAGATTCTGTTTTTAGATGCAGAAGACGAGACTCTTGTCAAGCGATATAAAGAGACAAGAAGAAACCATCCGCTCGCAAAGGAGGATCGCATAGAAACGGGAATTGCCAGAGAGCGTGAGATGATTTCTTTTATCAGGGAAAGGGCAGATTATATTATTGATACAACAACTCTTCTTACCAGAGAATTACGACAGGAAGTGGAGAAAATCTTTGTAGGGAATGAGGACTATGGTAACTTTATTATTACGGTACTCTCCTTTGGATTTAAATATGGAATCCCTTCAGATGCAGATTTGGTATTTGATGTGCGTTTTCTCCCGAATCCTTATTATGAGCAGGCATTGCGTCCGCTCACAGGTAATGACCGTTCCATTCAGGAGTATGTCATGAAGAATGGCGATGGTCGTAAGTTTCTTGATAAGTTAGAAGATTTGATGAAGTTTCTTATCCCACGTTATCTCGACGAGGGAAAGAACAGCCTTGTTATTGGCATCGGCTGTACCGGTGGCAAGCATCGTTCCGTTACGATAGCGAACGGGCTTTATGCAAGACTGAAAAAGCTTCCTTATACCGTTCGTATGGAACATCGGGATATTGAAAAAGATGCCCGGACAAAAGGAAAGTAATTGATGGAAGGAGATAGAAGATGTCGTTTTCTTCTGAAGTAAAAGAAGAGCTTTCTCATGTGGACGGTCATGAAAATCATTGCATGATTGCGGAACTTGCCGCAATTATTGGACTTTGCGGAAAGATTACATGCGAAGATGGAAGGTATTCCCTTATTCTTCACACGGAAAATGTGTCAGTGGCCAGAAGATTTTATTCTTTGATTAAAGACGTTTTTCGCTTTCAGCCGCAGGTTTCTACAACACAGCATGAATTTTTAAAAAAGAATCGCTTTTATATGATTTCAATAAAGGAATCAGGTCAGACATTAAAGATTTTAAAAACAGCACAGCTTGTAAATAATCTTGGACAGATGGATGAAGAATTTTTTGTGAAAGATAATCCGGTGCTGCAGCGTACCTGCTGCCGCAGAGCATTTTTGCGAGGAGCATTTCTTTCTGCTGGTTCTATTACAGATCCAGAGAAAAATTACCATTTTGAAATTGCCTGTGCCTCAAGTGAGAAGGCAGAGCAGTTAAGAGAATTGTTTGAATTTTTTGGATTAGAAGCGAAGATTGTACTGCGAAAGAAATATTATGTAGTTTACTTAAAAGAAGGTGCTATGATTTCGGATGCATTGAATATAATGGAAGCACATATTGCTCTTATGAAGTTTGAGAATGTACGTATTTTAAAAGATGTGCGTAACTCGGTGAACCGGAGAGTAAACTGCGAAGCAGCGAACATAAATAAGACCGTTTCCGCAGCGAGGAAACAAATCGAAGATATTGAATATATAAAAAATACAATTGGTTTAGAGCGGTTATCTGAGAATCTTCGAGATATTGCTTATGCCAGATTAGAAGAACCGGATGCAACATTAAAAGAACTTGGCGAAAAACTTAGTTCACCAGTAGGAAAGTCCGGTGTGAATCACAGATTAAGAAAACTGAGTCAGATTGCTCAGGATATTAGAGAAAAAGGACATCTGTAATATTTTTCAGTATTTGCTCCGGCAAGTCTGAAAATACTAAGATAAATTTATTTCATTTATAGCAAAACAGGAGGTTAACATGATTTCAAGAGAGATGGAGATTAAAATCCCTTCAGGATTAGATCCAAGCACCATTGCATTATTCATTCAGATTGCAAGCCAGTATGACAGCAGTGTATATGTGGAGGTGAAAGACAAAAAGGTGAATGCCAAGAGCATTATGGGAATGATGACTTTAGGTGTTCCAGCCGGTGGAAAAATCAACGTAATTGCAAAAGGCGATGATGAAACAAAAGCAATTGAACATATAGGAAAATATTTAAATAACGAAGAATAAATTTTGTAACAGATACATTTATAAAAATAAAAAATCTGCATATATAACCTCGTGGAGCAAGTGAAAATTCATAAGTGAATTTTTATTGCAGTGATTGTCGGTATATCTGCAGATTTTTTATTTTTATAAGTTTTCGTTTCTTACTGTAATGGACGGAGACCGTAATAGCCATAGATGAGTCGTTCATCAAAAGTGGTCAGAGTCCATTTTCCATCTTTAATTCCAAATACAATCTTTCCTGTAGTTTTTCTTTCAGGTCCATTTTTTTTGCTTTCTGCGTACCAGTTCTTTAAGTTTTCAGAAATGTCAATCTTTTCAATGGTTGCTTTATTGCTTCCACCTAAGAGAGAAGATAAGGAATTTTTTATTGAGGCCCATAAGGAAGAGTCAGCATCCGTAATCTGTGATTTGATTTCATCATAGATGGTTTCTGGTAAACTGTAAAAATCAATATTTTTAGTAGTGACGGTTACAGTACAGGAATTATAAGTAGCAGATACATCTGTAATTTTGTAGGAAGCCTGTGCGGTCATTTCATTACATAAGGTATCTATATCAATGCTGTCAATATCTATGAGAGAACCGAGTTTACTGTCGCTAATATAGGTTTTTAATTCTTTTTTTACTAATTTACGTATATTGGGTTCGGATTTTAATGGTTCTGGCAAATCTGAAGGAGCAACATCAGAAAAATCCATATTTTTTGCGTAAGTAAAAATTTGTTTTGTTGCATCTCGACATCCCTGTTTTACGCGGGAAATATAATAAAAATATCCTCCAATTCCCGTTACTACAATACAACAGATAAGAACAATGAGAATGAAAGGTAAAACTTTCTTTTTCTTTGTAGTGGATTGATGTGTATCACTATCTGATGCCGGTATCTGATTGTAAACTGCATTGCTTAAAGGGGTATGACATTTCTTACATATCTTTTCATTGTCTGTGTATGAGGTACCACAGTTTGGACAATTCATAAATCATCCTCCTTTTTATAATAGAATTTGTAACTACTCAGAGCCAAGTAGACGTGTTTGTCTAGTAGTTTGAGTAGTAGTTTGTGTAATTATCAAAAAGTAATCTAAAGAATATAGTTAGTATGGCTTCCTTTTGCATTTAAAAGTATAAGTGCTTTTTTTGTGTGTGTCAAGAAAAGAGGTTTTTCGATTTTTCCCTGTATGGATAGACAAAAATTGTCGAAAAAGTTACAATAATAACAGATGTCAATCGCAAAATAAATAATAAATATTTTGAAATAGGAGGAAGGTTTGTGAAGGGAAAAAAAGCAATTTTATATATGGGATATCTCATTGTAGCGGCACTCTTTGTAGTAAGTGTTATGCTTTTATTTTTCAGCAGGAATAAAAATGAAAGCGGCAGACCCAAAAGAACAATTGGGGCATTGTATATGACAATGAATAATCCTTATTTTGAAGTAATTAATGAAGAAATAAAAGCTGTTGTAGAAAGCAGAGGGGATGTACTTGAAACAAGAGATTCTGGTATGGATGCTGAAGTGCAGGCTAAGCAGGTGGAAAGTTTAATTGAAGAAAAAGTAGATTGTATTCTAATTAATGCGGTGGATTGGAAAAAAATAGGGAGTTCTTTAAAAAAAGCAAAGGAAGCCAATATACCTGTTATTGCAGTAGATACCATTATTTATAATCGAAGTCTGGTAGATGGAACAGTTATTTCAAATAATTATCAGGCAGGAGAACAATGTGCAAAAGATTTAATGAAGCGGAGAAAAAAAGGAAAAATTCTGTTTTTGATTCAGTCAGAGAATAAATCAGCAATTGATAGAATTAAGGGATTTAAAGAGACTCTGGAAAAAGCAGGATGGCAGTATGAGACTGTGGGAGAATTAGAATGCAAAGGGCAGTTGGAAGTTTCTCAGCCGTTAGTAGAACAAATTTTAAATAAAACGAAAGATATCGATGTGGTAATGGCATTGAATGATCCAAGTGCGATGGGGGCAATGGCAGCTCTCGATGCAGAACATATGTTGTCAGATGTTCTTGTATATGGAGTAGATGGCTCTCCGGAAGCGAAGACGATGATTTATGAAAAACGTATGGCGGCAACATCGGCACAGTCTCCGAGAACTACAGGAAAGAAAACAGTGGAAATGCTTTATAAAATTCTTGATAGAAAAACAATGGAAAAACAGTTTATCGTTCCGGTTACACTTATCACAAAAGATAATATTGATGAGTATAGTTTGTCGGGATGGCAGTAAAGGAAGGAGAAAGTAAAATGGAAAGAAGAAAAGGCGATTCTGGGTATCAGCATCAGTGCTTTATGATGATGGTACTGCTTAACTTTATCATTATTCTTTTTCTTGCTTTTACAATTGTACTGACACAATACCGGGTGGCTGCGGCACAGGAAGCTGAGAAATTTCTTGCAATACTTAAGGTGATGCCGGAAAGACCGGAGCAGAGAATGATTATGATATTATTTTCTCTCTTCTTTTTGTTTGGAATCATTTACTATAAAAGAAAGAATGAAGAGGAGGGAAAAGAGAGGGTTTTATTGTGGAATATATTCGAAATTATTTTTCTGATTTTCGTATTGAAAGAGTTGGATATGACATATAACGGTGTTATTTTTCTTGTGGTAGCGGATATGCTTACCTATGTAGAGGAACGAAAAAATAAACTGATATTTTTATTCATTGCATTTCTTTGTTATATGGTATGTAGTTATAATTTGATTACTATGTTCATTCCGTTGAATTCTTTTGAGACCTGGGTTGCTTTTTACAATGGGGAAACTGAGCGGATTTTTCTTGGAGTTAAGACTATTTGTGAGATTACAAATATGCTTTTATTTTTAGTTTATATTGTAATTCTTATGATGAAGGATCGAAGAGAGAGGGAACGAATTAAACTGTTGAATGAACAGTTGCAAAAAGCAAATGAGCAGCTTCATGAGTTTGCCCAGGAAAAGGAGCTGATGGGTGAGACAAAAGAGAGAAATCGTCTGGCGAGGGAAATCCACGATACATTAGGGCATATTTTGACAGGAATATCTGTGGGAATTGATGCAGTCCTTGTTCTTATGGATATTGCACCAGATAAGGCAAAGGAACAGCTCGAAGGAATTGGGGATACTGCAAGAAGGGGATTGCAAGATGTTCGGCGTTCAGTAAGAAAGTTAAAGCCAGATGCCTTGGAGAGGATGTCATTAAGTAACGCAATTCACCAGATGATAGAGGATATGTCAAAGGTTACAAATACAAAAATTTATTTTGTTTCTTATATGGAAAAATTTGAATTTGAGGCGGATGAGGAAGAAGTAATTTATCGTATTATACAAGAGAGTACGACGAATGCGATTCGTCATGGAAAGGCAAGTGAAATCTGGATTCGTATCAGTGAAAAAGAAGAGGAATTGACTATTATTATCAGCGATAATGGTTGTGGTTGTGAATCTATTAAAGAGGGATTTGGATTAAAGCATATAAGGGAGAGAGTAGAACTATTAAACGGCGAGGTGCATTATCAGGGGATGATTGGTTTTACGATGATTGCAAAAATACCAATTCGAAATAAATTGACGGGAACACAGGAGAGGACTGAATGAAATAATACCGAAGTAAAAAGTAATAATGAATGAAATAATGCCAAAGTAAAAAGGCAAAATAATGGATCGGATAATGTTAAAAACAGCAGAACAGTCAATTGAATAATGTCAGAGCAAAATAACAAAAAGCAAAATAATAGAACTGGGGTGTGTTTGAAAAATGCTTTCTGAAAGATGTGCATCTTCAAATACGCTCTAGCAATGAGGAAAATAAGATGATTAAAGTATTAATTGCAGATGATCAGGAACTGATTCGAGAAAGTTTGAAAATTGTTCTTGGAGCGAATGAGGATATGGAAGTAACGGGGACAGCAGAAAATGGTGAGCAGGTACTTTCCGAAATAAAAAAAGAAAAACCCAATGTTATATTAATGGATATTCGTATGCCCGGAATTGACGGGGTGGAATGTACTCGTCTTGTGAAAGAGAAGTATCCAGATATTTCTATAATCGTGCTTACAACGTTTGATGATGATGAATATATTTTTGGAGCTTTGAAATATGGTGCGAGTGGGTATCTCCTAAAAGGAATTTCCATGAAAAATCTTGCGGAGGCAATTCGGACAGTTGTAAGCGGAAAAGCAATGATTAATCCGGAAATCACAGATAAAGTTGTAAAACTTTTTAATCATATGGCACAGAGTAGTTATGCTATTCAGGTTGATAATGCACTTGCCGAAGAACTGACGAAAACAGAATGGAAAGTAATTCAGAAAATTGGTTGTGGAATGTCTAATAAAGAAATCGCATCAGAGTTGGCATTATCAGAAGGAACAGTTCGAAATTATCTGAGTTCTGTTCTGGGTAAATTAGAACTTAGAGATAGAACTCAGCTTGCTATATGGGCAGTACAGACTGGGGCAGTGAACAGATATATTGAGGAATAATGTAGTTGATATAGTTAAAAAATAGTAAGGTATATTAACGGGAAGATTAGTATGGTATATCAATGATGACAGGGCATGATAATAAAAAATATAATACATATTCAAATAGATGAATTTAAATATGCGAGGAGGTATAATGGAAAATACTAAACTGAGAAAGGGAACAGGGCTTCTTTTTATAATGGCACTTCTTTTTATTAGCAGCCTTCTGTATCTGCGTTACCGGGATCAGGATACACTTCGGGTTGGGATTTTTTATGGAAGCAACTGGGAAGTGCCGGGGACGGTACATTATGATATTCTTGATCAGGCAATAAAGAAGTTCGAATCAAAATATCCAAATGTGAAAGTGGAATATGAAAGGGGAATACTTTCTGATGATTATTCAGAGTGGTTGTCAGAACAGATTTTAAAAGGGACGGAACCAGATGTGTATCTTGTATTGGATGATGATTTCAATACACTGGCATCACTTGGAGCTTTGAAAAATTTAGATATGTTAGTTGGAGGAGACAGGGAATTTGATTCTTCTGTATTTTATTCTTCTGTTTATAAAGCGGGGCAATACGGAGACAGTCAGTATGCACTTCCGATGGAGTGTAACCCAACCCTTATGTTTGTGAATAAAACTCTTTTGCAAAAAGAAGGAATTAAGGTTCCAGATAATGATTGGACATGGGATGACTTTTATGATATTTGCAAACAAGTTGTAAAAGGTTCTAACGGAGAAGGAGAAATTGATCAGTTTGGATGTTATGATTATACATGGCTTCAGGCAGTTTATTCAAACGGAGTTACACCTTTTAACAAGGATGGAACAGCATCAAACTTTTTGGATGAAAAATTTTCACAGTCACTTGAATTTATAAAGCGATTGGAAGCAACAAATCGGAATTATCAGGTGACATCGAATGATTTCGATTTGGGAAAAGTGGCATTTCGTCCATTTACATTTTCTGATTACCGAACGTACATGCCGTATCCATGGAGAATTAAGAAGTATTCTGGTTTTGAGTGGACATGTATCAGGATGCCAGCCGGTCCATCAGGAGATAATTGCTCTGAGATGAGTGCACTTATGGCAGGAATGAGTTCACGAACAGGCAAGAAACAGCTTGCGTGGAATTTTATGAAGCTACTTACAACGGATACAGATATTCAAAGTCTTATATATAAAGATACTTCCGCAGCATCTGTATTAAAATCAGTAAATACTTCGCAAGATACGATGGATTTACTGAATAAAGATACACCAGGAGATAGCATAATAGATATGTCCCTTCTTGATACGGTGATTGATACCGGAGTGATTCCGAATCGTTTTAAGCAATATGAGGAAGCATATGAAAAAACCAATAGTCTTATTAAAAGTTATGTAGATCAGGAGGATGATAGTAGCACATTTTTATTCCAAATGAAGAATCAAATCGATGAAATTCTAAAAAAGTGACAAATGTCATATGAGAATATGACAAATTCAAATTGATATCAATGACATTCGTTAGATGTATAAAAAGCATCGTTTTGTTATACTTTAATCACAAACAAAGCAAGCCAAAACTAAAGAATGTATTTTCGGAGACTTTCCTAATAAAATCAGGAAAAGAGATTCTGAAAGTACATTAGAAAAGGGAAATTAAAGGAGGGAACGAAAGTAATGATTTATACGGTAACTTTTAATCCGGCATTAGATTATGTTGTATTTCTCGATGACCTGAAATTAGGAGATGTCAATCGTTCTACAAGAGAATCTATTTTTTACGGTGGAAAAGGAATTAACGTATCTACGATTTTGAATACTCTCGGTCTTGAAACAACAGCTCTTGGTTTTGTTGCAGGATTTACAGGAAGGGCAATTGAGGATGGACTGGCAGCTCAGGGAATCCACACAGATTTCATTCATCTGCCAGAGGGCAATTCCAGAATCAATGTGAAAGTAAAACATGGCGATGAGACAGAGATTAATGGACAGGGACCTGTAATTACAGAAGAAGCATTAGAAGAGCTTTTTGCAAAGCTTGATACTCTTACAAAAGAAGATATTCTTGTATTAGCAGGAAGTATTCCAAATACATTACCGGAGGACATTTACGAAAAGATTCTTGCAAGACTTGAAGCAAAAGGAATCCGTGTAGTTGTAGATGCGACAAAGGATTTACTTCTTAATGTTTTAAAATATCATCCGTTCTTAATTAAGCCAAATAACCATGAACTTGGGGAAATGTTCGGAACAGTATGTAAAACAGACGAGGATATTGTACATTACGCAAAGAAGCTTCAGGAAAAGGGAGCAGTAAATGTACTGATTTCCATGGCTGGAGACGGAGCCATTCTTATTACAGAAGATGGACAAAATATTAAGATGGGCACACCGAAGGGCAAAGTAGTGAATTCTGTTGGTGCGGGAGATTCTATGGTAGCAGGATTTATCACAGGATATCTTCGCGGTGGTAATTACGAAGAAGCATTAAAGAGCGGTACAGCAGCAGGTAGTGCCACAGCATTTTCTGAGGGACTTGCATCTCTGGAAATGTATGAAAAGATGCTGAAACAGATTACCGAATAAAATTGAGAAAATACTAAGACAGATTAGTGAATAAAGTTCAAAAATGCTGAATCAAATCAGCAAATGTGCTTTGAATTTATTAAAAAGTTCCTGATATCATTTTATATTCAAAAAGTTAAATATGATAGAAACTAAAATGAAACAGGAATTTGAGATAAAACAAAAAATACTTTGAATTTTTTAGAGAGGAAAAAATTATGAGAATTGTTGATTTGTTAAAGAAAGAGGCAGTTGTTCTTAATGCAGAAGTAAGCACAAAAGAACAGATGCTTGATTTACTCGTTGACCTTCATAAAGAAGTGGGCAACATCAAAGACAAAGATGCTTTTAAAGCAGGAATCATGAAAAGAGAATCCGAAGGACCTACTGCTATTGCAGAGGGAATTTGTATTCCACATTCAAAAAACGATGCAGTTATCAATCCGGGTATCGCAGCAATCACAGTACCATCTGGAGTTGACTGTGAAGCACTTGACGGAGAGCCATCCAATCTTTTCTTTATGATTGCAGCGCCTGCAGAAGGTTCTGATGTTCACTTAGAAGCATTATCCAGATTATCTACTATTTTAATGGATCCTGCTTTCCGTGAAAAGTTATTATCTGCCAAAGAAGTTGATGCATTTTTAGCAGCAATTGATGAAAAAGAAACAGAAAAATACGGAGAAGAAGACAAGGCAGCACAGGCAGCCGAAGTTCCTGCAAAGAAAGCCGGATACCAGGTTCTTGCAGTAACTGCATGTCCAACAGGTATCGCACATACTTATATGGCAGCCGAAGCACTTGAAGAAAAAGGTAAGGAATTAGGAATTTCTATTAAGGTAGAAACGAATGGTTCTGGTGGAGCGAAAAATGTTCTTACTCAGGAAGAAATTGATGCCTGCGACGGAATCATCATTGCAGCAGATAAAAATGTAGAAATGGCTCGTTTCGATGGCAAGCCAGTTATCAAAGTAAAAGTTTCCGATGGTATTCATAAATCTCAGGAATTAATCGAGAGAGCAGTAAAAGGTGACGGACCGATTTATCATCATGAAGGCGGTAAGGCAGCAAGCACTGCTTCCGAAGGAGATGAAAGCTTTGGACGTCAGATTTATAAACATCTGATGAACGGTGTTTCTAATATGCTTCCATTCGTTATCGGTGGTGGTATCCTTATTGCGATTGCCTTTTTGTTAGATGATTATTCTATCGACCCATCTAACTTTGGTATGAACACACCAATGGCAGCATTCTTTAAGACAGCCGGTGGTGTAGCATTTAACTTCATGCTTCCAATTCTTGCAGGATTCATTGCGATGAGTATTGCTGATCGCCCTGGTTTAATGGTTGGTTTTGCCGGTGGTGCAATCGCAAGTGCCGGAACAACATTTGCTTCTTGTTTTAATTCAGACATCACGGTAATTTCCGGTGGTTTCCTTGGAGCATTATTTGCAGGTTTTCTGGCAGGTTTTCTGGTATTAGCTTTAGAAAAGATTACTGAGAAAATGCCAAGTTCCATGGATGGTCTCAGACCAATGTTAATTTATCCAGTTGCAGGTCTTTTATTAATCAGTGTGATTATGTTTGCAATTAACCCATTCTTCTCCTGGTTAAACCAGTTACTTGCTGACGCATTAAACTCCTTATCCGGAGCAAACAGTATTTTACTTGGATTAATTGTTGGTGGTATGATGTCCATTGACATGGGTGGTCCATTCAACAAAGCAGCCTATGTATTTGGTACAGCTTCTTTAGCATACCAGACAGACGCAGGTTACATGATCATGGCAGCCGTTATGGTAGGTGGAATGGTCCCTCCAATCGCTATTGCCATTGCTTCATGGGTATTTAAAAACAAATTTACAGATAACGATAGAAAAACAGCACCAGTTAACGCGATCATGGGACTTTGCTTCATCTCTGAAGCAGCTATTCCATACGCAGCAGGAGATCCCCTCCACGTTATTCCTCCTTGTGTAATCGGTTCAGCAGTAGCCGGAGCGTTATCTATGGCATTCAAATGTACATTGATGGCACCTCACGGTGGAATCTTCGTATTCCCAGTAGTAGGAAATGCATTAATGTATATCATTGCTTTAGCAATCGGTTCCATCGTTGGAGCAGTTATGCTTGGTCTTTTAAGAAAGCCAGTAGAAAGTAAATAATCATAATTGTTTAATTAGCAATAAACAATTAATAATAAAAGTATAATAAGTGACGAGCAAACGTCTAAAAACGTTTAAACAAGTTGCGTTAGTCATTGACCAGAATCTCAGATGATATTAATTATTAAGATATCGGTCACAGATTAAAATAATTTCCCAATTTGGTGCTATAAATGAAAGAAGAAATCTCAGATACAAGGTAGATATATTGTATCTGAGATTTCTTCTTTTTGACATTTATTGACTTTCTTATCTAAAAAAATTATAATATAAGTAACTAAAAAATCATACAAGTCACATTAAAATATCTGTTGTGCTTATATGTTTAAATCCTCTAAATACGATTTATATGACAAGAAACATATGAAGAAAAAAGTGTACGCATTGAGGATGTAAATAAATCCATGTGTATGATTTATATGATGAAGAAAGCATATAAAGGAAACAAAGGCATGAGGCATTAAAGATACAATTTTATGAATATGTTTTTTATAGTTAGAAAAAGCAGAATCATGCAAATCATATTCGATTGAATGACAATACATTTATATATTTGATTATGAATGTCGGGAACCATTTTTGAATATATTATATAGGAATGTTTGTTTTCGAAAAAAGTAACTGAAAAGAGGAGGGAATGACATGAGATATGAAATCAGCGAAGTCGTAAAAAAAGACCAGGTTATGGAATTGGTTTTTGGTAATTGCAGTAAGCCGAAAGATTTACTGGGACGTCATTTTATCATGGAAGGACAGGTTATCTCTGCTTATCATCCTGATGCAATGAAAATGGAAGTTGTTTCAGAAGATGGAGAGCGTTATCCGATGGACACAGTAGAAAGACAGCCTGTATTTTCACTGTTTCTTTCTCATAAAAGACCATTCTCTTATCAGATACATATGACGTTTCGTGATGGAAATACTTATATATGTAATGATCCGTATAGCTATGAAGGATTAATTACAGAGGAAGAGGAAAAGTTATTTTCAAAGGGAAACTGGACGGAAGTATATCATAAGATGGGATGCCATAAAGTAAAAATTGCAAATACAGAAGGAATGTATTTTGCAGTGTGGGCACCGGGAGCGAGACGAGTCAGTGTAGTTGGAGATTTTAATTTTTGGAATGGAATGTTGTATCCAATGCATAAGTTGGAACATTCAGATATTTTTGAGCTATTTATTCCAGGACTTTCCTGTGGACAGTTTTATAAATTTGAAGTGAAGAATGCCCAGGGTGAAGTAATGCAAATGATAGATCCTTATGCAGTGATGAATGAGGAAAAAGAAAATGGTGCATCAAGGATGTTTGATCTTAGGAGATTTCGGTGGGAGGATGCAAGATGGCTTTCAGAAAGGTATCATGGTAATATTTTGAAAACGCCGATGTCAGTCTGTGAAGTTCGAATCAGTGAGTTAGATTCTCCAGACGAAAAAGTACAGGAGATTGTACAGGATATGGGGCATACGCATATTTTGCTTCGGGGAACAACAGAGGGAGAAAGACTTGGAGCCCAGAAAGGATTTTTTGAACCGACATTTTATGGAAATACACCAGATACAATGAGGTTTTTTGTTAATCGATCTCATAAAAGAAATATTGGAGTTATGTTGGAGATATCACCGGAATATTTAAGAAGAGCGGTGCATCTTTTTGAAAGAAAACATCCTCAGGCAGTAAATTATCTTCTTGCGAATATTCTTTTCTGGATAAAAGAATATCACATTGATGGATTTGTATTTAGAGGCTTGAGCGAAAGTTCTTCAGATTTTTTAAAGAAGGCAAGAGAAATAATAAAAAAAGAAGACAGTAGTGTTTTGTTCATCGGGGAAGAAATGTCTGGCAAGAAAATGAGAGATTTCTTTGATTTTGAGTGGAATATAGAAGTAAAAGCAGGAGTTGAAAGTTATCTTGAGACGGATTTTGAGAGTAGATGGGAAAAATATTTTTATCTTTCACAACCGTTGATGAAGGGAGATCTCTCTCATACATTGTTATTACTTAATAAAGAGAAAAATAATATTTTTGATGAATCTTTCATTGACAAGAAGCCATCATGTGATTATGATAAGTTAACAGGAGTCAGGATGTCTTATGGATATTTGATGGGAGTACCAGGTAGAAAGGCATGGGATCTTCACTCACATGAAAATATTTCTTCACAGGAATATGTGAAGTCTCTGATTCGGATTTATCAGGAATATCCTGCCCTTTATGAGTATGATTCACTGAGATCTTCTTTTGAGTGGATTAACGGGATGGATGCGGAATCTTCTGTATTAAGCTTTATAAGAAAGTCGCTGTCGGGCAGAGATAATCTGCTGTTTGTATGTAATTTTAGTACACAGGAAAAGCAATGTTGTCAGATTGGCGTTCCAAAAGCTGGAAAGTATACGGTGATTTCAAATAGCGATGCTGTGGAATTTGGCGGAGAAGGCAGAGGCGAGCATCAAGAAATCCAGGCGGTTTCTGAATGTTGGGATTTGAGGCCATACTCTATTAAAATATCTGTGCCGCCATTGACGACATTGATTTTTAAGTTTTAAAGGGTTTAATATATATTTATAATATTAGATATAAAATATTGGTGCATATTTGAAAGTGTTTTTTACAAAGCGAGATGTGTAGATTGCTTTTTGATTTTTCAAATATGTGCTAGGAAGAGAAAGGTGTGTTTAATAATGAAAGAAGATTGTATATTCTGTAAGATAGCAAAAGGAGAGATTCGCTCTGCTACGGTTTATGAAGACAGCCATTTCACAGTAATTCTTGATGTGAATCCGGCAACAAAAGGACATTGTCTTATCATTCCTAAGGAGCATTTTGACAATATTTATGATCTGGATGGAGAGACAGCCGGCAAGTTATTTGCATTAGCTACCTGTATTGCAAGAGCAATGAGAGATGCATTAAAGTGTGATGGACTGAATCTTGTTCAGAATAATGGAGAGATTGCAGGACAGACTGTAAATCATTTTCACTTACATCTGATTCCTCGTTATGAGGGAGATGGACTGAATCTTAACTGGCCGCAGCAGGAGGTTTCTGCAGAACAGCTAGAAGAGATTAGACAGTCAATTAAGAAGTCTATCTAATTGTTTGAAAATTATCGATAGTAAAAAATTGCAAATTATACTTTATAAGTATTAGATGGATTTACAAGAATGTTTTGACAAAAAGTGATTTGAATATTTATTTTAAAATAGTCATGTAATTTTTTAAATAATTTCAGTAATAGAAAGGACAGAGTATGGGTAAATTAGATTTTAAGCCGGGTAACATGTTATACCCTCTTCCGGCGGTTATGGTATCGGTGAGAGATAAAGAGGGGAATGATAATATTATAACAGTTGCCTGGACAGGAACGGTGTGTACCAATCCGCCCATGCTCTACATTTCTGTTCGACCAGAGAGACATTCCTATAAAGCGTTACATGAGACAGGAGAGTTTGTTATAAACCTGACTACAGAAAAGATTGCTAAAGCAACCGATTTTTGTGGAGTTCGTTCTGGAAGAGATATGGACAAGTTTGAGCAAACTAGATTGATAAAGGGGGAAGCAAAGAAAATCAATGCTCCGGTCATTGAAGACAGTCCAGTGAATATCGAATGCCGAGTCAGAGAGGAAGTAGCACTTGGTTCTCATACGATGTTTATAGCGGATGTTGTTCATGTGACAGTCGATGACGCCTATATGGACGAGAAAGGAACATTTCATCTGGAAAAGGCAGCACCAATTGTATATTCTCATGGGACATATTTTGGACTGGGAGAATCTTTGGGGACATTTGGATATTCTGTTCGTAAAAAGAAAAAAAAGAGAAAAAATAGATAAATTAAGACGTTTATTTTGTAACAATTTCTGATTTACAATAAATCAAGGAATATGGTATAATAAAATGATTCTAGGTTTAATTTGAATTGTGAAGAAAAGTACATATTTGTTTAAGATATAAAATATCATGACAGGAATTTTTGAAACGGGATTACAGGTAGTTTTATTTTGAATTTGATTTTTATTAGAGAGTAATCTTTGGAATAGAAATTCCATTTTTTGAGTTGAGATTTTTTTACTTAGAATTTTAGTTTTACTTTAGTTTGAAAATTAGTGTTAAGAATAATAACGTTTAAGATAGATTATAGAGGTGCGAAATGGAACAGTATATTATTAAAGGTGGTAATCCGTTAGTTGGTGAAGTTGTAATTGGTGGAGCAAAGAATGCAGCATTAGGGATTTTGGCAGCTGCCATTATGACAGATGGAGAATGTTTAATTGATAATATGCCGAATGTTAGAGATACGAATGTCCTTTTACAGGCGATGGAAGGGATTGGAGCCCGTGTTGACCGTAAAGGAGATAATGAAGTCTTAATCAGTGGAAAAGATATTGATTCTAGTGGAGATTTAATTGTAGATAATGAATATATCAGAAAAATTCGAGCTTCTTATTATTTAATTGGAGCCTTACTTGGTAAGTATAGAAAAGCACAGGTTGTTCTTCCGGGAGGTTGTGATATCGGAAGCCGTCCGATTGATCAGCATATTAAGGGATTCCGTGCGCTTGGGGCAGAAGTTAAGATTGAACATGGCATGATTATTGCACAGGCAGAACAGCTTGTTGGAAGCCGCATTTATTTAGATGTGGTTTCTGTTGGAGCAACAATTAATATTATGATGGCGGCCTCACTTGCACAAGGAAATACTGTAATTGAGAATGCTGCAAAAGAGCCACATATCGTAGATGTTGCAAATTTCTTAAACAGTATGGGAGCAAATATCCGTGGGGCAGGAACAGATGTTATTCGTATCAAAGGTGTGGAGAAATTCCATGATACAGAATATTCTGTAATCCCAGACCAGATTGAGGCAGGAACTTTCATGATGGCAGCGGCAGCTACCAGAGGGGATGTTCTTATCAGAAACGTAATTCCTAAGCATTTAGAAACAATTTCCGCGAAGCTGATAGAGATTGGAGCAGAGATTGAAGAGTCCGATGATGCAGTAAGGGTTGTGGCAGCACAGCGCCTGCGTCACACTCAGATTAAGACTCTTCCATATCCAGGATTCCCGACAGATATGCAGCCACAGATGGCAATTACACTTGGACTTTCTACGGGAACAAGTACGATTACAGAGAGTATCTTTGAGAATCGTTTCCGTTATGTGGAAGAACTCCGCCGTATGGGAGCCAATATTAAGATGGTAGAAGGTAACACTGCGATTATTCACGGTGTTGAAAAATATACAGGTGCTTCTGTAGCAGCACCAGATCTTCGTGCAGGAGCAGCCCTCGTTATCGCAGGACTTGCAGCCGAAGGATATACAACAGTAACTCAGATTGGTTATATTCAGAGAGGATATGAGAGATTCGATGAGAAGCTCCGTGCTCTTGGGGGATTAATTGAGAAGGTTGATTCCGAGAAAGAAACTAATAAATTTATTTATAAAACAGGTACTGTAAACTAAGAATTGGAGATGAAGAGTACAATGGAAAGAAGATTATTTACATCAGAATCCGTAACAGAAGGACATCCAGATAAGATGTGTGACCAGGTTTCTGACGCTATACTTGATGCTTTAATGGAAAAAGATCCTATGAGTCGCGTTGCCTGCGAGACAGCGATGACAACAGGTCTCGTACTTGTTATGGGTGAAATTACAACAAATGCTTATGTTGATATTCAGAAGATTGTCCGTGATACGGTCAGAGAAATTGGATATACAAGAGGTAAATACGGTTTTGACGCAGATACTTGCGGCGTTATGGTTGCTTTAGACGAGCAGTCTTCTGATATTGCTATGGGTGTAGATAAAGCACTTGAAGCAAAAGAAAACAAGATGAGTGACGAGGAATTAGAAGCAATCGGAGCTGGAGATCAAGGTATGATGTTTGGTTATGCCAGCAATGAGACAGAAGAGTATATGCCATATCCTATCGCATTAGCTCACAAGTTATCCAGACAGCTCACAAAGGTTCGTAAAGATGGAACGCTGTCTTACTTAAGACCAGATGGAAAGACACAGGTTACTGTAGAATATGACGAGAATGGTAAGCCAGACCGTCTTGATGCAGTCGTTCTTTCTACACAGCATGATCCTGAAGTAACACAGGAACAGATTCACGAAGACATTAAGAAATATGTTTTCGATGCAATTCTTCCACAGGATATGGTTGACGAGAATACAAAGTTTTTCATTAACCCTACAGGAAGATTCGTAATCGGTGGACCGCACGGAGACAGTGGATTAACAGGAAGAAAGATTATCGTAGATACTTATGGTGGATATGCACGTCACGGCGGCGGAGCATTCTCCGGTAAAGACTGTACAAAGGTAGACCGTTCTGCTGCTTACGCTGCAAGATACGTAGCAAAGAACATCGTAGCAGCTGGACTCGCAGATAAATGTGAGATTCAGTTATCTTACGCAATCGGTGTAGCACAGCCTACATCTATCATGGTAGATACTTTCGGAACTGGAAAGGTTGCAGAAGATAAGCTTGTAGATATGATTCGCGAAAACTTTGATTTAAGACCAGCAGGAATCATTAAGATGCTTGACTTAAGAAGACCAATTTATAAGCAGACAGCGGCTTATGGACACTTTGGACGTAATGACCTTGACCTCCCATGGGAGAAGCTTGATAAAGTAGAGACGCTTAAGAAGTATCTGTAAGATGCTGACTTTGGCTGCTGGAGGGAAATCAGGATTTTGGGGAGATATATGTCTTTAGAAGACTCAGTTGATTTTTCTACTTTATCAAGGTGGATGATTTGTAATTGTAGAATAAAGTCTCTTCTCAATTCTTTATTACAAAGTTTTTGTAGAATTATAATTTTTCGATTTTCTTCTTCAGATATTTTTTAACTTATTTTTTAGGTTTAAAGCGAACAGCCGCTATAAGAGTCTTTTGCCGGATTACTCAAAGACTACGGGAAAAAGAGATACTAAAAAACTGGTGTGCATCCCGTCAAGTAGACAATTAAAAAAATATAAAATTTTTGTGTTGCCCGGTTGTATATCGGGCAACAT
>NZ_CAKRCF010000035.1 GCF_934307085.1 uncultured Anaerobutyricum sp.
TTATGTTTCTTATCTAAAGACTTCTGAAAATTCGGCTACAGTGTCTTAAATAACGGCGTCTGTTCAAACCGACAAATTAGAAGTTGGGAGAGAGAAGGGGATATTTTTTCATCTCTCTGTTCAGTAACTTCTGGCAATCCGACTGCCTATTCTTCTCTAGCAGCGTCTATTACCAGCTCGACAAATCGGAATTCGTGCAACGTATAGTTTTTGAAACATCGTGTATTATAATGGCATTTTAATGTATAATGAGAACAAAGGCGGCGTTTATTGTTTCACTGAAATGATATACAATGTAATAAACATAGGAGGAAACATGGAAGATTCGAAAATTGTTCAGTTGTTTTTTCAACGAAATGAAGAAGCAATTAAAGAAGTGAGCATAAAGTATTCTGCATATTGTTCTAAAATTGTATGGAACATTCTTTACAAGAAGGAAGAGAGACTGTGACGAAAGCTTGAAAAACCCTATACCATATTTGTGATTTTAGTCGCGGCGTGTTAAATGCTCGCTTATCGCTCGGCATCCAATACTTGCTCCGAGACCACAAATATGGTATATGGGTTTTCAAGCTTCTGTCTTTGCCTGCGGCAAATCAGAAGTTACTCTATCCTTTCTCTGTTCTCCAGCATTTTGATTAATTCCTGCTTTGATACAGCACTCTGTATCGAATATGTAACTCCATTCACCTCATAGATTACGATTCCTTCACCTTCATGAGTAAAATATTTTCCTTTTACTCCACAAATAGAAATCTCTTCTTCTATATCTTTTTGTTTATCAAAAGCCATAGAAATCACATAATCTGCATCATGCTGATTATATACAATCAAATCGCCCTCTTTGTTACTATAGGTCATGTAATACCAATATGGATTTTTAACATCGCTATTCTCATCCTCTTTTTTATAGCCTTCGGGAACCCATTTGAGTTTATATTTGGCTGGTACACTATAATCTATTGTTTTTTCTTGGCTTGGGCTTGCTGTTATTTTTTTATTTTCTTTACCTTCTAATTGCTGTTTGCTTTGTAAGGCAGTATTTCCACTATCTTCTCTGGTATCTTCTTTTTCTTTTCCACCATATTCAATCCGTAAACCATCTTCCTCTTGTTTTATAACAAAATTACTTCTCCACTCCCGAATCGTTTCCTGTGCAAATACACTCCCACAGAGTAAAATTGCTACTAAAGCTGCAACTAAAATAATCCGCTTTTTCCCTTTTCTCATATGAAAATGTTTTTTTCTTTTTTTAACTTAGTCATACTTTTCCTTTCTGCATCATTCAACCAGCTTCTACTTGTTCCCTCTTTGTCTCTGATGAAACTATTTTGATAATTCTCTTTTTGGTATAATTTTTTCATCTTTTCTTCAAATTCTTTAGATGGTTTATATTTGAATCTTTTGCTCTCCTGGCTAAGTTCTTCCCATTCTTTTTCGTTACATTGCGCTACTGCCTGTTTTAACAGTTCCTCAAACTTCTTATCTGTCATCTTCCATACCCCATTTCTATCATATTCTCTTTCAATATTTTTCTCGCTCTGCTGGCAATTTTTCGCACATTATCCGGCTTCAGCGAAAGAATTTCTCCTATCTCTTTACTCCCTAATTCGTTATAATATTGCAAATATAAAACTTCTTTATACGGATATGTCAGATTCATAATCAACTTTGTCAATGTTTCCTGCTCCTCTCCGGCAATAACTTCCGCTTCTAAATGATTTTTGAAAATATTCTCTGGTTCCCCTAACCTTTCTTCTATATTGAAATTTTCTTTATCATTAGCATATTGATAATGCTTCTGTTTCCTCATCCAGTCAAAACAGCGATTTTTTAATATCGTAACAATGTAATTCCAAGTTTTTTTATTCTTCACATCACTAATTTGTTCTAAATGTTCCGCTAAAATCAGAAATGTATCGTGGACTATATTTTCTGACTCTGATGCATCTTCTAATAATTTCAATGCCGTGTAAAACATCTTATTTTTATATGTACGATAAAGAAGTTCCAAAGTTTCTTCATCTTCTTCTCTACAATAAGTCATTAAACTCTCAAGCAATAATTCTCCCTCCTGATTCTTTAAAAATTTTGCGCTTGTACAAGTGCTTCTACTATAGTAACGTATTAAGAAAATAAAATGTGACAAAAATTACTATTTAATTCATTCTAAATCTAGCCAAAGCACAGAAGTCCGGCAACTGTATATATAGCCGATGTGATATTAGAGCAAGTAAAAATACCGGACGAGGTATTTTCTATGCAGGGAAACTTTCACATCGGCTATATATACAGTTGCTAATGAATTAAATAGTAATCAAAACAATATTTATGTTATAATGTAGTAAACTTTGAGGAAGGAGATTAAAAGCAAGCATGCCAAAATATTTTAATACAACTGCCATCTGCCGACCACAAGAACACTATATGGTAGACATCACAGAAAAGTTAAAACAGATTAAGCAAATGATAGATGCTGGACAGTATTTTACGATAAATCGCGCCCGTCAATATGGAAAAACAACAACGCTGAGAGCATTGCAGTATTTTTTGAAAGATAAATATATAGTGATTAGCCTTGACTTTCAAATGCTTAGTTCTGCAGATTTTTCTACAGAAACGGCTTTTGTAGATGCTTTTTCCGGCGAATTACTAGATGCCTGTGAAGAAATTCCAGACATGATAAGTGATAGCCTTAATAATCTTATAGGCAAAGGTACTCTATCAATGCTTTTTAGAACCCTTTCGAAATGGTGCAGGATCTCTCCTAGGGGAATCGTCTTGATTATAGATGAGGTAGATAATGCTTCTAACAATCAGATATTTTTAGATTTTCTGGCACAAATCAGAGGTTATTATATTAATCGGGATTTAAAATCAACTTTTCAATCAGTAATTTTATCAAGTGTATATGACATTAAAAATCTAAAACAAGAGTTTGAAAACGGAGAAGAAATACGAAGAAACAGTCCATGGAATATTGCAGCAGATTTCTTAGTTGATATGAGTTTTTCTGCAAAAGAGATAGAGGGGATGCTTAATGAATATGAGGTTGATTATCAAACTGGAATGGATGTTGAAGCATCTGCGGATTTAATTTATGATTATACATCCGGCTATCCATTTCTTGTATCCAAACTTTGTAAATTAATTGATGAAAGAGTTGCCGGAAGCAAGAAATTTCCAACAAAAAAGGACGCTTGGATGAAAAATGGTATTATTGAGGCGGTCAAACTTCTTCTAAACGAAAAAAATACTCTTTTTGAATCTCTGGTAAATAAGATTCAAGACTATCCACAACTTCATGAAATGATATATGAATTACTATTTAATGGAAAAGCAATCCTGTATAATTCTTTAAATCCTTCTATAGAAGTAGCAGAAATGTTTGGCTTTATTAAAAATAATGATGGACAAGTGATAGTAGCAAATAGAATTTTTGAAACAGTCCTATATAACCTGTTCTTAGCAGAAGAAGCTGTAAACAGCAGTATAGCAAAAGCTGGATTTCTGGATAAAAATCAATTCATTAGCCATGGTCATTTAAATATGCGTTTGGTTCTTGAAAAGTTTGTTACCCATTTTGATGATTTATTTGGAGATAGAACAGAGAAATTTATTGAAGAAGATGGAAGAAGATATTTCCTATTATATTTAAGGCCAATCATCAACGGCACAGGAAATTATTATATAGAATCTCGTACAAGAAATATGGAAAGGACTGACGTTGTCATTGATTATTTGGGGGAACAATTTATCGTCGAACTAAAAATATGGAGAGGTGATGCTTATAATACAAGAGGTGAAAAACAATTGTGGGATTACCTTTCTCATTATCATCTTGATGAAGGGTATATGTTAAGTTTTAACTTTAATAAAAATAAAAAAATCGGAGTAAAAGAACTCCATTTAAACGGGAAAACACTAATAGAAGCAACAGTGTGATGTTTTAAATTCTACCGCAGGCAAAGGGACGCCCGCAAAGAGAGCATATTCCCTATATTTGTGACTTTAGTCGCGGCGGTTTGAATACTCGCTTCACGCGCTCGTGTCCAAATCTTGCTCCGAGACCACAAATATGGTGTATTGGATTGCGTCTTGCAACAAATCAAAAAAATATCCCCATCGGATGGAGTGTTACTCCACCCGGTGGGGATATTTTATGTCATTAACAAATAAAAAGTGATGAACGCTATATTAGTAAACGATAACAGGGAATCCTTCTTCTACATATTTATAAAGGACTGCGGCAGTAGAATATGGACAGTTAACACATCCGTGAGAACCGTTTCCTCTATAAATAGAACCACCGAAGGAAGGACGCCATGTTGCATCATGAAGTCCCTGACCACCATTAAATGGCATCCAGAAGCTTACGTGAGAGGAGTAAGAACCGCCACCGGCATTTGGTCCTGTTAAAGTAGCATCACGCTGTTTGTAAGTAAGTGCATAAACACCGGTATAAGTTTGATGTCCTTTTGTTGGGTCTCCGGTAACAACGGAGGAGTTTACTTTACATTCTCCGTTTACGAAGAGCCATACTTCCTGATTAGAAATACTTACTTCAACATAAGAGTTACCAATATCATTTTTAGCAGACTTTCTGCATCTTGCTTTATAGGAATATACAGGTTCTCTCTCAACATCTTTTCCGGATTTAAGTTCTTTGATTAATTTAGATTTTTCTTTATCAAAGTAAATCTTCCAGCCATAGTCACCGCCGTATACGTTGATTTTAGAGCCATAAGCGGTAGTGAATGGACGGGAGGATCCCATGGTGTTGTATTTAGAACCAAGTTTTTCAACGTAGTCGCCTACTTTGCTTTCGTCTAAAGTTACTTTGAAGTCTTTAGAAATCTTAACCCAGTCCTTTGAAGTTTTGTAGTCAACGGTTTCTTTTGTGTAATCAAAATCGTAAGTGATTGTGCCGCTGACGTATTTGTTTGCTTTTGCGAGTGCATCGGTTACTACTTTATCTTTTGCATAGTATTTTGGAAGCTTATAAAGATTCTCTTTTTCAAGGTCAATCTTTGTAATACCTGTGGAAAGATCTGTGCCGATTAACTTGATAAGTTCTTTTTTCTTTATAGTGTTACCAAGAACTTCAGGTACAATCTCAAACTGGCTGTCGCCTGCCTTTATGTAGGTACTCTTTGGTGCGACTACATTTTCCTTTTTGAAACATTCAAGATTATCTACAACTTCTTTTAACTTTGCTTCATCATAAGTTACATCAAGTTTTACAGTATAGTTTTTCTTGCCAAAAAGGTTGGTAAACCATAACCAGGGATTCATGGAAGCATGAAGGTCACTGATCTGACTTCCGACATTAATGACGGTTCCGACATCATTAGCATCAATTACTTCGGTGCGTTCCTTTTCTTTTAAAGAAATCTTATGAGACGCAAGGTCATCAGTAAATGTTTTTTCTGCTTTGGTCACATCCATCTCCCCAACTTTTACATGATTGATTAATGTGTTATGTGGAAAATGGTTTGAATAATAGTAAACACCACCGCCATAAACGGCAAGAAGTAAAACAACAATAACAGTTGCGACAATTTTACCTGTATTAGAGGACTTTTTGTCACTGCGGCGGTTTCTTGTTGTTGAACTATCTGGTGTGACATTAGTTGTTTGTGTATCACTCATTCGTGAATAGTCTCCTTTCTTAAAATTAATTTAATTGTAAATCACGCAGTAGATTTGCGTATGGGCTGTACCATAGCCGATTATCTGATACCTGAAGGTA
The DNA here is from genome assembly GCF_934307085.1 of uncultured Anaerobutyricum sp. Lineage (GTDB taxonomy): Bacteria > Bacillota > Clostridia > Lachnospirales > Lachnospiraceae > Anaerobutyricum. The sequence continues at coordinate 5,753 of NZ_CAKRCF010000035.1, forward strand.
GAGAAAATCAACTTGTGAAAAACAAAAGGATTTTATTTATAAAGTTCCTCTTGTATTACCATGAAATGTAACTAACGTGTATGAATGTGCATAGTTACAAAACAGTAACATTATAATACATTTTCAAGAAAAATGATATTAATTATTCTTAAAATTGTGTTACAATTTCGAAATTCTTACATTTTCTGAATCAATTTCAAAAATTCCTGAACTTCCGCTGGATTTCTCTTACTCAAACTAGAGTTATGGAAGCGGGAGTCCATGGTAACTTCCGGACCGAACCAGTCAGGCGTATTGTAGGTGTTAGCACTAGCCATATCCGGAAATTCTACTTCTGCCATACAAAATCCTTTATAGTCCCCTTCAAATACATCCAGTTCAATCAGATAAGGGGCATCAGGAATCTTATAACGATTCTTTTCAATAGAAAGTCCATCTTTTTTTGCAAGTAAATGTTTAAAGGATTCTTCTGATAAAGGCATTTCCACTTCTTCTCTGGCGAGTAATCCGGCAGATTTCAGAGTGACAATATAGTCTTCATTCTTTTGTCTGACACGGATAACGGGTTCTGTGGAGATATATGCCTGAACTAGAGTATCACAGGGATAACTTTCTAAATTGTCGGGTAAAGACTTTATTAAAAACTTTCTTTCGATTTCCATTTTTATCCTTTCTAAAATGTTATTTTAATGGTTTTTTGCAGTTGCATATGGAAATATTTAACAAATTTTAAATATTTCTATAATTTATTTGACTATCTGATAGATTTCAGAAACTTAATGAAGCTGCAATTAGCTTATCTATAAAAAAGAAGGCTATTTTTTAGGTATGTAATCTACGATGAAATGCTCTATATAAATAAAGTATTTCATAAAAAACAACAGCCCATAACAATGTATTACTATATAATATCATATTTCTTGAAGAAATAAAGTGAAAAAAGTATGACCAAGCTTGATAAAAATGTGCAAGTAGGATATTATTAAGGATAATGAATTTATTAACAAAGTAAAGGAGGGCTATTATGCGTTCGGTATATGTATTTTGTGCTGATGGTTTTGAAGAAGTAGAAGGCCTTACGGCAGTAGATTTATTAAGAAGAGCAGGTGTTTCGGTGACGATGGTTTCTATTATGGGAAGAACACAGGTGACAGGTGCGCGTAATATTTCTGTGAATACAGACATTTTAATAGAAGATATTAAGGAAGAGGCAGATATGCTTGTACTTCCGGGAGGAATGCCGGGAACGAATTATTTAAGAGATCACGAAGGGCTTGCAGAACTTTTAAAGAAGCAGTATGAGGCTGGTAAGTGGATTGCAGCTATCTGTGCGGCACCATCTGTATTTGGTGGACTTGGATTCTTAAAGGATAGAAAGGCAACCAGTTATCCGGGATGTCTTGAAGGAATTTCAGTTGGTGAGTACACAGAAGATCCGGTTGCTGTTGATGGCAATGTAGTAACAAGCAGAGGTGTAGGAACGGCAATTGACTTTGCTCTGAAACTGATTGAAGTATTAATTAGCAAAGAAAAGGCAGATGAGATTGCTGCTTCTATCGTATATCCGGTATAGGAGGGAATGATGCAGCAGGAGAGTAAGATTGGATTTTTGTGGCAGTATGTGATTGCCTGCATCCATCCGTCTCAGTATAAAGAACTGATTAAAAAGAAAAAGGGAGCATTCGTTGGCTATGTGGCCGTGCTTGTCATGTTTCTTGTTCTTATTGAAAACGTGATTCCATTTGCGGCATGGACGGCGAGTGTTGGAGGTTTTGAGAATCTGTTTTTAAACCGTATCCCCAAATTTACTTTAGAAAAAGGACATTTTCAGAGTGAAAATCCGATTGATTTTACGATAGGTGGTGTTGTCCGTATTAAAGCAGATTCCTCAGTAGATCAATTTAAGGAGTCTGATTTTAAGTCGGATTATGTACAGGAGCTTTTAGTTGGAAAAAAGAACATTTTAATTAAGATGCCAGGTGGGAATCAGAAGATTGTACTTTCTCAGTATAAAAATTTGCGTTTGAATAATGCAGGGCTGGTGGAAATGCTTCCGGCGCTCTATATGTTTCTTATATTTTATCTGGTAGTGCTTCTTATTACGAAGGCAGTACAGTATTTATTTGTAGCTCTGGTATTTTCCCTCATATGCAGGGGAAGTGTCCGTACAACAGAAGGTAAGGTTGTGTCGATGGCAGAGTCATTTTACATTGCAGTTTATGCCAGAACATTGGCAGCGATTATTGGAAGTGTGAATGCGGCACTTGGCTACATGGTAGATAGCTTTGTCCTTATGATTGTGACAGTATTTATTACGATGGGATTTATTATGAGAGGAGAGATTTCTGTTCTTGATCCTCAGCCATCAAAAGAATAAATTGTTTTAAAAGGAATTTATTTTTGTGTAATGTTTTTATATAAAATGTTCAAGTAACCTGAAATATTTAAGTAACCGGTGGATTTGCGAAGAATTATCCCGGATATTTTAAGGAGGAATAGTTATGTCAAAGGTTATTATGGTTACCGGCGGTAGTCGGAGTGGAAAGAGCGTGATTGCGGAGCAGAAGGCAAAGGAATATGGAAAGCGCAGTGTTCTTTACCTTGCGACAGCGATTCCGATTGATGATGATATGAAGGAACGTATCCGTATTCATCAGGAAAGACGTGATCCGGAATGGGGTACTTATGAAGGGTACCGTGATCTTGGAGAAGTTGTAAAGAGTACAGAAAAGAATACGATTCTTCTTGACTGTGTCACTGTTATGATCACAAATATTTTATTTGAGGAAGAGGACAGAGATTTTGATAAGATTTCTGCTTCTGAGGTAGAGAAACTTGAGAATGAAGTGATTAAAGAACTGAGTACTCTTGTCAAAGCAATTCGTGACGAAGATAAAACGCTTATTATCGTATCGAATGAAGTAGGAATGAGTCTTGTGCCTTCTTATCGTCTTGGACGAATTTTCAGTGATATTTCAGGAAAGGCCAATCAGGTACTTGCTTCTTTAAGTGATGAAGTTTATGTAGCAATCAGTGGACTGCCTCTTCGTCTGAAATAGGTATGCTTATGAGCAAAAAGAAAAAAAGAAAAGGGAGCGGATTTTTTTCAAATCTGCTTCTTCTGCTGTGTATTATTGTCTTTTGTTTTGCAGTCTGGAAACTGTGGGGATATTATAAGAATTACCATGGTGGAAGGAAAGAATATGAGCAGCTTAGAGAATATGTAAAGGATAATACAGAGAGTCCCCCAAAGAAAGATAAAGGACCGGATATGTGTCCTGTTCAAGTGAATTTTGATGCTCTTGCTAAGGTAAATCCAGATGTAAAGGGGTGGATTTATGTAAAGGGAACAGGAATTAATTATCCTATCGTACAGACAACAGATAATACGACCTATTTGAATCGTACATTTGAAGGAACAGACAGCTTTATTGGTGCTATATTTTTAGATGCCGGATGTGAGCCGGATTTTTCCTGTGAAAATAGTATTGTCTATGGGCATAACTTAAAAAATGGTCAGATGTTTGGAATGTTGAAGAAACATTATGATACAAAGTATAATGAAGATGCTGATTATAAGGAGCATCAGAAAATATGGATTATAACGCCAGAGGAAGAGATAGAGTATAAGGTATTTGCAGCAAGAGAGATTGATGTTGTGGAAGATTCAGATGTATATATGATTTCATTTGCTTCCGAAGAAGAGTATGCATCCTATTTAAAAGATGCATTGGCAAAGTCTCTTTATGATTTAGGGACGAAGACGGATAGTGCAGATAATATACTGACATTATCTACATGTACCTCATCTTCAGAAAATGGGCGATTTATAGTGCAGGCAACACAGATACAAAAGACAGCAAGGAAGTAGACAAGGAGTAGCTATGAGAGAGAAAAATATATGGGAGAGAATAAAGGACTCTTCAAATTATAAGGTTCTTATTCTTAATCTGATTCTTACTCTCTGCCTGAACCTTCTTTTAGAATTTACAGAAAGAAGGTCAGTAAGTGAGGTGTTCTCTTTTATTCAGGAGAGGACATTTGTATTTCTTTATAATGGATTTATTATATTTTTATGTTTATCAATTATATTTCTGGTAAAGAAAAAGATTTTTGCTTATGTATTTATCGGCGGTTGCTGGAGTATGGTAGCAATTGCGAATGGGATTGTACTAAGTGACAGAAAAACACCATTTACGGCAGTGGATCTTACGTTAGTAAAGTCAGTGCTGCCTATTCTTGGAAGTTATCTTGAAATGTGGCAGATTATAACAATTGTTGTTTTGCTCGTGATTGGAGTGGGAGGACTGGTATGTCTGTATCTTTATTCTCCGGAAGATAAGAAATATAAAGGAGTTTTTTCGGGATCTTTGTATACAGCAGTCACAGTCATTTGTTTTTGTGCAGTAACATATGTCGGTGTCGGCAGAGGAATGCTTATTAAAAAGTTTGATAATCTGATAGCTGGATATAAGGACTATGGTGTTGCTTATGGATTTTGTGTCACAGCGATAGATACTGGTATAGATCGTCCGATTAATTATTCAAGAGATACAGTAAGCCATATAAAGAAAAGAGTTAAAAATGCAGAAAAAAAGCAAAAACAATCAGAAAAGGAAGAGAATGTAAAAGAACCTAACATTATTTTTATCCAGTTAGAATCATTTTTTGATGCGACAACAGTAAAAAGTTTGAAGGTTTCAGAAGATCCGATTCCTACTTTCCATAAGATTCAGAAGGAATATACGTCAGGATATTTGAAAGTTCCTGTATATGGAGCAGGAACAATTAATACAGAGTTTGAAGTAATCACGGGAATGAATATGGACTATTTTGGTACAGGAGAATACCCATACCGAAGTATTCTTCATAAGACAACCTGTGACAGTATTGCGTACTGGTTAAAAGAAAAAAAATATGAGTCCAGTGTGATTCACAATAATAATGCCTCTTTTTATGACAGAGATGCCGTTTTTTCCAATCTTGGATTTGACAATTTTATTACCATTGAAAATATGGATGTAAAGAGCCGAAATGAAGTTGGATGGGCAAAAGATTCTATTTTGACAACGTATATTATGGATACACTGAGCCAGACGAAAAAGAAGGATATTATTTATACAATCTCGGTACAGGGACATGGAGATTATCCGACTGATGACCAGAGTAATTCCACGATTACGGTTTCCGGTGAGGGAATGAGTCAGAGTTATCTTAATCAGTTTACATATTATGTAAATCAGACGAGAGAGATGGATGATTTTATTAAGGAACTGACGGATAAGCTTTCGGATTATCCAGAAGACGTGATGGTTGTTGCTTATGGAGATCATCTGCCGGGAATGAATCTGGAAAGTAAAGACTTAAAGAATGGCTCAAAGTATGAGACTCCGTATTTTATATGGGATAATTTTGGTTATAACAAGACAAATAAAAAGAAAGAATCCGGTAAAGTGGAAGCATGGCAGCTTGCATCTAAAGTACTTGGAGAAGTGGGAATCCATAACGGATTTTTAAACGAATATCATCAGACGATGGAAGAAGATAAGAAATATCGTAAAAATTTAAAGCTTTTACAATATGATATGCTTTATGGAAGTAACTTTGTAAGAGAAGGCAAAAAGTCTTTAGAGCCAACAAAAATTAATTATAGTCTGAGTCCTGTGGAGATTACAGAGATAAAAGAAGATAAGGATGATTATCTGTTAATTGGCAATAACTTTACAGATGCGAGCCGCGTTTTTGTGAATGGTGTCCGGGTGGCATCAAGGAAACAAAGTAACAGTGTGTTAAAGATTTCAAAAAGCGCTGTAAAAGAAGGGGATAAGATTACTGTTCATCAGGTAAGTGTGACTAATGAAAATATCACCTTAAATCAGTCAAAGGAATATGAATTCCACAAAGATAAAGTGAGATTATTATACAAAAATTTGTATGATGAATAAATAAAAAGAAAAACAGGAGGACAAAGTATGTCAACAACAACCGCGATATTATGCGCCTTTGGTGTGTATTTACTGCTGATGATTGGAATTGGTGTCTGGTGTATGAAAAAAACAACAGGAGCTGATGACTATTTCTTAGGTGGAAGAGGACTTTCTGGTCCGGTTGCTGCCTTATCTGCACAAGCATCCGATATGAGTGGATGGCTTCTTATGGGATTACCAGGTTCTATTTATGCATTAGGTACCGGACAGGCATGGATTGCCATCGGTCTTGGACTTGGAACAATCGCAAACTGGTTAATTATTGCAAAGCCACTTCGTGCCTATACGATTGTGGCAAATAACTCAATGACATTGCCGGAATTTTTCGGGAATCGTTATCATGATGAGAAAAAGATACTTTTAGGAATATCTTCAGTGATTATCGTTGTTTTCTTCTTAGTATATACCGCTTCAGCATTGGCATCTGGAGGAAAGCTTTTCAACACCGTGTTTGGTATTGATTATCACGTAGCATTATTTATCGGAGCAGCCGTTATCTTAATCTATACCTTTATGGGTGGATTTCTTGCCGTATGTACAACAGACTTTGTACAGGGAACAATGATGCTCATTGCTCTTTTAATCGTACCGATTATCGCATGGGGATATGTAAGTGGAGACTTCTCTTCTTTATTAGCAAAGAGCGGTGTAGACTCTGCACATTACATGAGTCTTATGTACAACGGAGATCATCCAATCACACCAATCGAGATTATCTCCAACCTTGCATGGGGACTTGGATACTGTGGAATGCCACATATCCTTATCCGTTTCATGGCAATCAAAAATGAAAAGGAACTTAAAAAATCATCAGTGATTGCAATCGTATGGGTAGTTATTTCCCTTACTCTTGCTGTAGTAATCGGAGTAGTAGGTCGTGCTTACCTTCTTCCAATGATTCTTGGAGAGACAGCAGGCGCACCATCTGCCGAATCCGTATTTATCCAGATGATTCAGGAAACCTTTACAAACAAGATTAACCTTCCATTTATTGGAGGACTCTTTATCTGTGGTATTTTAGCAGCGATTATGTCCACTGCAGATTCACAGCTTCTTGTATGTTCTTCTTCTGTATCTGCAGATATTTACCAGGGAATTTTTAAACCAAACGCAACAGATAAGGAAGTGTTAAATATCGGACGAATCACAACAATTATTGTTGCAGCCCTTGCTTTCATTATTGCATGGGATCCAAATAGCTCCGTTATGGCACTCGTATCCGATGCCTGGGCAGGACTTGGTTCTGCATTTGGACCATTAGTAGTAATGAGTCTTTTCTGGAAGAGAACCAATCTCCCAGGAGCCATTGCAGGACTTGTATCCGGCGCGGTAACTGTAATTATATGGGATTATATTCCACTTGTTGGTGGACAGACTCCATATGCAGCAACTGGATTATATTCTCTTGTACTGGGATTTGCTATTAGTTTGATTTTCATCGTAGTAGTAAGTCTTATGACAAAGGCACCGGAAGAATCTATTATTGAAGAATTTGAGCTCTACAAGGGCTATAAAGAATACGATAAGTAGTATTTGCCGCAGGCAAAAGAGCACCCACAGAAAATGAAAGAATCCCTATTTGTGATTTTAGCGTAAAGGTTAAATGCAAGCATTTAAGCGAGCATTCAACTGATAGCAACTAAAGTCAAAAATAGGGATTCTTTCTTTTTCTGATGTCGTTTTGCCTGCGGCAACTCAGAATTTAAAGTCTTGAAAGCACCGCTCTTGCGGCCTTAATTCCAGAAGCCCCCGCCTGTGCAAGCCCTCTTGTCGTTCCGGCACCATCTCCGATAGCGAAGAAACCAGGAAGTTTTGTTTCAAGTTCGTGGCTTAACTCTAAACGTGAAGAGTAGAATTTAACTTCTGCACCATATAAAAGAGTATCATAGTTTGCAGTACCAGGAGCTACTTTATCAAGTGCGTAGATCATCTCGATAATATCATCAAGCTGTCGCTTTGGAAGTGCTAAAGATAAATCTCCAGGAACAGCAGCAGTCAGTGTAGGCTTTACGAAAGACTGGCTTAAACGATGTTCATTTGTGCGGATACCTTTTACTAAGTCACCGAAACGTTGTACAAGTACACCACCTGCTAACATATTAGAAAGGGAAGCAATGTGCTTACCATAACGATATGGTTCATCAAATGGTTCTGTAAAACGGTTAGAAACGAGAAGGGCAAAGTTTGTATTCTCACTGCGAAGAGAAGCATCGGAGTAAGAATGGCCATTTACTGTATTGATTCCTTCTACATTTTCAGCAACAACGTGTCCATAAGGATTCATACAGAAAGTACGAACACTGTCACCGTACTGTTTTGTACGATAAACAAGCTTAGATTCGTATACAACATCTGTGATATGCTCAAATACTCTTGCCGGAAGTTCTACACGGACACCGATATCTACCTGATTGTTGATGAGCTTGATTCCAAGATTCTTACACTGGTTTGCGAACCATTCTGCACCGCTTCGTCCAGGAGCAGCAATTAAAAATTTGCATCGTGCAACATCGCCCTTTTCTGTTACAAGTTCGTAACCTTCAGAGCATGTCTTAATTTCAGAAATAGCAGTATTAAAATGAAAATCCATTTTATCTTTTAAATCTTCATAAATATTTGTAAGAATCATAAGATTCTTTTCTGTACCAAGATGTTTACACTGTGCCTGCAGAAGATGAAGGTCAAATTCAAGAGCTTTCTTTGCAAGAGCCTGTGCCTCTGGAGTTGTAGTAGAGAAATAATTTGTAGTAGCACCGTGAGCTACATTTACATCATCTACATAGTGAATCAGTTCCATAACTTCATCATGATCCATATAATCTGTAAGCCAGCCACCAAATTCTGTAGTAAAGTTAAACTTACCATCAGAAAATGCACCAGCGCCACCGAAGCCACACATCGTATCGCAGACTTTACAGTTAATACACTGCTTTACTTTCTTTGCTACGATAGGGCAACTCCTTTTATAAATATCCCTTCCCTGTTCAAAAACACCAATTTTTAAGGAAGGATTTTTTAAACTAAGTTCATAACCGGCATAAATGCCTGCTTCACCACAACCAATAATAATAACATCATATACTTGATTCATTGAATTACCTCCTAAATCAATGGTTTACATCTGTTTCAATGTAAAGAAAACCATAAAAAACCAATATATATTATACCCAACAAAAATAAAAAGTCAACTTCTGATTTGTTAAGCCGCACAAACTTCTCTACAGCGGTGTCTGTTACCAGCTTGACAAATCAGGATTTGCTCATTTGTCCATAATTCAGATTGCTATAAATTTTAAAGTAAGGTATAATAAAAATAATATTTTACAGGTAAATTAGACATATTTTATAAAGCAAGAGTCCCTTTATTATGAATGGGAGGGTATATGAACAAATTGAAAAAGAGTTTCTGTAAGTCTGGCAGCTTTCTGCTCTGCCTTTTTTTAATGTTTACGCTAGAGCGTGTTTGAAAAATCATTCCTACAACCTGCACGCCTCAATTTACGGTATATTTTGCCTTCATTCAGTTGACGTAGCCCGCTACGCCGCCCTCATTCAGGCGAAATCTCTCGCAAATTGCGACGCACATCTTGCAGAAAGCCTTTTTCAGACACGCTCTAGTATCGGTTCCAGTGATGGCAAAAGAGGCAGACACAAAAACTGTTCAGGTGGGGTGGTTCGAGGACTCATATAATATTACCGGCTTTAAAGTATGTATCAATGAATGGTTTAGAAGATGCGATGAATAAGCTAAAAAAGAAAGAGATAGATTGTGTGGTTTCAGCAGAAATTTCTCAATTGGTAGTTTAGTTACATAATGAAGGAAAGGAATATAGGGGAAATATGAAACGAAAGGATAAGAATAAAGGATTTACACTTGTTGAGCTTATAATTGTAGTTGCAATTATTGCAATTCTTATAGGAATGTTAGTTCCAATGTATCTTAAATACATAGAAAAAAGCCGTGAATCAACAGATTTGGCGAATGTTCGTACTACCTATGATGAAGTGATGATTGAGGCAGAAATAGAAGGGGACGAAGATATTGTGAAGATAGTTCCTTTAAAGCAGAAAAGAGATGGTTGGCAGTCCGCGGACAGGGTAACGATTGCCGGGCTTTCGCATTCTAATAGCGATTTGGATACAGCCAATTGGAAAGGGAATCCTGTTGCAGATGGAGTGTGTAAAGTTTACTATGATTCGGAGGTAGGAGTTATATTGGATTGGAGAGGATATTTCTTTAATATTGATGAGGATTTATCACTTCCTCTCAGACTAAGTAGAGTATTAGATGATTTAATAAAAGATAATAAAAAGTATTTTGAAATCGATTCAAAATGTACTAAGTCTTCTAACAATATGGTTCAAAGAGTGAAAAATAATGTAAAAGAAGATAGTTTATTAAAAAAAGGAACCTGGGCATACGTGGGCAGTCCATCGAATGATTCTGACCGATATTTTTTCTGGACATCTGTAGATACAGATAAAGTTGGTGCAAATCAAAAAGTTCCTATTATTATTTATACGGCAGATGGCAAGTATTATGTATCTGAATCCACAACAGCCTCACGCGGCAATTATGTGGCAATTGCGGATCATCTTAGTACAAATCAATATAAAAACATGGCGAATGCCGGAAAAAAATATGATAGCCTTCAGGCAGCTTATGATGCATATGAAAAGGAGGTTACAGATGGAGAATACAAAAAGTACAAAGACACTTTACCTAAATAATATATTTAGTAATATGAACAGATAAAAAGAGACAGACTAAGAACAGATAGATTTATTTAGTTGTTTTCAGCAATTTAACGTGTTATTATGAACGGGATAATTTATACAGGAGATGATGACAATGGAATTATGGGACATTTATGATGAGAATAAACAGTTAACCGGTCGTACAATGAAGCGCAATGACTGGTGCTTAAAAGATGGAGAGTACCATCTGACCGTTCTCGGTGTTATTGCAAGACCAGATGGAACTTTCTTAATTACAAAGCGTGTTATGACAAAAGCATGGGCTCCTGGCTGGTGGGAAGTTTCCGGCGGCGGTGTGCAGGCTGGAGAATCTTCCGAGGAAGCAGTACAACGAGAAGTAAAAGAAGAAACGGGTCTTGATGTGCGTAATGCAGAAGGAGGATATTTATTTACTTATAAGAGAGAGAATCCGGGAGAGGGAGATAATTATTTTGTAGATGTATACCGTTTTGTGATGGATATTGACGAGAATGATGTATCCTTCCAGGAGGCAGAGATTGATGGGCATATGTTTGCAACAAGAGAGCAGATTGAAGGATTTGCTGCGGAAGGTAAGTTTCTTCATTATGATAGCATTAAGCGGGCATTTTCTTTTGAAAAGTAATGTCGCAGAGTGTGTTTGAAAAAACAAAAGACGAATTTTTTTGAGATATTTTATAGAATTTTTTGCTATAGAAAAATAGCGTGTTTTTTAATTTTATTGAGAAATCGATTTGTCATGTTAAGAATTTTGTAAAGTTAGCCTGTTAATGATACATATATAAAGTGTAATTAAAAGTTGCTTTGTAAAGCAGTGTATAATTAGCGTAAAAACGAAGAAATATCTTCGTAATTAAGGCAAAAAGGCTTGATTTTACGAAAATATTATAGTAGAATGGCAAACGGTTTTAAGAGTGATTTAAGATTAGATGCAGGGAAGGAAGTGAAATACATGGACAGTTGTGATAGTGCGGGGCAAAGTATGATTTGCGGTGGCAGTAAGAAGATTCTGGCATGGCTGGATGTGGATTTCATTTTTGAACGTGTCTGATTTTGATATATGACATATTGTATAGAATACTATAAATGAGCAAATTTAAATTAACATTTTTAAAATATATCTTTTTTATCCACCGCATGGATTCCTGTACAGTTCGCATGTAAATCTAGTATGTGATATGAGATTGCATACAATGAATAGTTAGATAACGGACTGCTGAACGGTTTTAGAAATCAGTGGGCTGTATCATTAATATTTTATCAAATAACTTTTTATTGAACTGCAATAGTTGGTTCTAAATGAGTGAGACAGTACACAGGAAGCGGTGGACTTTTTATGCCCTTTTTGGGGAAGAAAGGAGAGATAGGATGGAGAAAATGTTAAAAAAACCGGATTATGCAAGAGAGATTCTTGCGATTATGCATGGCTCTTTTTCGAAAGAGGAAATGCTTGATAGAATTGCCGATTATCATGAGAATGATATTGCGGAGGCTTTTGAGCTTCTTTCAGAATCAGAGAGAAAAAGCTGGTACCAGATGTTCGGACCGGAGCAGATTGCGGAGATTTTTTCGTATATTGATGATCCAGATTCTTATTTGAAGGAACTGCCTTTAGACGAAGCTGCCAAAGTGCTTTCTTTCATGGATTCAGATGATGCGGTTGATATTTTAGATGAGATGGATCATTCCACGCAGGAAAAGTTGGTTGGCTTGCTCGATGAAGAATCAGGACATGATATTAAGATGATTCTTTCTTATGAAGATGATGAGATGGGTAGCAAAATGACTACGAATTTTATTGTGATTCATAACAACCTTACGATTCGTCAGGCAATGCGCGAATTAGTACAGCAGGCAGGGGAGAATGATAACATTTCTACCGTGTATGTTCTCGATAAAAATGATAAATTTTATGGTGCGATTGATTTAAAAGATTTAATTATAGCAAGACAGGAAGATAATTTAGAGGATATTATCAGTACATCTTATCCTTATGTAAATGACCACGAAATGATAGATGATTGTATTGAGAGAATTAAGGATTACGCAGAGGATTCTATCCCAGTACTTACGGAAGATGAGTTACTTATCGGTGTCATCACAGCAATGGATATCATCGAAGCGGTCGATGAAGAAATGGGAGAAGATTATGCGAAGTTAGCCGGTCTTACAGCAGAAGAAGATTTAAAAGAAACAACAAGTGAAAGTATGAAAAAAAGATTACCATGGTTGATTATTCTGTTATTCCTCGGAATGGGAGTTTCCTCCGTTGTTGGAGTCTTTGAGACAGTCGTTGCCGTACTTCCCGTTGTTATGTGTTTCCAGTCATTAATTCTTGATATGGCAGGAAATGTCGGAACGCAGTCATTAGCTGTAACAATTCGTGTGTTAATGGATGAGACATTAAGCACAAAACAGAAGATTGGTCTTGTCGTAAAAGAAATGAGAATTGGATTATGCAATGGTCTTTTCCTTGGGGTTTTGGCATTTGTATTCATTGGATTTTATATCTGGATACTAAAACATAACCCAATCGTACATGCATTTGTGATTTCCGGCTGCGTTGGATTCGCACTCATGACAGCTATGGTTATCTCAAGTATGGTCGGAACCCTTGTACCGATGTTTTTCCATAAAATTAAGATTGATCCGGCGGTTGCTTCTGGTCCGTTAATTACAACAATCAATGATTTAGTTGCTGTTGTAACTTACTATGGATTAGCATGGCTATTATTAATACATGTGCTGCATATGGTTTAATTTATTAAAAAGACAGACGAACAAAAAGAGACTATATAACCTATATCTGTGACTTTAGTCGCAGCGAAAAGAAGTCTTCTATGAAAAGCCTCTGTTTAAAATTATTGATTTTGATTCCGTTGTAAAAAACACAAAGTCGTCAAAATCAATAATTTTAAACAGAGGCTTTTCTAACGGAATGATACATCTTCGCAGCTTCCACGTCACAGATATAGCTTTGAATTTTAATGTTTTTGTAAGTTGTAAAATACAGGAAGGTAATGTATACTAAAGTTTGTTCGAAAATGAAGGAATCTGTTTTATCTGCTTTTTATATGGGAATTTTAAAAATGCAGGGAAATTTGAGAAGGTATTATGCGAAACATCGGAAGAAAGGAAGCGCGTAGCAGGTGAAGGATGACGAGATGAAAAGATATTTAAAAATAGGAATTACCGGAGCGGCGATACTGGCATCAGGCATTTTATGTGCATTCGTGTTATTTAAAATGAGGCTTATTATCGAAATCTTAAAAGGAATTACCGGAATTTTGAAACCATTTTTATATGGAGCAGTATTTGCATATCTTTTAGCTCCTTTGTGTAATAAAATAGAAGAAAAATTATTTCAAATTTTTCCGAAGGTAAAGGAAAGAGGAAGAAGGTTTATTTGTTTTATAGCAATCGTAATATCATTATGCGTGGCAGTTGCGATTATATGGCTTATTATTATGATGATTATTCCACAGGTATGGGATAGTGTTATGAAGATTATTCAGATGGTGCCGCAAAAACTTACTGTAGTAAATAACTGGATTGAACATATGCTTGAAAATCAACCAGAATTACAGGCATATTTTGAAGAATTTTCAAGTCAGGCAGAGAGTAACATCAATAGTCTTTTAAATGTAGATACGATACAGAAAGTGCAGAGTATCATCAACAGTCTTAGCGTACAGGTATTTGGAGTGCTTGGCGTTGTGAAAAATATTTTTCTGGGCTTGTTGATTTCTGCCTATCTTCTTGGAAGCAGAAAGCTTTTTGGCGCACAGGCAGGACTTATCTTGCACGGCGTATTTTCTGATAAATGGGCAAGAATTATTGAGGAGGAAATCCATTATACAGATAAAATGTTCAATGGATTTTTAGTAGGAAAAATTATTGATTCTGCAATCATTGGCTTATTATGTTTTGCAGGAACTTCCATTATGGGATTTGAAGCATCGGCATTTATCAGTGTGGTTATTGGAATTACAAACATTATTCCATTTTTCGGTCCATTCATCGGAGCAATCCCATGCGGTTTGTTACTCCTTTTAGAGAATCCAATGCACTGTCTTTACTTTATTATTTTTATCTTCGTATTACAACAGCTTGATGGAAATGTCATCGGACCAAAGATTCTTGGTAACACAACCGGAGTCTCAAGTTTCTGGGTATTATTTGCCATCCTGTTATTCGGCGGAATGTGGGGTGTTGTTGGTATGGTTATCGGAGTTCCACTGTTTGCGGTTATTTATGACATTATAAGGAAACTGGTTTACCGCGGACTTCGCAAACAT
The DNA here is from genome assembly GCF_934307085.1 of uncultured Anaerobutyricum sp. Taxonomy (GTDB): domain Bacteria; phylum Bacillota; class Clostridia; order Lachnospirales; family Lachnospiraceae; genus Anaerobutyricum. Next base: position 20,775 of record NZ_CAKRCF010000035.1, read on the forward strand.
AAGAGAGAATCTATGATAACAGATTACGAGGAAAAATATCATAAGTCCTGATTTAATTGATTTTTTATCTTAGCAGGTGTATAAATAATCTATACTATGCGATTTAAATTAGGAGGTAGTGGTATGACATATGAAGAGGTAATGAAAAAAGCAAAATCAGAGATTGGGCCATATTGTAAAGTTTGTCCGCAGTGTAACGGAAGAGCCTGTAAAAACCAGATGCCTGGCCCAGGTGCAAAAGGTGTAGGCGATGTTGCTATGAGAAATTATGATGCCTGGAAAAATATCCGCATCAATATGGATACTATTTGCGAGAATGTAACACCAGACACAAGTATTGAACTGTTTGGAGAAAAATTCGCCTATCCATTTTTTGCAGGTCCTGTTGGAGCAATGAAGCTTCATTACGGGGATAAGTATGATGATTTAACATATAATGATATTTTAGTTTCTGCCTGTGCAGCAAATGGAATTGCGGCATTTACAGGAGACGGTACAAATCCAGATGTATTTAAGGCAGCGGCAGCAGCAATTAAAAAGAATCATGGACAGGGAATTCCAACAGTTAAGCCATGGAACATTGAGACAATCCGTGAAAAAATGGATATGGTACAGGATGCCGGAGCGAAGATGGTAGCGATGGATATTGATGCGGCAGGACTTCCATTTCTTAAAAATCTCAATCCACCGGCAGGAAGTAAAACAGTAGAGCAGCTTGGAGAGATTGTTAATGCGGCAGGCATTCCATTTATTGTAAAGGGAATTATGACAGTAGCTGGAGCAAAGAAAGCATTTGATGCCGGAGCAAGTGCAATTGTAGTATCTAACCATGGCGGAAGAGTTCTTGATCAGACACCTGCAACAGCAGAAGTTTTAGAGCGAATTGTTGAGTGGAATCAGGGACGTATGAAGATTTTTGTCGATGGCGGCATTCGTCAGGGAACCGACATTTTCAAAGCATTAGCTATGGGAGCAGATGCTGTACTTATTGCTCGCCCATTTGTACAGGCAGTTTACGGCGGAGCAGAAGAAGGTGTAAAACTCTACATCGAAAAACTTGCAGCAGAACTTTCTGACACAATGGCAATGTGCGGAGCAGCATCTATTAAGGATATTAACCGTAGCATGCTTTATCGTCCAATGTAGATATAGCTAAAAGTATAGTTAAATAAGATTTTTAATTTCGGGCAAATGACAGATGTGATTTGCCCGAAATTAGAGTGTGCAGACAAATTTTTATTTTTCAAACATACTTTGAAAATAGAATATATATCTGAAGTTTATAGTGATAAACTAACGAATTAAATTATAATTAAACAGTAAAATATAAAAAGATAAATATAAAAGATATATTTAAGAAGATAAGGGATAAAAAATATGAACAAAAAAGACACTGTGGTATTTGACCTTGATGGAACTTTACTTGATACATTAGAAGACTTAAAAAACAGTGTAAATTATGCCATGAAGAAGTTTGGATATCCAGAGCATACTTTAGATGAAGTTCGAAGATATGTAGGAAATGGAATCCTGCTACTCATGCAAAGAGCAATTCCAGAAGGGAAAAATGCCCCTAATTTTGAGGAAGCATTTGCCACATTCAAAGAACATTATGGTAAGCACTGTAATGACACAACAAGGCCTTATGATGGTATTATGGAATTACTTCATACTTTAAAAGAAAATAATATCAAGATTGCGATTGTCTCTAATAAAGCAGACTTTGCTGTAAAAGAATTAAATGCAATCTATTTTAAAGATTTAATTCCTGTTGCAATTGGAGAAAAAGAAAGCGAAGGCATCCGAAAGAAGCCAGCGCCAGATACGGTAATCGAAGCATTAAAACAGCTTGGAAGCACCGCTGAGAATGCTGTTTATATCGGAGATTCTGATGTAGATATCGAAACAGCAAGAAACAGTGGGATGGATGAAATCCTGTGCGACTGGGGATTCCGCGGGGAAGAATTTCTAAAACAACACGGAGCCAAAATCATAATCAAAAAGCCGGATGAAATTCTGTCCCTCATAGGGATTGAGTAGCCCCCTCTTCAGGGAAACAGACTATTTATACGATGGTTATGGGTGTGGTATTATAATTTTTCGTGAAAAAGTAGGCTGGTTCTAATAAAAACTTTTCATTTGTTTTTTCAATAATAAAAACTTTGAAAAATATCGGAACTCTACTCCAAATAATATCAAAAAAGCAAATGCGGAAAATACACAGCAAAATGTAACCATAATTTGGATGAATGATTTCTGTTTCAATCCCAAAACTAAAATTATTGAAATGTTGTCACAACCTTCAACATTAAAATATCTGCGATTATCCTTAATTTTCAAGTATTTGCACATATTGCCACAACACAGCGGAGTAGAAGCCTTGGGATGGCAACGACTCGAAAATTAAGGATAATCGCAAATATTTTAATCATAAAGCTTCGACAACATTTCAATAATTTACCATTATATTTTCCCGCCATTTGCACACAATAGGATTACGGTATTCAAATCGAAGATTCATTACGGAGGTAGAGACAATGGCAAGTAATAAAAATTCTTCATCTAACAGAGTAGAAGTACCGGAAGCAAGAGACGCAATGGACCGTTTTAAAATGGAAGTAGCCAACGAACTTGGTGTAAATTTAAAACAGGGATATAACGGAGATATTACTGCAAGAGATGCCGGCTCCATCGGAGGAGAAATGGTTCGTAAGATGATCAAGAGACAGGAAGAGGAAATGGCTGGTCAGAACCGCTAAATTTTCACTGATTCTTTAGAGAAGTCCCTTACTGAAATCAGAATACCGTAAGAACGAGCTGTCTGCCCTTAAAAAATGAGGACAGACAGCTTATTTCGTTTGTTTTTCGGTGATTTTATGCAAGTTTTCTATCAGTTTTTCATCAAATAGTTATAGACAGTGAATATTTCTCATGTTATAATGTTTAAATGTGTTTTCATATAATTAAAATACAAAATGAGTTTACTATGAATAAACTTTAAATAAGGAACATATTAAGGAGGATATTAAAAATGAGCGTACAGGTTGAAAAATTAGAGCATAATATGGCCAAGCTTACTATCGAGGTAGAGGCATCTAAATTTGATGTAGCAATGAAGAAGGCTTATAATAAGAAGAAAGGCTCTTTTAATCTGCCAGGTTTCCGTAAAGGAAAAGTACCTATGTATATCATTGAGAAAGAATATGGTGCAGGAGTTTTCTACGAAGATGCAGCAAACGAACTTATGCCAGAAGCTTATGCAGCAGCATTAGAAGAAAGCGGTCTTGAAGTAGTTTCCCGTCCAGAAGTAGACGTAACTCAGATTGGAAAAGGACAGAACTTCATCTTTACAGCAGAAGTAGCTGTAAAACCAGAAGTGAAATTAGGAGAATATAAAGGTTTAGATGTACAGATGGATTCTGTAGAAGTAACTGACGAAGAAGTAGAAGCTGAATTAAAGAAAGCTCAGGAACAGAACGCCAGAGAAATCACTGTAGAAGACCGAGCTGTACAGGATGGAGATATCATCACTCTTAACTATGCAGGAACAGTTGATGGTGTTGCATTTGACGGTGGTACAGCAGAGAACCAGCAGTTAGTAATCGGTTCCCACACATTCATCGATAATTTTGAAGAACAGTTAATCGGTGTTGAAATCGGTGGAGAAAAAGACGTAGAAGTTACTTTCCCAGAAGAGTATCATGCAGAAGATTTAGCTGGTAAGGCTGCAGTATTCCACGTAAAAGTTCTTGGAATCAAGGAAAAACAGCTTCCAGCAATCGATGATGATTTCGCACAGGATACAACAGAGTTCGATACTCTTGAAGAGTACAAGAACGACGTAAAAGAAAAACTTGCTACAGCAAAAGAAGAACAGGCTAAGTCTGCAGCAGAGAACGCTCTTATTGAGAAAATCGTAGAGTCTTCTGAGATGGATATCCCAGATGCTATGGTTGACTTCCAGGTAGACCAGATGGTAGATGAGTTCAAACAGAGACTTGCTTACCAGGGACTTTCTCTTGAACAGTATGTTCAGTTCTCCGGACAGAACATGGATGCTTTAAGAGAGAGCATGAAGGGTGATGCATTAAAGAGAGTACAGGGAAGCCTTGTTCTTGAAGCAATCGTTGCAGCAGAAAATATCGAAGCGAACGAAGAAGACTTAAAGAAAGAATTTGAAAAGATGGCTCAGATGTATCAGATGGAAGCAAGCCAGATTGAAGGTATGATTCCAGAAGAACAGAAAGAGAACATGAAGAAAGACATCGCAGTCCAGAAAGCAGTTGAATTTGTACTGGATCAGGCAAATGTAACAGAAGCTACTGAAGAGCTTGATTTTGAAGAAAAATAGTCGTAACTTGAATACAGTTACACATAATTAAAATTTCTGGTTGCTGTTTATGTAGAAACAGGAGGAATTATGAGTTTAGTACCTTATGTCATTGAACAGACAAGTCATGGGGAGAGATCTTATGACATTTATTCCCGTCTTTTAAAAGAGAGAATTATTTTTCTTGGTGAAGAGGTTAACGATACCACAGCGAGCCTGATTGTATCACAGCTCCTTTTCTTAGAGTCTGAGGACCCTGAGAAGGATATCAGCTTATACATCATGAGTCCGGGTGGTTCTGTGACTGCTGGAATGGCGATTTATGACACCATGCAGTTTGTAAAGTGCGACGTATCCACGATTTGTATGGGTATGGCAGCCAGTATGGGAGCATTCCTTCTGGCCGGCGGCGCAAAAGGAAAACGTCTGGCTCTTCCGAATTCTGAGATTATGATTCACCAGCCATCCGGCGGTGCTCAGGGACAGGCTACAGAGATTGAAATCGTAGCAGAACAGATTCTGCGTACAAAAGAAAAATTAAACAGAATTCTTGCAGAGAATACTGGTCAGCCATACGAGAAAATCGTTCAGGATACGGAAAGAGATAACTATATGACAGCTGAGCAGGCAAAAGCATATGGTATTATTGATGCCGTGGTTGAGAAAAGACAGTAGAATGCATTTTCGAAATTCAGGTGCATCTGCTTTTATGGCGGATTCTGGCGGGTTTTGAGAATACATTAAATCAGAGGGTTACCACAGCTATCTATTATAGTTGTGGTAACTTTTCTATGAGACAGATTGCAGCAGGAGTGAGGTGACAATATGGCAACACGATCCGACAACAACAAGCAATTCAGATGTTCATTTTGTAATAAAACCCAGGATCAGGTAAGAAAACTCGTAGCTGGTCCAAAGGGTGTTTATATCTGTGATGAGTGTATTGAGGTATGCACAGAAATCATGGAAGACGAGTTTGAAGATTTTAATGAAGACACACAGGAAATCAATCTGATGAAGCCGAAAGAGATGAAGGCGTTCTTAGATGATTATGTTATCGGTCAGGATGAAGCAAAGAAGGTTTTATCCGTAGCAGTATACAATCATTATAAGCGTATACTGGCAGGTGGAAGCTATGATGTAGAGCTTCAGAAGAGTAACATCATTATGCTTGGACCTACTGGTTCAGGTAAGACACTTCTTGCACAGACATTAGCAAGACAGCTTAACGTACCATTTGCCATTGCAGATGCGACAGCATTGACAGAAGCAGGTTATGTAGGAGAAGATGTAGAGAACATCTTACTGAAGCTGATTCAGGCCGCTGATTATGATATTGAGCGTGCACAGACCGGTATTATTTACATCGATGAGATTGATAAGATTACAAGAAAGTCAGAGAATACTTCTATTACCAGAGATGTTTCCGGTGAGGGAGTACAGCAGGCTTTATTAAAGATTTTAGAGGGAACCGTTGCTTCTGTTCCACCTCAGGGAGGAAGAAAGCATCCACATCAGGAATTCCTTCAGATTGACACAACAAATATTTTATTTATTTGTGGTGGAGCTTTTGATGGCCTTGAAAAGATTATTGAGAACCGTATCGGAAAGAAGTCCATCGGTTTCCAGGCAGAGATTATGGAACAGCGAAAGAAGGACGTTGGAGTTTTATTAAAACAGGTTCTTCCAGAAGACTTTGTAAAGTTTGGATTAATTCCAGAATTCATTGGCCGTGTTCCTGTCAATGTATCCCTGAATCCATTAGATAAGGATGCTCTTGTAAAGATTCTTACAGAGCCAAAGAGTGCATTAGTAAAGCAGTACCAGAAATTATTTGAGATGGATGGTGTAGAGCTTAAATTTACTGATGATGCATTAGAAGCGATTGCAGAAAAGGCAATTGCGAGAAATACAGGAGCCAGAGGACTTCGTTCTATCATGGAATCTGTAGTAATGGATTTAATGTACACGATTCCATCTGATGATATGGTAGAATCTTGTACAATTACAAAAGAGACAGTGGATGGAAACGGTGAGCCGGAGCTGACTTATCATGACCAGCCAGTAACGAAAAAGACAGTTACTAGAAAGCGTCAAAAGAAAAATAACAACGAAATCGCTTAACATTTACTGTTAAGAGGCACAGGCTGACACAGGAGGGAGTTTTTTTGTTACCTTTGTGCCAGCCTTTTTATATAATAGTACATTTTCATACAAATAATATAGAATACTTCTTATCAATAAAGCGGTTAAATGAGACAATAGACAGTATTGCTCGGTGAAGATAACATAGTTTAATGAAAAACAAGTGAGTTATTTAGAAAAATGACAGTACGTTAGTAATTTGTTATAAATAATAAATATAAAAATACTCCGAAAAAGGAGGGAAAAATGCAGAAACAAATATTACCTTTACTTGCATTGCGGGGCAAGATGGTCTACCCAAATACTTCCGTGTATTTTGAAGTATCAAGACCAAAATCAATGGCAGCATTAGAGCAGGCGGTAAATCATGAACAGAGAATTTTTCTGGTGAATCAGATAGATCCATCTTTAGATAAACCGGAGGAAGAAGACTTATATACTGTAGGAACAGTCGCAAAGATTCTTCAGATGGTAAAAGCCGGACAGGGTGTTTTGAGAGTATTTGTAGAGGGTGAGGCAAGAGCCAAAATCACATCTTATATCGAATTTGATGGATGTGCAAAGGCAGAAGTTGAAGAGATTCCTGATACAAATTATCCGGAAAATCCAGTAGAAGAGGAAGCATTTTTTAGAATGTTAGAAGAAGGAGCAGAAGAATTTTCTGAAAAGAATCCGGGATTTTTCGCACCACAGCTTCAGAAAGTCATTGATGAAAAAGAACTGCTTCCGCTTATTAACGAGCTGGCATCCCAGCTTCCATTTGAACTTACAAAGAAGCAGCAGATTTTAGAAGAAGCCGATGTGAAGAAGCAGGCAGAACTGCTTCTTGCCATTTTAAAAGAAGAAGTGGAAATCAGCATTATCCGTAATGAACTCGCAGAAAAAGTAAAGAAAAATGTAGATAAAAACCAGAAAGATTATCTTTTAAGAGAACAGCAAAAGGTAATCAGAGAGGAACTTGGCGAGGAAGATATTGTCTCAGAGGCAGATGAATACCTCGAAAAATGTGAGGCATTAAAAGCTTCTAAAGAAGTAAAAGATAAGATTAAAAAAGAAATCAAGCGTTACAAAAAGATGCCTCCTGTTGCAGCAGAAAGCACAATGACGAAGAATTACATCGAGACAATGCTTGAAATGCCGTGGAATAAAGTGTCAAGAGATAGTAAAAGTCTTGAGAAAGCGATGGAGATTTTAGAGGAAGACCATTACGGTCTTAAAAAAGTGAAGGAGCGAATCCTTGATTATCTTGCGGTTCGTTTCCTTACGAAAAAGGGGGAGACACCGATTCTTTGTCTTGTAGGACCTCCGGGAACTGGAAAAACTTCAATTGCAAAGTCCATCGCAAGAGCACTTCATAAGAAATATGTCCGCATTTCCTTAGGTGGTGTGCGAGATGAGGCAGAAATCCGTGGACACAGAAAGACGTATGTTGGAGCAATGCCGGGAAGAATTGCGGAGGGAATCCGTCAGGCAGGCGTGAAAAATCCAGTGATGCTGTTAGATGAAATAGATAAAGTAAGCAGTGATTACAAAGGAGATACCGCATCTGCACTTCTTGAAGTATTAGATGGTGAGCAGAATGTGAACTTCCGTGATCATTATCTCGAAGTACCATTAGATTTAAGTGAAGTATTCTTTATCGCAACAGCGAATGATCTTGCACCGATTCCCAAGCCGCTACTTGACCGTATGGAAATCATTGAACTTTCCAGCTATACAGAGAATGAAAAATTCCACATCGCAGAAAATTATCTTGTAAAGAAACAGAGAAAGCTAAGCGGACTTACGAAAAAACAGGTAAGTATTTCTGATGAAGTTATCCGTGAGGTTATTCATTCTTATACAAGAGAAGCCGGAGTTCGTAATCTTGAACGTACTATCGGACAGCTTATGCATAAAGCCGCCCGCAAAATCGTTGAGGGCGAAGAAAAAGTGGATATTAAGAAAAAGTCCTTAAAAGAACTTCTTGGACCAGCCCCATTTGAGGATGAAGATGAAAATTTAAAACCACAGATTGGCGTTGTAAGAGGACTTGCCTGGACAAGCGTTGGTGGCGATACCCTCTCTATCGAAGTAAATGTCATGCCAGGCAAAGGAAAGATGGGACTTACCGGACGTATGGGCGATGTTATGAAAGAATCTGCACAGATAGGTCTTAGTTATATCCGCTCTATTGCAGAAAAATATGACATTGACAGTGATTACTTTGATAAACATGATATCCACCTGCACATTCCAGAAGGAGCTGTACCAAAAGACGGTCCATCTGCAGGTATTACAATGGCTCTGGCCATCCTTTCTGCAATTACAGAAATTCCTGTTCGTGGGGATATTGCTATGACAGGAGAGATTACTCTTCGTGGCAAAGTCCTTCCGATCGGCGGCTTAAAGGAAAAACTTTTAGCAGCCAAAACTGTTGGCGTAAAAGAAGTCCTTGTTCCAGCAAGAAATAAACGAAACGTTGCAGAACTTGATGAGGAGATTACAGGTGGCATGAAGATTATTTATGTTGAGGATATGAATGAAGTGATTGAACATGCTTTGAAAAAGTAACTACGATGTTTGAATAATTAAGTCATTGATTTCTATCAAAGATAATAGCTAAATAATCAATAGGAATTAAATAATGAGCCAGGGAATCAATACATATTAAAATTTATGATTTAGATTAACTGATATATATATTGAAACATGGTTTAAAAAGTTACAGAAAGGAGGAAAAATATGGTTATTAAAAATGTAAACTTAGAGACCGTATGTGGAATCACAAGTAAGCTTCCACGGAATACTCTGCCAGAAGTTGCATTTGCCGGCAAATCAAACGTAGGGAAATCTTCCCTGATTAATGCACTCGTAAATAGGAAGTCTTTAGCAAGAACTTCTGGACAGCCAGGAAAAACGCAGACTATTAACTTCTATAATGTCAATGAAGAGATGTATATCGTAGACCTTCCAGGCTATGGTTATGCTAAAGTATCCAAAGAAGTTGCAGCCAAATGGGGACCGATGATAGAGAACTATCTCCATACTTCCGAACAGCTTCGTATGGTATTTTTACTCATTGACCTTCGTCATAAACCGACCAACAACGATGTACAGATGTATCGCTGGATTTTAAGTAACGGTTTCTCACCGGTAATTGTAGCAACCAAAGCCGATAAAATCAAACGAAGCCAGCTTCAGAAACAGTTAAAGCTGTTAAAAGATACTTTAAAAGTAATCGAAGGCGTACCGATTGTACCATTTTCTGCTGTCACAAAAGCAGGAAGAGATGAAATCTGGGAACTGATTGAGGAATATGCGTTAGTAGAAGAATAAGACGAAAAAAGAAACAATACCATATTCCAGATGCTCTGTAGTCGCTGTATTTAAGATGCTCGTCCGCATCTTAAACACGCTCCGAAGCCGCATCTGGGATATGGTATTGTTTCTTTTTTCTGGCTATTCTAAATCTACAGTTGGTGAAAATGGAGATTCTCCAGAAGCTTGTGACTTCCCAGGAAATTAAATTCGAAAGGACTGACATTCTATAACTAAGTTGTGAGGTGAGGTTAGGCAGCCACAGATATAGATTTTCGTCTGTTGTTCCAGAGCATATCAAAATCTATCTTCGTACTGCATTATCATAGAAGCGGAAATAATCCGGTCGATGGCGTGATGCACACTATAATGATATTTCTTCTTACCGGGATGTAGAAAGCCTCAATTATTACGAGATACTTCTATCACAGGGCAAAACAAAAGAGGAGGCATTAAAAATCTTAGCGGAAAGATCCAGAGATAACAGCAGAACTCCTATGCAGTGGTCAAAAGATAAAAATGCAGTATTTTCAAAATCCTAATTAATTGATATAATAGAAGCGATTTTTTACAAAAATTTATGAGGTGATAAATATGAAGATACAATCAGTTGCTATTCTCGGAGCTGGAGCGGTAGGCTCTTATGTAATCTGGGGGCTTTCGAATCGTGAGGATATTAAGCTTGGCGTGATTGCTGAGGGAGAGAGAAAGGAACGTCTTGAGAAAAATGGATGTTTAATTAATGGAAAAGTATATCGTCCAGAGGTGTGGGCTCCAAGTGAAGCCAATGGAGTTGACCTTTTGATTGTTTCTCTAAAATATGGAGCATTACCGGGAGTTGTTGATAGTATTAAAGAGACTGTTGGAGATAACACGATTATCATGAGTCTGATGAACGGAGTAGACAGTGAAGAAATTATTTCTGAGAAAGTAGATGCATCCCATATTTTATATTCGCTTATAAAGGTGGCTTCTCATAAAGAAGGAGCGGGGTATTGCTTCGACCCAGAGACTACCATTGGAATTATTTTTGGAGAAATTTCTGCACCATTTGAGAGTGAGAGAGTACAGGCAGTTAAGGAACTATTTGCAGATACAGGCTTACATTTTCGTGCGACAGAATATATCCGTGAGGAAATGTGGAGTAAATATCGCTTAAATATTTGCAATAATCTTCCACAGGCAATTTTGGGAGCAGGAGTCGGCTGCTATAGTGACAGTAAACATATGAAGGCAATCAGTGATGGGCTTAAAAAAGAAGTGGAAGCGGTTGCAGCGGCAAAAGGAATTGATATGAGCAAAGTGGATATAAAGTCCACGCGTGGAAGTGCAGTTCCTCCAACAGCACGGTACTCTACCTTGCAGGATATTGATGCCGGTCGTCACACGGAGATTGATATGTTTTCCGGAGTATTAGTACGCATGGGGAAAGAACTGGGAATTCCAACACCATATAATGAGTATACCTATCACATGATAAAAGCGTTAGAGGAAAAAAATGATGGACTCTTTAACTATGATGGGAAAAGTTTCAAAATTACATGTGCTAAATAAGTTCTTGTTTATTTTCGAATAGTGTTATAGTTATGGTCATTGACAGAGTATTCTCTGGCGGTAACAAACCAGCATTGTGTTTTACCGCAAAATCATTCATCCAACAATAACATCTCCATCACCTTCCCATACACTGCATCGCTTTTCTTCTCCCAGCTGTCGCATATCGCAATTGCCTGTTCTTTTGATACCACATTGATGCTAAGCTCTAAAAGAAGTGAGCCTTTTTCCTTAATCTGGGTTTTTACCATATATTCACCGCGTTTCTTTTTGAGTGGGTAATAGTCGGCGGTGATGTCAACTTCTTTTCGAAGCTGGTACTTTTTCTCGGCAAAATAGTCGAGAATATCGTTCTTGATTGGCTCAGAAATCTGGGTGTGGAACATGGAAAGTGCCTCTTTTCCAGAGTCAATAAGGTGATAGTTGGTTGTGTTACGGATGGTTTCTGCACGGACAAATTCTGATTCCACCAGTTCGTTGATTGCCTGCTGTAAATGGAAGTAGGATGTGTAGCCGTGATTTACAAAAAATTCGCTTAGCTGGGAATTTGTCAGTGGAAAATCCAGATTATCCAGCATAAACAGTATCATTAATTT
>NZ_CAKRCF010000036.1 GCF_934307085.1 uncultured Anaerobutyricum sp.
GCAGCCAGAGATACAGCTCCTCGTTTAGCATTCGCTATCTTACCTATTAAAGGTAAAGGAGATGCTGACTGGGCTTATGGTTTAACAGCTCCATTAATCGGACCTGTAATCGGTGCATTAGTAGCTGTAGCTATTTACGCTGCATTACCATTATAGGATATAATAGTAATCTAATTTACTACATAATATAACAAATTAAGAGACTATCGTTTTCACGATAGTCTCTTTTATTTTACTCAACAAACGGACGTCAACTGAAAGTGTCTAAGATTAAGTCCTCAAACCTTTCCTCGCCTGTTTTGACTATTATTTGTAAACAGCTTTTGATAATTTCTGACTAGGCAGAAGTTCTAGAGCATTTTTCAAACACGCTCTAGAGGAGCATCAGCCTCTTGATGAATAAAAAGTGATTATTTTAAGCCAAATACTTAGCAAGAAATACAGCCACCACAAAAATAACCGTCAAAAACAACATCGTATTCATTGGAATATTTACACGAGGAAGTCCTCCCTGGTCAGGGCGGATTTCGAATTTGTTTCTATTTTCCCAGGCATCTTGCAAACGTTCTTCTCTCGTTTGGGTCTTCCAGCGTTCCATATTTTCTTTTCCTAACTCTTCAAAGAGAGCAGAGTCACTTTTAAGTCCAAGAGCAGCTCTGTCACGAGGAGATAAGGCTTCATCTTTTCGAATATCATATCCACAATCAGGACATATTTTTTCATCAAATGGGTAAACTTTTCCGCATTTGCGGCATTTAATCGTAGTCATAAAAATACCACCCCTTCTTTTACATTATTAGAATTATAACACGCTTATTATAACTTGACAAGAACACAGAGAATAGATTATCATATAAAGATAAAGTGGCTGTGACGGCTTAGAGCGTGTATGAAGAGACATTCTAGTTTAAACAGTCAGAATCAGGAGGAAGAACAATGACAGTTGAGATGTGGATGGGGCTTGGAATTATCGTAGCTATCATCGGATTTATTATGTGGCGTACAGGGCTGAGTATGCAGGCTAAAGGGAATCGCAATGCTGGAATGATTACCATGATAGCATGGCTGTTTCTCATGGTGGGAGTAATGACTGCATTTTCATTTTTCAGAGTAAAGTATTTAAGCTAATATTTAAGTTCTAACGCAAATAATTTAGTAGTGAAAAGTTAATAATAATGAGAGGGGAGAGCGTTATGAGAATTTCGACGAAAGGTAGATATGCTCTTCGCTTAATGCTTGATATCGCAATGAATGACCGTGATGGAACACCTGTCAGGGTGAAGGATATTGCAAAGCGTCAGGAAGTATCTGGAAAGTATTTAGAGCAGATTGTTTCAGTGCTGACGAAGGCGGGCTATCTTAGAAGTATTCGTGGACCACAGGGAGGATATCTCCTCACGAAACGTCCAGATGAATATACGGTAGGTATGATTCTTAGAATTACGGAGGGCAGTATAGAGCCTGTTCCGTGTTTAGAAGTGGGCAGTGAAGTCTGTGAGCGGGTGGAAGAGTGTATGACAATTCCGTTATGGAGAAAGTTAAGCGAGGCAATCAGCGGAGTAGTCGATCATACTACCTTAGAAGATTTGATAGAATGGCATTATGCGAAGAACGGTAATGATTATGTAATTTAAAAAGGCTTCTGAAATTGTAGAAGAATATGATTTCAGAAGCTATTTTTCTATTGGAGAGCATACTTATAGAAAACAGGGAACATATTTACAGAGAATAAATAAAAGAAGAAGTAAAGATATATAATGTTAAAAACAGCAGAAGGTAACGGCGATTTTATAGGCATTAAAAGAAATGCATTTGCTCATTTATAGATTAAAAAATATATTTGTATAGAATTGATTAAAGAAAATGATTTAGAAAGGATAAAAAGAATGATAGGACAGTATACATTACAGCAATGGATTTTATATTTTTATGTGTATTGCTTTTTAGGCTGGATTTTCGAGTCTTGCTATGTTTCTTTCAGAAAAAAAGAATGGGTAAACAGAGGTTTTTTGCATGGTCCATTTCTTCCTATTTACGGAAGTGGGGCAGTAATGATGTTGTTTGTATCGGAACCATTTAAAGATAATTTGATTTTGACGTATTTTGCGGGAGTATTAGGGGCAACATTATTAGAACTTGTGACAGGAGCAGTAATGGAGGACTTATTAAAAGTAAGATACTGGGATTATTCTAATCAGAAGTTTAATTATAAGGGATATATTTGTCTGTCATCTTCTGTCGCATGGGGATTTTTAACTATTTTGATGAATGAAGTGTTGCATCCGGCAATTTTACATGCACTTGAGTTTATACCAGAGATGGCGGATGAGATTTTTGTATGGGTGGTAAGTGCTGGACTGGCAGTAGACCTATGTGTTTCCATACGTGATGCAATTGATCTTAGAAATATTCTTGTCGGAATGGAAAATGTACGAAAAGAAGTGGTTATACTTAGAAAGCGAGCAGATGTAGTTATTGCAGTTCTTGATCAGGAGTGGAGAGAGTACGTTAGGAATCATCCGGCAGTAGAGCGTATGGATGAAATCGGTAAAGAAATCGAATTGCGCCTTAGTAAGATGAAAGAAATGGCAGAACTTCCGAAACTCACAGAAACTCAAAAACTTGAAATGCTTGAAGTAAAAGAGAAATTCAGTAAATTAAAAGATAGAAGCTTTTTCCTGAAAAGAAAAGGAACTGGAAATGTCAGAATGCTTATTAAAGGAAATCCAACAATGGTTTCTCCTAAATATGCAGAGTCTTTTAAACAGTTAAAAGGATATTTGAAAGAGTTTGAAGAAAAAAGAAAAGGGGGAAATTAACAATTTCTTTAAGATATTGTGAAGTCCGGGAAAATGCATTGACTTATCGAAAAAGATGCGTTACATTTTTTAGATGATAAAAAGTGCTGAAAAAGACAGTGCGGTAATAAACTATAAGACTACTATATCTAAAAGTCTATCTATAGATAAGGCGTAGTATATGTTGGTATAGTGATTGGTTAGAGAAAAGGTGATATTATGGCAGAAAAATTAAAGAATTATAGACATGGCTTACTCCTTTTGTACTTTCCGTTTTATTTAGCAGCATTTGCGTATTTGGAGAAGAGAGTACCGGATAAATTACATATTATCAATTGTGCGATTGATCAGTATATTCCTTTTGTAGAAGTATTTATCATACCATATCTTTTATGGTTTGCCTACATTGCAGTAGGAGGAATTTATTTTTTCTTTAAGGAAAAGGAATCGTTTTGTAAGTTGATGTATTTTGGAATGCTTGGAATGACAGTTTTTATTATAGTTTCATTTCTATATCCGAATGGGCTGGAATTAAGACCAGAGACATTTGCAAGGAATAATATCTTTGTGCAGCTTACGAAGATGATTTATTCAATGGATACGCCAACAAATGTACTTCCGAGCGTTCATGTATTCAATTCAATGGCGGTATATTTTGCGGTAAAGAACAGTCCTAAGCTTAAAGATAATAAAGCGGCAAGGATGGGAGCTTTTGTTATGACAACGCTGATTATTTTGTCTACAATGTTTCTTAAGCAGCATTCTGTAGTAGATGTGCTTACTGCACTGATATTATCTTGTTTAAGTTATGACTTTATTTATAATGAAAGAACAGAAAAGATTCGAGAAGGTTTTGAAGAACTAAAATTTCGCAGAAAACGCAAAGAATTCTCCAAATTTTAACCTTTTCCTGTATTGTTCAATGTGATAGAATAGATATAACAAAGAACAAGGCAGACGAGGAAGTGTAAAAATGCGAAAGATAATATTTATCGGAAGAAGTGAAGCGGGTAAGACAACCCTTACACAGGCGATGAAAGGTAAGAAGATTGTCTACCATAAGACGCAATATATCAACCATTACGATGTCATTATTGATACCCCTGGTGAATATGCAGAGACTAAGGAGTTGGCTGGTTCTCTAGCTGTCTACAGTGCGGAAGCTGATGTTGTAGGACTTTTAATAAGTGCAACAGAACCATTTTCACTGTATCCACCGAATGTAACAGCTCAGTCAAACAGAGAAGTTGTAGGTATCGTAACTAAGTGCGACCACTGGGCAGCAAATCCGGAACAGGCAGCAGAATGGCTTAGACTTGCTGGTTGTAAGAAGATATTTATGACCAGTTCTTTTACAGGAGAAGGTATTGCAGATATTATTTCCTATCTCAAGGAAGAGCATGATAAACTTCCGTGGGAGGAAGTCAAAGCGCAATATGACCGGCTTGGCTACGGAAAAGGAGAAGATGACAAACAGTTAAATATCAATGGGGTTATTGTATAATACATTTTGAGTTGCAAAATCAGCTAAATGAAATCAGGGAGTGAAATAAGCTGTGATTGTGATTTCGCTCCTTGTAGGAAGAATGGTCATCAGTTTTTTTATTAATTTGGATGACAACATAGATTATTTTGGGTTGATAATTTGTCTTTAGACGGAATAAAAGCAGAATTTTCTTATTGATTTTTTGATAGAAGTATAGTAAAATAATTAAGTCAGTTTTGGCAAGCTCCCTTGGCTCAGCTGGTAGAGCAACGCATTCGTAATGCGTAGGTCGCCGGTTCAAGTCCGGCAGGGAGCTTTTTTTTATTGAGTTTTGTTTTAGCAAGTAAATTAGAATTATTTCGGATTGATTGGGATTGAAGCAAACATAAACCCCCGAAACCTGTCATAGGTAAAAACATATCTTAGATTACACTTAAATCGTGACTGAACAGTTTAAGTGTAGTGAAACAAGGTGTTTTACCTATGACAGGTTTCGGGGGTTTATCTGTTTGTTTTCTTGATCTTATAAATCAGAAATTATTTATTTCCGAAATATCTGTTTAAAAGTCCTTCGAATGCCTTTCCATGTCTTGCCTCATCACGAGCCATTTCATGAACTGTATCATGGATTGCATCAAGATCTAATGCTTTTGCACGCTTTGCAAGGTCAAACTTACCAGCAGTAGCACCGTTCTCTGCCTCTACACGAACTCTGAGGTTCTCTTCTGTACTTGCAGAAACTACTTCACCAAGTAATTCAGCAAATTTAGCTGCATGTTCTGCCTCTTCATAAGCAGCCTTTTCCCAGTATAAACCGATTTCAGGATAACCTTCACGATGAGCAACACGAGCCATAGCAAGATACATACCAACTTCGCTACATTCTCCTTCAAAGTTTGCTCTTAAATCAGCCTTAATATCTTCAGGAACGTCGCTTGCAACACCTACAACGTGTTCAGCAGCCCATGTCTTTTCTTCAGACTGTTCGATAAACTTAGAAGCAGGCGCTTTACAAAGTGGGCAAAATTCTGGAGCAGCTTCACCTTCATAAACATATCCACATACACTACATACAAACTTTTTCATAATAAATAATCTCCTTTTCTAAAATAAAATGTCTGATAACTATTAAGATGGCGTCTTATCTGTTATCGAAATCATATAAGTAACATATTGCATAGTAATGAAATCTTTTTAAGATTATTAAAAATAATGATAATCATTACTGTTTTATAATAATCTAAAGAACAAGATTTGTCAATACTTAAATGAAAAAAATTTTCAAAAATTTAATTTGTTGAGATAGACAGATTATTTTTCAGAAGTATCTGTTCTATATCATAAACTAGTATTTTTAGAACATTTAGAACAATATCCTCGAAAGGTTATTATATAATCGGATATAATTCCATCAAAATTTTCTCCAATTTCTTCTTGTGGATGAATAGATGGTTTAAAAGGAATGTCCTGTAGGCAACCACAGGCTTTGCATTCAAAATGTGCGTGAGGTATTGTCTGACCATCAAAACGGTCAGCATGATTCTCACAGGTAATCTTCATGATTTTACCAAGAGAAGTTAATAGTGAAAGGTTACGATATACAGTTCCAAGACTGATATTAGGAAAAGTTTCTCGCAGTTCTTGATAGATAATATCAGCAGTAGGATGGTCATGATGATTCCTCACACACTCTAATATGGCATTTCTTTGACGGCTGTTCTTCATTGGCACACCCATTAATAAATCCTCCTTTTATAATAATTGATGTATAAATAGAATATAAATAATAATGATAAAAGTTACTATTTTTATAATAAGGGAAATTCTTAATGCTGTCAAGGAATATTAACAAAATAAAATTTTCAATAAGGAAAAATATTGACAAAGAAATGTGGGAATAGTATGATACTAGAGTCATAAGGTCATGTTTCTATGATTATATGAAGAGGCTATATGAAGAAGCGAGGGATAATCTCCTTAGAATAGCAAAAAAATAGCACATATCTTTACATAATTATATGAAGTATTATGACCGTATAATTTTATTTTACATTAATTTTGAACATGATTAACACATTTTATAAAAAGGAGATTTTTTCTTATGTTAGAAAAGATGAAAGAGATTATTGCAGAACAGTTAGGCGTGGAAGAAGATGAAATTACACCGGATACTTCCTTTAAAGAAGATTTAGGGGCAGATTCTCTTGATTTATTTGAGCTGACTATGGCACTGGAAGAAGAGTATGATACAGAGATTCCTGCAGAAGAACTTGCTGATATCGAAACAGTTGGAGATGTTATTGAGTACTTAAAAGAAAAAGGAATTGACGAATAGGCAGTATATGGCAAAAGAACTGACCTGAATAAGTAACAGGGTCCTGACTGATAGGTATTGAGGAACAATAGATAGTCCTCAGTACCTTTTTTCACGTAAGAATCATTATGTTACAATTTTGTAACTATTTATCAAATAATTTGTAAAATCTTACGAAAGTGAGTCATTCTCAGGTTAGTTATAAAAAACTATTGGAAATTTGAGTAGTTTCGTTTATAATGATAACGAGTGTGTCAGCATTTGACATCAAGATACGATTTTAATATTGGTTTTCAATCAATATTTATGATAAAAGATGTGGAGTTTGTAAGGAAAGGAGATTCCTAATGGCTACGGATATTGGAATTGATTTAGGTACTGCGAGTATTTTAGTATATGTAAAGGGTAAAGGTGTTGTCTTAAAGGAACCTTCAGTGGTTGCTTTTGATGTAGACACGAGAAAGATTAAGGCAATTGGTGAGGAGGCTCGTCTGATGATTGGACGTACACCTGGTAATATTGTAGCAGTTCGTCCTTTAAGACAGGGGGTAATCAGTGATTATTCTGTTACAGAGAAGATGCTTAAGTATTTTGTTCATAAGTCAGTGGGTAAGAGTTTATTTGGAAGAAAGCCAAGAATTTCCGTCTGTGTTCCAAGTGGGGTAACAGAAGTTGAAAAGAAGGCGGTAGAAGATGCTACTTACGCTGCAGGTGCAAGAGATGTAAAGATTATTGAAGAACCAGTAGCAGCAGCAATTGGTGCTGGTATTGATATTGCAAAACCATGTGGTAACATGATTGTTGATATTGGTGGTGGTACTTCTGATATTGCGGTTATTTCTCTTGGAGGTACAGTAGTAAGCACATCCATTAAAGTTGCCGGTGACGACTTTGATGAAGCAATTGTACGATATATGAGAAAGAAGCATAATCTATTGATTGGTGATCGTACGGCAGAAGATATTAAGATTCAGGTAGGAAGCGCATATACACGTGCAGAAGAATCATCTATTGAAGTAAGAGGACGTAATCTGGTAACAGGTCTTCCTAAGACAGTAACAGTTACTTCAGAAGAGACCAGAGAGGCACTTCGCGAGGCGACAGCACAGATTGTGGAGGCAGTTCACAGTGTATTAGAGAGAACTCCACCAGAATTAGCAGCAGATATTTCTGACAGAGGGATCGTGCTTACCGGTGGCGGAAGTATGTTACAGGGATTAGAACAGTTAATTGAGGAAAAGACAGGAATTACAACAATGACAGCCGATGATCCAATGACAGCAGTTGCAATTGGTACAGGTCAGTACATTGAGTATCTTGGTGCAAAATAGGAGATTTTAAATGGCTCATCTGGAAGGATATGTTAGTCATATTCGCTTTCATAATGAGGAAAATGGATATACCGTAATGGAAATTGAAACGACCCACGGGGACGAAGTCCTCGTGGGAAATTTTCATTATATCAACGAAGGCGAATATATTTGTGCGGAAGGTGAATATGTAGATCATCCGGCACATGGCCCGCAGTATCAGATGACATCCTATACGGTAAAGGAGCCGGAAGATAAAGCGGCGATGGAACGATATCTTGCATCTGGTGCAATTAAGGGAATGGGACCAGCACTGGCGGCAAGGGTAATCAAGAAGTTTAAAGCGAATACTTTTGATATTATAGAGAGTGAACCGGAACGTCTTGCAGAAGTAAAAGGGATTTCATTGAAAAAAGCGATGGATATTGCTGTACAGTTCCAAGAAAAGCAGGAGATGAGACATGCTATGATGTTCTTGTCAGATTACGGAATTACCAGTCGTTTTGCCGTTCGTATTTTTGAAGAATACGGCAATAAAATGTATGATATTTTAAAGACCAATCCATATAAGCTGGCAGAGGATATTACGGGGATTGGATTTCGGGCAGCAGATGCGATTGCGGCAAAGGCAGGAATTGCACCAGATTCGGATTTCCGTGTATGTGCGGCTATTTTATATTCCTTGCAGCAGGCAACGCTTTCTGGACATGTTTATTTGCCAAGAGAGGTATTATGTCGAAGTGCGGGACAGCTTCTTTCCATGTCTCCTGATTTCATACAGGATCATCTGATGGAGTTAATTCTTGATAAAAAGTTGATGATTCGGACATCCGGAAAGGAAGAACATGTTTATTTAAGTTCCTATTATTTTATGGAATTGAATACATCGAGGATGTTATTGAATCTTGATTTGCATTTTCCTATGGAAAAGAGTGAATATGGAAAGCGTATTAGTGAATTGGAAGAAGCTATGGATTTTCAGCTTGACCTTTTGCAAAAGCAGGCAGTAGAGGAAGCACTCACAAAAGGCGTTGTGGTTGTTACAGGTGGTCCAGGTACTGGAAAGACAACGACAATTAATCTTATGATACGATGCTTTGAAATGGAAGACATGGAAATTGTTCTGGCGGCACCGACTGGAAGAGCTGCCAAGAGAATGACAGAAGCGACAGGATATGAAGCCAAAACAATTCACCGTCTTTTAGAAGTATCGGGTGGGATTGAGGACGGGGACAGTTCCCATTTCGAAAAAAATGAGGAGAATCCTATCGAAGCAGATGCGGTTATTCTTGATGAGATGTCCATGGTAGATATTCATTTGATGTATTCTCTTTTGAAAGCAATTGTTCCGGGAACAAGATTAATTCTTGTAGGTGATTCAAATCAGCTTCCAAGTGTTGGTCCAGGAAATGTTTTAAAAGATATCATTGAGTCTGAAGCTTTTAGCGTAGTGCGTCTTTCTAAGATATACCGTCAGGCAGAGAGTAGTCATATTATTCTTAATGCTCATAAGATTAATGCAGGAGAACTCATTACATTAGATAATAAAAACAGGGATTTTTTCTTCTTTGAAAAGAGGGATGTTCGTTCAGTGATGGGAGCCTTGGTCTACCTTGTGAAAGACAGGCTTCCGGAGTATATTGGTGCATCACCTTTTGAAATTCAGGTACTTACCCCGATGCGAAAGGGAGAACTTGGAGTAGAACACTTAAATGAAGTTTTACAGTATTATTTAAATCCTGCATCTGAATCAAAAAAGGAGAAGGAAGGTCGTACCGGTATTTTCCGTGAAGGTGATAAAGTAATGCAGATAAAGAATAATTATAAGCTCGAATGGAAGATTACCAATGCAAAAGGCTTCTCTGTTGAAGAAGGTCTGGGAGTTTTTAATGGAGATATGGGAATCATCAAGCAAATTAATACATATTCTGAACGTATTACGGTTGTCTTTGATGAAAACAGGGAGGTAGAATATCCTTTCTCAAGCTTAGATGAGTTAGAGCTTGCCTATGCAATTACAATTCATAAATCACAGGGAAGTGAGTATCCAGCGGTAGTTCTGCCTCTTCTTAGTGGTCCACCGATTCTATGCAACAGAAACCTGTTGTATACTGCAATTACAAGAGCGCAGAAATGTGTTGCAATTGTGGGAAGACAATCTATGGTGGAACAGATGATTCATAATGAGACAGAGCAAAAACGATATTCAGGATTAAATGATTGTCTTAGAGAGGGGTAGAGTATGTTTGGAAAATTAAAAGGTAATCTGTACACTGCACAATTTGTAGAAGATTTCGTCTTTATGAATTCTAATCTCTTGAGACACCAATACAAATAGATAAAATATAAACTTCTGCTACACCGGATTCTAAAAGGATGCGAGTGCAGGCTTCCATAGTTGCACCACTTGTATAAATGTCATCAACAAGTAATATGGAAAGAGAAGGATTATCTGAAAGAAGATTATTATAACGTGGATTAAGGCAAAATGCTTTCTTTAGATTTGTAAGTCTGGCTTGAGGGCTAAATTGCTTTTGAGGAAGGGTATCAATAGAACGAATCAACATATCAGGATAATGGGAGAGGTTAAGTGTCAGAGCCAGCCTGCTGCTGAGCAGAGAGGCTTGATTATAACCTCTTTTTTTATATTTGTTTTTGTGAATGGGAACAGGAACAACAGCAGTGACTCCAAAAGATTTTAGTTGTGAAAGTCGGTGCTGGCAAAGTTCCCAATTAAAAAAATCTGCAAGAATTCGCTTGTTCTGATACTTAAAAGCACTCATAATAGGACGGGTTCTCTTATTATACAGAAAAAGAGCGGTTCCCTTTTCAAAACTTTTTGGAAAGATGCGGCAGTCATAACAGTATTCCTGTGTAGAAGAAGACACGGGCTTTCCACAGCGCATACATACGGGGGAATGTATTATAGGAAGTTTATTATGGCATTCGTCATGGATAAATGTACCGTAAGGAACTAACTTAGAGCATACAGGACAGTGTCTTGGGAAAAGAGTGGGAAGAAGATGCCGGGTTAGTTGTACAGTTATTCTTTCCAGGGCAGAGTGAATTATTATAGCAAATCTATCGGCAGGCATCAGGCTCTCCCGGTACTTCCAAAGCCACCGCGGTCAGTGCCATTTAAAGTAGTACATTCTTCAAAAGAAATAGTAGGTTGATGTTCCATAATGCGAAATTGACAGATACGATCATTCACATGAATCTCTGTATCACGAACGGCTAAAACTGGCATGAACCATTGGTCATTATCGCCGCAGTAAGATTCATCAATTACCCCCATGTGATTCGTCTGAATTACCCCAAAGTTCTTAAAAGTGGAGCTTCTTGGGACAACGTGAGCTTCGTAACCTGCTGGCAGTTCCATAGCAATACCAAGGGGAATGAGAGCAAACTCGCCTTTTTTCAAGGAAACATTATCTGCGGCACGAAGGTCAATCCAATCAGACTTGCCATCAATATAGGTAAGTTTTTCAATTTTATCTGTAAAATACTTAATACGAATTGTTTGTTTCATAAATAAAATCCTTCTTTCTTTATATTTATTATAGATGTTATTGTTATTACATGCCATTGTTATTATATTTATTGTTATTAGATTTGAGTTAATTATGTATTCTATTGAAATACTTGTAATTTATCAATGTGTAGAACATAGGATTTAACAGGAGCACCAATAACAGAGAGGAATCAATGCAGGGAAGAGTATCTTCTGTGTGTGAGAGTATCCTTATTTAAATCTGTGGACCATGTCATCATCATACACGAACATTCGTTTCTTGTCAATAACAAAATTTCCATAAATTGGTTAAAAAATAACACGAAAATTGTCTGAAAATAAGGGAAAAAAGAATGTATTAATAGATTTGTTTATATCTGGGGAGTTATCAAGATTTTATCCACATTTTAAGAAAAGAAGATAGAATACAAAAAAATACGATAAATAACTGCTCTAAGGGGAGAAAAAAGAAGTTTATCCACAATTAGGTGTGAATTTTGTGGATAACTTATGCACATTGTGGAAAATATAAAAAAGCTATGAAGATTCTGAGCAGATTGAGCAGATATAGAAAAGACTTTTTCAGGATTTTGTGCATAAAAAGGATTGACGAACTTAAATCGGTATGATATATTAATGTGGCGATGGAATAGGTCTTTTTTTTATGCCTAAAATCGGTTTATGAGAATAAACCCTACGTTTAACAAAATTGGAGGTGGAAGTTGTGCGCGTGAGAATCACATTGGCATGTACAGAATGTAAACAGCGTAACTACAATACTACAAAGGAAAAGAAAAATCATCCTGAAAGATTAGAAACAAGAAAGTATTGCAGATTCTGTAGAAAGCATACTGTTCATAAAGAAACAAAATAGTCGGACCGGTTTTTAAGGAGTGATAAGATGAGCGACGAAGCAAAGAAAACAGAGAAGACAAGCTGGTTTCAAGGCCTTAAAGCCGAATTTAAAAATATCAGCTGGCCTGACAGAAAAACGCTTATCAGAGAGACAATTACAGTAACGGTTGTATCCGTTGTCCTGGGTGTCATTATTGCTACCCTGGATATGGTTCTCCAGTATGGAATTAATTTTCTGGTCTAGTATAAAGGTAAAGGTGAATATATGTCAGAATTAAACTGGTATGTGGTCCATACTTACTCAGGCTACGAGAACAAGGTGAAGGCTAATATTGAAAAAACAATTGAAAACAGAAAGCTTCAGGATCAGATATTTGAAGTAAGAGTCCCTCTTCAGGACGTAGTCGAGATGAAGGGTGGAGTCAAAAAGAACGTATCTAAGAAAATGTTCCCTGGCTATGTGTTAGTTAACATGGTCATGAATGACGATACATGGTATGTTGTTCGTAACACCAGAGGTGTAACAGGCTTTGTTGGTCCGGGGTCAGACCCAGTACCACTTTCCGAGGCAGAGATGAGAAATCTTGGTATTGTTGCTCAAAGTGACAATGAAGTTGAGATTGACATCGAGATCGGTGACTTAGTAGAAGTAACATCCGGTGCCTGGGAAGGAAGAGTAAGCACTGTAACGGCAATTAACATGAATAAACAGACTGTTACCATCGAAGTAGATATGTTTGGTCGTGAAACATCTGTAGAGATTGGATTTTTAGATGTTAAGAAGTTATAAGATACTCCGTAAGGAGCAGAAAAGTGGGAGGGACATTCCCGCAATTACCACAATAGGAGGTTAGCTATCATGGCAAAGAAAGTCACAGGTTATATTAAATTACAGATTCCAGCAGGAAAGGCAACTCCAGCACCACCTGTAGGTCCTGCTTTAGGTCAGCACGGTGTGAATATTGTCCAGTTTACAAAGGAATTCAACGCTAGAACAGCAGATAAAGGCGATTTGATCATTCCTGTAGTTATTACAGTATACCAGGACAGAACATTCAGTTTTATTACTAAAACACCACCGGCAGCAGTATTATTAAAGAAATACTGTAATATCAAATCCGGATCAGGCGTTCCTAACAAGACAAAGGTTGCTTCAATTTCTAAAGATAAGATCAAAGAAATTGCAGAGATGAAGATGCCTGATTTAAACGCAGCGAGCATTGAAGCAGCAATGAGCATGATCGCTGGTACTGCCAGAAGTATGGGCATTACTGTAGAAGATTAATCGGATTGATTAGATACAACGAAGTGGGAGGGTCGCTCCCGATAATACCACAGGAGGTTATTTAGAATGAAAAGAGGAAAAAGATATCAGGAAGCTGCAAAGCTCAGAGATAAAACTAACTTATACGACGCACCGGAAGCAGTAGCCATCGTAAAAAAAGCTGCCAGTGCAAAATTTGATGAAACTATCGAAGCTCATTTCAAAATGGGTCTTGACGGACGTCACGCTGATCAGCAGATTCGTGGAGCAGTAGTTTTACCTAACGGTACAGGTAAAAAAGTACGTGTTCTCGTATTCGCTAAAGGTGATAAGGCTGAAGAAGCTGTAGCAGCAGGAGCAGAATTCGTAGGAGCTGAGGAACTTATTCCAAAGATCCAGAACGAAGGATGGTTCGATTTCGATAAAGTTGTTGCAACACCTAACATGATGAGCGTTGTTGGTCGTCTTGGTCGTGTACTTGGACCAAAAGGTTTAATGCCTAACCCTAAGGCTGGAACAGTAACAATGGACGTTGCTAAAGCTGTTCAGGACTTAAAAGCTGGTAAGATCGAGTACAGACTTGATAAGACAAACATCATTCACGTGCCAATCGGAAAAGCTTCTTTCACAGAGGAGCAGTTAAACGAAAACTTCCAGACATTAATAGATGCCATCATTAAGGCAAAACCAGCTGCAGCTAAGGGACAGTACATCAGAAGTGCTACACTTACTTCTACAATGGGTCCTGGCGTTAAGCTGAATCCAGCTCGTTTCTAATTAGAGCTTAATCTATTAGATGAGAATAAAAAGCAATAGAATTCTTTTATCTTCACAGATAGGGATTCTATTGCTTTTTTATTTAGAAAAAATTAAGAAATCCATATATAGACGCTATTTGTGAGCCAGTGTATAATAAAAAAGCAAATAAATTTATAAGTAGCATTATAAGCTGAATTTAAAGGGAGGAACAAAATATGCAAAACAGATTAAAAAGATATGGAAGTCTTTTTTTGGTAGTATTATTAGTTGTCACGATGATACCGTTGGGTATGGTGAGAGTATCAGCGAAGACTGTAACAACAAAAACAGTGGCCACAACAAAGAAAAAATCAGCAAAAAAAACGAAAAAGCGGCGTACAGTCTTTATTGCGGCAGGGCATCAGAGAAGAGGAATTTCTTCTACAGAAAGATTAGCACCTGGGTCTTCAAGGAGAAAAGCAAAACTGACATCTGGTACTGCAGGAGTTAGAACGCATATTCCAGAGTATAAGACCAATCTTGCGATTGCGAAAGCTGCTAAAAAAGAGCTGGAAAAGAGAGGATATAAAGTAATTATGCTCCGAACAACAAATAATTGTGCACTTTCAAATCAGCAAAGGACAAAGAAAGCAAATAAAAGTGGGGCAGATATTCATATTTGTATTCACTGTAACGCATCAGGCTCGAGTGCGAAAGGACCATTAGTTTGTGTGCCTGGAAGTTCAAAGTATGTTGGTAAGAAGATTTTTGGTAGTTCCCGCCGCCTTGGTAGTTGCCTTTTAGGTTCTGTAGCGAAGGCTGTAAACAAGAAAAGCCATGGAACAATTCGTTCTGATTATTACACAACAATTAACTGGGCAAAGATTCCTACAATGATTTTAGAATGTGGTTTTCTCACAAATCCGACGGAAGATCGTCAGTTAAATTCAGCATCCTATCAAAAGAAACTGGCAAAAGGAATTGCAAATGGAGTAGATAAGTATTTTAAATAATATGAGAAAAAATAATGAATAAACATACAAAAATATTTTCAGAAAATAAAAAGGCAATTTTCTATTTTTTCACGGCATTTCTTATAGCGTGTATCGGTGTAACTCTAGCTTTCTATTTAAAAGGGAATCTGGGAGATGCAGAAAAGAATATCGGGAGAACGGTTTTTATAATAACAGAGGTAACAGTACTGTTTTTGATTTCGGTTGCAATCAAACATATACTGACAGGCAAAGTTAGTAAAAGCGTAGGAATATTATTTGTAGTAGTATTGGCGATGGTTTTTGCCTGGAATAGTTCTGGAATTCAGAAAGAAATAGCATTAAAGCCACAAAAGTTACGGACAACAGAGAGTGAATTTAAAAGATATAATATTAAGGACGGGCATTTTGTTGTAACAGAAATGAATCCTTATATTATAAAGATGATGGAGATAGGTTATCTTGACAATGTTGTAATACATTTTTCTAAGCCAACGTCACAAAAAGTACCAGCACGAGTTTGTTATATTACAAAGAAAGGGCAGGAATTTGTTCCGGCTAGAAGAGTGCAGAGAAAAAGTGAAAAGGGAGATACACAAATCTATATACCTCTTAACATAAAAAATGTGAAAGGAATAAAAGTTGGTGTTGGAAGAAAAATCAATACACAATTTGACCTTGATTATATAGAAATTAATGGAAATTATCAGAATAGAATTTATCAGAGGAAAATATTGATGGCAAAATATTTTCTTATGTATATTGCATTGCCGGTATGCTATTTTGTATTGATAGCAGGAAAGAAATTACAAGAAAAAACAGATAAAAATCTAATAGTTAGAATTTTGTCTTTCCCATTTGGGCTCGTATCTGTTCTATCCATATTTGTTTTATGTCTTGTAGTGAATCTTGTGGAATGGGTAAAAGTGACTTGTGGAAATGTATCTTTTTCTACAATACTTCTTCAGATGACCAGTCCGATAAAAGGGACGGATAGTGGAATTATCAATAGTATTATCAAATCGGCAGTTGTGCCGCCATTGCTTATTACAGTAACAATAGTAGCGTGTTATCTGTTAATCATTCGAGGAATTTATTATTTAAATGATATTTCTGTAAAAAAGATTCCGGGATGGAGTAAGATAGGATTTCAAATAGTTATAATTCTGTTTTTATTGCATACAATACAGGTTCAGGGTGAAAACATTGGAATGTGGAAGTATATGGCAAGCGCAAAGGAGACATCTGCATTTTATAAAGAGAATTATGTAAGTCCAGATAAAACAAAACTTACCTTTCCTAAGAAGAAGCAGAATCTCATTTACATTTTTATGGAATCCATGGAAAGTAGTTATGCAGATAAAAATGATGGCGGTATTATGGACACAAACTATATTCCTAATCTTACAAGGCTGGCAAAAGAAAATGTTAGCTTTTCGGATAAAAAGCAAAGTAACTTAGGCGGACCAGTATGTCTTGAGGGAACTGCCTATACGGCCGGAGGACTTGTGGCACAAACATCTGCCATAAACTTAAAGGTAAAAAATGCAGGTACGATTTCTGATGTATTTTTACCCAACTTAACAACAATAGGAGATCTTCTAAATAAAGAAGGATATGAACAGGTATTTTTATGCGGTAGTGATGGAGATTTTGCAGGAAGAGATGCTTATTTTAAAACACATAAAAAAACCAGAATAGAGGATTATAAGGCAGCAATTAAAGAAGGAGATATTCCGAAAGATTATAAAGTTTTCTGGGGCCATGAAGACAAAATCCTTTATGAAAGGGCGAAAAAGCAGTTAAATAAGCTCTCTTCGCAGAATAAACCATTTAACCTTACAATGTTAACAGTAGATACACATTTTCCTAATGGATATCGTTGTAGTTTATGTAAAAAGCAGTATGATACAGACTATGCGGATGCAGTAGCCTGCGCAGATAGGCAGGTTTATAATTTTATAAAATGGATTAAACAACAGGATTTTTATAAAGATACGACAATAGTCATCGCAGGAGATCATACTTCAATGGTAGATACAGGTTCAAAATTTTGGAAAAACCTGAGTAAGGGAAATGGATACAGGCGTACAGTCTTTAATACAATTATTAATCCGCAATGTTCTTATAAGAAAGCTGTTGAAGAAAATCGTAAATTTACAACCATGGATATGTTTCCGACGACATTAGCAGCATTAGGTGTCAAAATTAATGGAGAACGCCTGGGATTAGGAACGAATATGTTCTCTGGAAAGGAAACACTAAGAGAAGAACTCGGAGCTAACTACATTAATAGTGAGCTTAAAAAAATGGATAAAGAATATAATTCTTTCTACTAAAATTCTAATTTGTCGAGTTGGTAACAGACGCCGCTGTGGACAGTCTTCTATCGGATTGCTCAAAAAACTAAACAGAGGAATTATTCTAAGATTGCATTTTGTGACTTTGCGCTGTGGAATGTTGACTGTAACCTTGCGAGCTCGTTTTCGAGCAAGGTTGTCCTATCAGGCAACATGGAACGTTTAGCACAACGGAACAAAATGCAATCTTAGAATAATTCTTCTGTTAGAAGTCATTGATGCAATCCGAACACAAGCTCCTCCACAGCGGCGTCTGTCCAGCCACACAAATTAGAATTTATTTTGTAAGAATTGCAAGTATTTTATTGGATCGTGCAACGAATGCGGTCATTTCTTCTGGTTTCAGAGGATGATTTGCCAGACGCGCAAGGTCATAAAGCTGCTGGCAGATTGTAGTAGTGTTCTCGCTTTCGTCATTGTTTAAAACATACTGAACTAAATCGTTATTCATGTTAAGGACGAGAGTTTCTCCTTCTGCACCAAGACCGGTGGAACTATTGCTCATTCCGTACATTTCCATCATTTCAGACATACGACGTGTCTGTTCAGAAACAGTAATCATAGAAGGCATATCAGCATTTTTCAGTTTTTCAACCTTTACGATTAAGTTCTCAACACCTGTTGCCTTTTTGAACTTCTCAGAAAGTTTTTCTGTAAGTTCTTTTTCTTCGTTTTCATCGATAGTTTCCTTGAAGTTATCTGTCAGTTCAGAATCAATACGCAGGAATTTTACTTCTGGATTTCTTTGCTCTAAGTGAGTAATAAAAGTAGTATCAATCTGATGTGTCAGATAAATTGCGTCAATTTCCTGTTCTTTGAACATGTTAATGTACTGAGACTGTGCAACTTCGTCTGTAATATAGAAAACATTGTTTTCGTATTTTTCTTTACCAGCTTCAAGGTAATCTGGAAGTGTCACATATTTGCCTTCCATGTTCTTGAAGATGATGTAATCTTTCATCTTATCGTTGAACTTCTCGTCACGGATGCATCCAAACTTGATAAATGGGCTGATGTCATCCCAGTATTTTTCATAGTTTTCACGGTCGGTCTTGCACATCCCAGAAAGCTTTTCAGCTACTTTCTTAGTGATATAATTAGAAATCTTCTTAACAAAACCATCATTCTGTAATGCACTTCTTGATACGTTCAGTGGAAGGTCTGGACAGTCAATGCATCCTTTTAATAATAAGAGGTATTCAGGAATAACTTCTTTAATGTTGTCTGCGATAAATACCTGATTATTGTATAACTTGATTGTTCCCTCGATTGTATCGTATTTTGTATTGATTTTAGGGAAGTAAAGGATACCTTTTAAGTTAAATGGATAATCCATATTCAGATGAATCCAGAATAAAGGCTCTTTATAATCGTGGAATACATCACGGTAAAATTCCTTATATTCTTCATCAGTACAGTCATTTGGATGTTTTGTCCATAATGGGTGAATCTGGTTAATTGGTTTAGGTGTATCATCTTCCTCCTCTTCCTCCTCTTCAAGAGTTACCTCAGAATCCCCATTTTCTGTATCCGTATTTTCGTCTTTGGCATCTGCATCTTTAGCATCAACATCAATAACTTTTTCTTCAGCAGACTTTTTAGCAGCTTCTTCCGCCTTTTTCTCTTCTTCTTCCTCATTCACAAAATAAATCTCGACTGGCATGAAAGAACAATATTTATTAAGAACTTCACGACAACGGTATTCGTTACAGAATTCGTAGCTTTCATCATTAAGGTAAAGAGTGATTGTTGTACCACGTTCTGCTTTGTCGCCATCTTCCATATCAAATTCTGTGCCGCCGTCGCATTCCCAGTGAACTGGTGTAGCCCCTTCTTTATAAGAGAGAGTATCGATAGTAACTTTATCGGCAACCATAAATGCAGAATAGAACCCAAGTCCAAAGTGACCGATAATCTGCTCATCACTTGCTTTGTCTTTGTACTGTTCCATGAAAGCGGCAGCACCAGAAAAAGCAATCTGGTTGATATATTCGTCTACTTCATTCTCAGTCATACCAATACCATTATCAATAAAGGTAAGGGTCTTGTCTGTAGGATTAATACGAACTTCTACTTTGTACTTTTCATCATCTGCTTCTTCAAATTCGCCCATAACAGAAAGCTTCTTCAGCTTTGTTACAGCATCACATCCGTTACTTACTAATTCACGAATGAAAATATCGTGGTCAGAATAGAGCCACTTCTTTATAATAGGAAAAATATTTTCACTGTTAATTGATAAACTTCCCTGTTTAGCCATAATTGCCATCTCCTTAAAAAAAATTATATAAATGTAGAACAATATTCCGCAAATTAAGATAATACTTCTATTTGGAATAGTTGTCTTTGTATTTTTATCAATACCATTCTTATACTAATACCAGTTTTCATGAATGTCAAGAGAAAATTAGCACTCATTCAAAAAGAGTGCTAACAAATAAACATAGTTAACAGGATTACTATTTAATTTATTATCTCTTTTTCAGGTATGAAAAATATGATATAATTTTACTTGTTATTGCTAGAAGAGAGTCATAATGAGTCATAGAGAAATAGTAGAAAGAGAGGGCTGGTTAAAATATGAATCAGGATTTGATCAAAGAATTTAAAGCCGATTTAAAAGATTTCAGGGAAATGACAGAGAAATTTTACGAGAAAGAAGTCAGTGTGAAGGATTACAAAGGTTTTTCTGGAGGATTCGGAAGTTACGCACAAAAAGGTGGAGAGGCAAGTATGCTTCGTCTACGTATGCCTGGTGGTAGAGTGACAAAGGAAAAGTTAAAGTTTCTTGTAGATTCTATTGAAAAATATGATGTGAAAAGAGTGCATATCACAACTTGTCAGACGGTACAGTTTCATGATTTAGGTGCAAAAGCGGTCGGTGATATTATGGAACAGGCGATGGAAGTTGGGATTGTTACACGCGGAGGGGGTGGAGATTTTCCTAGAAATACTATGGTATCACCGCTTTCTGGAGTAGAGCAGGGAGAATATTTTGATGTGCTTCCTTATGCCGAAAAAGCATCAGATTATCTGATGGGAATTATCAAGACAGTTAAGCTTCCAAGGAAATTAAAAGTGGGTTTTTCTAATTCCCCCGCAAATGTAACGCATGCAACTTTCAGAGATCTCGGTTTTGTAGCAAAAGAAAATGGATGCTTTGATGTATATAGTGCAGGAGGGCTTGGAAATAATTATCGTATGGGTGTAAAGGTTGCAGAGGATGCAAAACCGACAGAGGTTCTTTATTATGTAGAAGCGATGGTACGAACATTTACTACTTACGGTAATTATGAAAGTCGTGCAAAATCAAGAACAAGGTATATGCAGGAGACATTAGGTATAGATGGATATCAGAGAGCCTATCAGGAAAAGCTTGAGGAAGTAAAAACAGAATGTAAGGGTTCTCTGCTTATAGAGATAGAAGATAAAATAAAGGAACAAGGGAATAGTAATGTAACAGAAAAAGGAATAAAAGATTTTTCAGAGAAAACAGTGGAAAATCAGCAGAAGACGACTGATAGATATCCGCAAAAAGAAGCCGCATCTCAGCGTATTATGGTACAGAAACAGAAAGGGTTATATGCGGTAGCATATCATCCTATTGGTGGAATTGTTCCAACAGAGAAATTTGGAGAAATTTATGAAATAATCAAAAATATTGATAATGCAGAAGTTCGAATTGCTCCAGATGAGACACTTTATATTATTAATTTGAATGCACTACAGTCTGAAAAGGTAGCAGCGATAACAGAAGACGGGGCAAAAAATCTTTTTGAAACATCAGTATCCTGTATTGGAAGTACCGTATGTCAGATTGGCCTTAGAGATTCTCAGGGGTTGCTTGCAAGTATTATAAAAGCTGTGGAGCCATATCATTTTGCAGATGGAGTTCTTCCAAGAATTCATATTTCTGGTTGTACATCTTCTTGTGGAACACATCAAATTGGACAGCTTGGTTTTCATGGGGCATCAAAGCGGATAGATGGAAAAATGCAGTCTGCATTTGCTTTTCACGTAAATGGACAGGAAGAACAAGGAAAAGAACATTTTGGAGATGAATGGGGGATAATGGCTGCAGAGGCTATTCCTACTTTTTTTGTAGAACTTGGACAGTTGATTTCTAAGGAAAACCTTACATATGATACATGGTATGCTAAAAATCCCGAAATACTCAAAAAAATAGCAGAAAAATATCTTAAATAGGAATTTGTGAGGCTATGTAAACAGACGAACCCTAGAGCATTTTTCAAACACGCTCTAGGGTTTATCTATTTACTTGAATTTCACAAATTAATTTATAACAATATCTGGTTGTCATCTATTTGAACAACAACTCTATAGAAAGCTGCAAACATCTTGCTAAAGGGATAGAGGTTGTTTTAATAATTTTATTATGGTATTATTACCATATAAGACCTTGAAAAAGTGAAAAAAGACAGGTTGGGAAAATGAAAAGTAAGATATTAGGAATATTGATTACCCTGTTTTTTGCAGGTGGATATATAATCTTGAATTATCCGGTATTTGGAACCTTATATAATCAGGTTCGAGGAGAGAAAGTACTCAAGTCTTATGATGAAGCAGTACAGACTATTGATGAAGGAAAACGACAGAAATATTTAAAAGAAGCACAGGACTATAACAAGATGTTAATAGAGGATAATCCACAGCTTTCAGATGCATTTTCACAGGAAGAAAAGAAAGCAGACAGTGCCTATAATCATGTTTTAAATATGGAAGAAAGTGGTGTGATGGGAGCGTTGGAGATTCCAAAGATTTCTGTTTATCTTCCGATTTATCATGGGACATCACAGGAAGTGCTTGAAAGAGGAGTTGGACATTTAGAAGGAACATCCATACCAATAGGGGGAAAGGATACACATGCAGTTTTGACGGGGCACAGAGGGCTTCCAAGTGCAGAGCTTTTTTCAAATTTAGATCAGTTAGAAAGAAATGATAAATTTTATATTCATATTCTTGGTGAGATATTGGCTTATAAGGTATTTAATGTAGAGACAGTAAGACCAGAAGAGACAGGGCATCTTGCGATTGCAAAGGGGCAGGACAGAGTTACTCTGGTTACATGTACACCGTATGGAATTAATACGCATCGTTTATTGATTCATGCCAAGAGGATTCCATATACAGATCAAAATACGAATTCGGAAAAGAGTACTCTATGGAAATGGTTATTAAAACAGAGAGTTTTTCTGGTTTCCACAGCAGTTGGACTGTTACTTCTTTCTAGTTTTATTCGTTCAAGAAAAAAGAAGAAAAAGAAGAAACCAGAAATAAAGATATCATAGATTAATGATTATAAAAGGAGGCAGTGTTGATGAATTCTAACATCGGAAAAAGATGCAGCGAATTTCTTGTAACATTTTTTGCAGTGTTTACATTGATAGCAGGTTTGTTGATACCCACGCAGATTAAAGCAGCTAGTTATGATAAGAATCAAAAGGGAAGCATTAAGATTAATTTGAATGATGTAAAGGTTAATGGAAAAGTAACGAATAAAAAAGGCGTTGCTGTTAATATTTATCAGGTGGCTGCTGCAAATCATGATGGAGTAAATCTTTCTTTTAAAATTGCGAATTCACTTGAATCTACAGGGGTCAATGTTAATGATATTACGACAAGTGAGAAGAATTTAAATGCAGCTAAGAAATTATCTGCTGCGATTGATAAATCTGGCATTAAGGCTACAACCAAAAAGACAGACGCGGATGGTGTGGTTGGATTTAAAGATTTACCACAGGGAATGTATTTGGTGGAAGAAGTAGATGGGGCATCTTACGGAACTTTTTCTCCGTTTTTAGTTGCAATTCCTTATATGGAAGATGGACAGAATTGGATTTATGATGTGGAGACCCATACAAAGGGATCAAGTAATGAACAGGGTTCTCTTGAAGTTACAAAGGATTTAGTCTATATTGATTCGGAAACAGGAAAGCAGTATCATCTGCAGGCTCCAGATTCTTATGAGGAGAATGGGAAAACTGTTCCAGGAGCAAGATACTATGTAGGGCTGTTCTGTGATGAAGATGGAATGATTCCTTATGGTAAGGATTATGTGAAGAGTCTTGATTTTAGTGGAAGTACCAGTGCAACTGTAAAGTATGATAATCTTCCAGATGGAACTTATTATTTATTTGAAACAGATGAGAATGGTACACCGTATGCAATGAATAAGGTGCATACAGATCAATATAAGAGAACATATAAATGTGTTGTAAAAGGAACATCAGATAATAAGATACAATTCCAGGGACACCCACAGAAAAATATGAATATCAGTAATGTTTTTGCAGAGGTTCCAGATAAGTTCTTGATCGTAGGTGAGCTGTCTATTAAGAAGAGAGTTCTTGATGAAAATGGTCAGGAGACAACGACGAATGATACATTTTATGCTTCTGTTTATACGCAGAATGGTTCAGGGGATAACATAGAAAGAGAACTTATACAGACTGTACAGTTGCAGCAGAATGATACAGTTACTATTTCTGTGCCGATTAATCAGGATGCATCAAAACCAACGAATATTTATGTTGAAGAAACAGATGCAGAGGGTAATACAATTGATCCAGACAACTTTGATTATACAATCAGTGGTGAGGGAAATGTTGAATTATCTATGGATGTTACAGAGGAAAGTATAACTCTTACAAATAAGATAAAAGGTGAAGAATCTTCTGAAGAAGAGACTACATCAACAGAAAAAGAAACAACAAAGAAGTCTAAAAAGTCCAGGAATGGAAAAACAGGCGATAATACTCCAATTGTAAAATGGATTGTCATTGGAGCGATAGCAGCAGTTGTAATTATTTTCTTAGTAGGAAGAAAAAAGAAAAGTGAATAAAATGCGAGATGAGTCTCATATATAGATAGTGATATCTCTTTAATTTATTGGGTGAATAACAGACGAAGCCCGGCAGCTAGATATAGTTGTCGGGCTTCTGCTTTTGGTAGTATTTAATTGAGTTGAAAAGTATTTGCCTTACCATATTTCAAGTATATTTGAATGACTATTCTATTTGAGGGTATTTGTTTATCTTAATGAGTTGAATCAGAACAAATATTTGGATTTGGTATGTACATTTGTTCGTATATTTGATATAATCGGAAACATACTACGATAAGAGGGAGGATTTGCTTCATGGACCATTTCGAATTAGTGTCGGACTTCGCGCCGACTGGAGACCAGCCACAAGCGATTGAGGAGCTGGTGAAGGGATTTAAAGAAGGGAATCAGTTTGAGACTTTGCTTGGAGTTACTGGTTCCGGTAAGACATTTACAATGGCGAATGTCATTGCACAGTTGAATAAGCCGACGCTGATTCTGGCACATAATAAGACTCTGGCAGCGCAGCTTTACAGTGAGTTTAAGGCATTTTTTCCACATAATGCGGTAGAATATTTTGTGTCTTATTATGATTATTATCAGCCGGAAGCATATGTTCCCTCTACGGATACTTATATAGAGAAGGATTCTTCAATTAATGATGAGATAGATAAGCTGCGCCACAGTGCTACAGCAGCGTTAATTGAGCGGAAAGATGTTATTGTTGTGTCATCGGTTTCGTGTATTTATGGTATTGGTAGTAAGAATGATTATGCGAAGATGATGATTTCTCTGCGTCCGGGAATGGAGATTGACAGAGATGAGGTTGTCCGTCGTTTGATTGATATTCAGTATGTGCGTAATGAACTTGATTTTAAGCGAGGAAGTTTTCGGGTACGTGGGGATGTACTGGAGGTTGTGCCGGTTTCTTCTTTTGAAGATGCAATTCATATCGAGTTTTTTGGCGATGAGATTGATCGGATTATGCAGGTCGATGTGCTGACAGGAGAGATTAAAGCAAGCCTTAACTTTGCAGCTATTTTCCCGGCTTCGCATTATGTTGTACCGCAGGAGCAGATTGAGCGTGCGGTGAAGACGATTAAGGAAGAACTTGACGAGAGAGTGGAATATTTCAAGGAGAATGACCAGCTTTTAGAAGCACAGAGAATTTCAGAAAGAACGAATTTTGATATAGAGATGTTGAAAGAGACAGGATTTTGTTCTGGAATTGAGAATTATTCGAGACATCTGACGGGATTAGAGCCGGGAAAGGCTCCATATACGCTGATTGATTTCTTCGGGGATGATTTTCTTATGATTGTCGATGAATCACATATTACGATTCCGCAGGTGCGTGGAATGTATGCAGGAGACCGTTCAAGAAAGCAGACATTAGTTGATTTTGGATTCCGGCTGCCTTCTGCTTTAGACAACCGTCCACTTAATTTTGAGGAATTTGAAGAACGAATCGACCAGATGCTCTTTGTATCTGCAACTCCGAATGTCTATGAGGGAGAGCATGAGATGCTTCGGGCAGAGCAGATTATTCGTCCGACAGGGCTTCTTGATCCCCCGATTGATGTCCGTCCGGTAAAAGGACAGATTGATGATTTGATTAGCGAGATTAATAAGGAAGTAGCAAAGAAAAATAAAGTTCTGGTAACTACGCTGACGAAGCGAATGGCAGAAGATTTGACAGCTTATATGAAAGAGTTGGATATCCGCGTGAAGTACCTGCATTCTGATATTGATACATTAGAAAGAATTGAAATAGTAAGAGATTTGCGAATGGGCGTGTTTGATATCCTTGTTGGAATTAACCTTTTAAGAGAAGGATTGGATATTCCAGAAGTTACCCTGATTGCTATTTTGGATGCAGATAAGGAAGGATTTTTACGTTCAGAAACTTCTCTTGTACAGACAATCGGACGTGCTGCGAGAAATGCAGAAGGTCACGTTATCATGTACGGAGATACGATTACAGATTCCATGCGTGCTGCTATCACAGAGACAAAGCGGCGTCGTGAGATTCAGATGCTATATAATGAAGAACATGGCATTATACCAAAGACGATTCAGAAAGCGATTCGTGATGTCATTTCCATTACGAATGAGGAAGTATCGGAAAAGAGTCGGGGTTCCCTAAAGAAAGATATGGAATCTATGAATCGTAAAGAACTTACGGAAATGATAGCTAAATTAACGAAGAAGATGAATAAGGCAGCGGCAGAACTGAATTTTGAAGAGGCGGCAGAGTTAAGAGATGAATTGAAAAAATATAAAATTGCTTTAAGAGATTATGATGATTAGAACGAGATAAATTTTTACAGTATTTTTCAAATACGTTTTAGGAAGAATTTTTGACAGTATAGTATGAAAAAAATATATATATACTGAAATGTTGCCATAAAATGTTGGTGCCAATAAAAAGAAAATTTCAGCGATACATATTTCATACTATACTGCTAAAAATTTTGTTTTGGAAAATAAAATACATGAAGAAAGGACATAGCATAATGAGCGAAAAGAAAGAATACATTCGTATTCGAGGGGCGCGTGAGCATAATCTTAAAAATATTGACATAGATATACCAAGAAATGAATTTGTAGTGCTGACAGGACTTTCAGGTTCGGGTAAGTCCTCACTGGCATTTGATACGATTTATGCGGAAGGACAGAGACGGTATATGGAGTCTCTGTCTTCTTATGCAAGACAGTTTCTGGGGCAGATGGAGAAGCCGGATGTAGACGATATTCAGGGGCTTTCCCCTGCAATTTCCATTGACCAGAAGTCCACGAACCGCAATCCTCGTTCTACAGTTGGTACAGTAACAGAAATCTATGATTATCTTCGACTTCTCTATGCAAGAGTTGGTATTCCTCACTGTCCAAAGTGTGGAAAGGTAATTTCTAAGCAGACAGTAGACCAGATTGTAGATATTTTAATGAAACTTTCAGAACGGACGAAGATTCAGCTTCTTGCACCGATTGTAAGGGGAAGAAAGGGCGAACATGTAAAGATTTTAAAAGATGCAAAAAAGAGCGGCTATGTGCGTGTTCGCATTGATGGGAACCTGTATGATCTTGCGGAAGAGATTAAACTAGAAAAGAATAAAAAGCACAATATTGAGATTATTGTAGACCGTCTGATGATAAAGGAAGGAATCGAAAACCGTTTGACGGATTCGATTGAGACTGTAATGAAGCTTACAGGAGGTCTTTTATTGGTAGATGTTGTTGGTGGGGAACCAATGAATTTCAGTCAGAGTTTTTCCTGCCCAGACTGTGGTATCAGCATTGATGAGATTGAGCCGCGAAGCTTTTCCTTCAATAATCCGTTTGGTGCATGCCCAGT
Source organism: uncultured Anaerobutyricum sp. (assembly GCF_934307085.1). GTDB lineage: Bacteria > Bacillota > Clostridia > Lachnospirales > Lachnospiraceae > Anaerobutyricum. The sequence continues at coordinate 27,831 of NZ_CAKRCF010000036.1, forward strand.
CTGCCATGGACTTGGATTTAAGATGGAGTTTGATATTGATTTGATGATTCCTGATAAAAAGATGAGTATTGCCGATGGGGCAATTACCGTAATGGGATGGCAGTCATGCACTGACCCGAAAAGTTATACGAGAGCGATTCTTGATGCACTGGCAAAAGAGTATAACTTTGATTTAAGTACGCCATTTTGTGATTTGAGTCCAGAAGTACAGGACATTATTATTCATGGAACAAATGGACATGAGGTAAAAGTATATTATAAAGGAAAGCGTGGGGAAGGAGTTTATGATGTTGCTTTTGAAGGTCTGATTCGCAATGTACAGCGTCGTTATAGAGAGAATCATTCTGAGCGTCAGAGAGCAGAATATGAGAACTTTATGACAGTGACTCCATGTGATAGCTGTCATGGTCAGCGATTAAAGCCAGAATCTCTGGCAGTAACGGTAGGTCAGTACAATATTTCTGAATTAACCCGCCTTTCTGTAAAGCGATTGATTTCTTATTTTAATGAGATTGAGCTTACAGAGAGACAGCAGCTTATCGGTAAACAGGTATTAAGAGAAATCCGTGGACGAATTGGCTTTTTAAATGATGTCGGTCTTGATTATTTAAGCCTCTCCCAGCCAACAGGAACCCTTTCAGGTGGTGAAGCACAGCGAATCCGTCTGGCAACACAGATTGGTTCTGGTCTTGTCGGCGTGGCATACATTTTGGATGAGCCAAGTATCGGATTACACCAAAGAGATAATGATAAACTTATTTCTGCATTAAAGCGCCTGCGAGATTTGGGAAATTCACTCATTGTTGTTGAACATGATGAAGATACAATGCGGGCAGCAGACTGCATTGTAGATATTGGACCGATGGCAGGCGAGAATGGTGGAGAAGTTGTTGCTGTAGGAACAGCAGAGGAACTAATGGCGAATCCGAATTCTATCACAGGAGCATATCTGAGCGGGAAAATGAAGATTTCTGTTCCGGAAGTTCGCAGAGAACCACAGGGATACCTGACAGTAAAAGGAGCCGCAGAAAATAATTTGAAAAATATTGATGTGAAGTTCCCAATTGGTGTATTTACCTGTGTAACAGGAGTTTCCGGTTCAGGGAAAAGTTCTCTCGTCAATGAGATTCTTTATAAGAAGCTTGCCTGCGTATTAAATCGCGCAAGAATTAAACCAGGAAAGCATAAGGATATTGAGGGCACAGAGCAGTTGGATAAAATAATCAACATTGACCAGTCACCGATTGGACGCACTCCTCGTTCTAATCCAGCTACTTACACCGGTGTATTTGATCATATCCGTGAGCTGTTTGCTATGACCAAAGATGCCAAGGCAAGAGGATATGACAAAGGACGTTTCAGCTTTAATAAAAAAGGGGGCCGCTGTGAAGCCTGTGCCGGCGATGGTATTTTAAAGATAGAAATGCAGTTTCTTCCAGATGTATACGTACCATGCGAAGTTTGCCATGGAAAGCGTTACAACAGAGAAACATTGGAAGTAAAATATAAAGGTAAGAACATATTCGAAGTATTGGATATGAATGTCGATGAAGCCTGCGAATTCTTTGAAAGCGTACCATCTATCCGAAGAAAAATAGAGACACTTCGAGATGTAGGACTTTCCTATATCAAGTTAGGACAGCCATCTACAACCCTTTCTGGTGGAGAAGCACAGAGAGTAAAACTTGCAACGGAATTAAGCCGTCAGAGTACCGGAAAGACAATTTATGTTTTAGACGAGCCAACAACTGGACTTCACTTTGCAGATGTTCATAAATTGGTTGACATTTTGCAGCGCTTAACCGAAGGAGGCAATACAGTTGTAGTTATTGAGCATAACCTTGAGGTTATTAAAACAGCTGATTATATTATTGATATGGGACCGGAAGGCGGTGAAGGCGGCGGAACGATGGTGACTTGTGGAACTCCAGAAGAAGTTGCTGAGGTGGAAGAATCTTATACCGGGAAATATTTAAAACCTTATTTAGTTGAATTAAAGTAGTATGTTGAGAGATTTGGGGTTGAAATCGGAAGTTTTTGATTGTTCTTTGAAAGCAGATAAATGCTTACAATAGCGATGTTAGCAGAGTAATTTTACTATATTTTTCAGGCAAAAAGATAGTTTCCGTCTTTTTCACCAAATCCTCCCGTTATTATTTAATTCATTCTAAATCTAGCCAAAGAACAGAAGTCCGACAACTGTATATAGAGCTGATGTGATATTAGAGCAAGTAAAAATACCGGATGAGGTATTTTCTACGCAGGGAAACTTTCACAAGAGGCTCTATATACAGCTGCCGGACTTCATCTGTTGTTGCTTAATGAATCAAATAGTAATTGACGAATGAATTCGATACAGGTATTATACAACTCAGGAGTTACTTACTGTAGCTTTTCTTTTTGTAGAAGAATTAATTGCATTTAAAAATTTACCATGTGAAAGGGGGATATCTTTGGAAGAAAGAACAAAAGCATTACTTGTCGGTGTGAATTTAAATAATGACCCGGAATTTGAGACAGCATTAAAAGAATTAGAGAGTCTGGCGGAAGCATGCAACATGGAAGTTGTTGGGGTGGAGACACAGAATGTAAGCCAGATTAATACAGGTGTATATGTAGGAACAGGTCGTGTGGAGGAGATTAAAGCCGTTGCTCATATGGTGGGAGCGGAAGTGATTATTTTTGATAATACGTTATCTCCAATGCAGCTTCGCAATTTAAAGGATATTATTGAGAGACCGGTATTTGACCGTACGCATTTAATCTTGCAGATTTTCTCATCAAGAGCAAGAACAAGAGAAGCACAGATTCAAGTAGAGACAGCCAGACTTCAGTATGAGCTGCCAAGACTTACCGGAATGGGAGAGGTTTTAAGCCGTCAGGGTGGTGGTAGCGGCGGTCTTTCTAATAAAGGCGCCGGAGAGAAAAAGTTAGAATTAGATAAGAGAAAGATTCGCCATAGAATTAGCGAATTAAAAAAGGAACTTCATGAAGTGGAGAAAAACAGGGAGACACAGAGAAAGCGTCGATTAGTACAGGGAATCCCACAGGTTGCCTTAGTAGGCTATACCAACGCAGGAAAGTCTACATTGTTAAATGCTTTTATTGATAAGTATGAGGAAAATGAAGAGAAAAAAGAAGATAGAAAAGTCATGGCAAAAAATATGCTTTTTGCAACACTTGATACTACAGTTCGCAAAATCCATTTACCGGATAAAAGGGAATTTCTCCTTTCAGATACGGTAGGATTTATCAGTAAACTTCCTCATAACCTTGTAGAAGCATTCCATTCCACATTAGAAGAAGTAAAATTCGCAAACCTCTTGTTAGAAGTTGTAGATTATTCCGATGAACATTATATGGAGCATATGGAAGTCACTCGCCAGACATTAAAAGAACTTGGTGCAGATGAGATTCCATGTATCCATGTCTTTAATAAATGTGATATTGCCAGGGCAAATGGAAGAGAAGATGTTCCTGCAGAACTCCCTCATATTGGGAAAGACTGCATATACATGGCTGCTGGACAGAATATCGGTTTAGAAGAACTTGTGCAGCTCATTTCTAATCATATTTATCAGGATTATGTAGAATGTACGATGCTTATTCCATATACAGAAGGGGCATTGGTGTCTTATTTTAACGAGAATGCAACAGTAAAAGAAATGGAATATAAAGCAGAAGGAACGAAAATAACGATGAGTTGTCTTCTTAAAGACCTTAAAAAATATAAGGAATATGTAATCCTGTAGGTCAACTTCTGATTTGTCGAGTTGGTAACAGACGCTGCTGCGGAGATATTTATGGTCGGATTGCAGCGATGACTTCGAAAAGAGGGATTATTCTAAGATTGCATTTTGTTCTGTTGTGCTAAACGTTCCATGTTGCCTGATAAAACAACCTCGCTCAAAAACGATCTCGCGAGGTTACAGTCAACACTCCACAGCACAAAGTCACAAAATGCAATCTTAGAATAATCCCTCTTTTTTAAATCTTCCTGAGAAATCCGATGAAGACCATCTACAGTAGCTGTTTCATTCATATACATTATGAGAATTTTCATTTGGATTTACAAATTAAAAGTGGGGCGAGGAGGGGATTCGCCAGAAAGTTGTGAAAAAGCTATGGCTGTCAAAGTCCCAGTATATTCTCACTATTCTTAATTTTAAAAACGGGGACTAAGTTGCTATCTAACGGTATATTTACCAAAGCCTTCTGTCTGAAATCCCAGGTCTTCCTCTCGATTTGCTA
>NZ_CAKRCF010000037.1 GCF_934307085.1 uncultured Anaerobutyricum sp.
GTCGGGTAAGAGTGTATTATTAGTTGAGGATAATGAGCTTAATCTGGAAATTGCAAAAATGCTGCTGGAAGATGAAACGATGGTTGTGACTACGGCAGAAAATGGAAAGGAGGCTGTGGATATTGTTTCTAAATCAGTTCCAGGCAGATTTGATTTTATTTTTATGGATATCATGATGCCGGTGATGGATGGATTAGAAGCAACCAGACAGATAAGGATGTTGAACCGTATAGATACAAAAGAGATACCAATCATTGCTATGACAGCTAATGCATTTCAGGATGATATCAGAGGCTGCATAGATGCCGGAATGAATGCGCATATTGCAAAACCGATTGACAGTAAAAAAATAGAGGATACTTTGCAACTGATTTTAAAGCAGAAAATACAATAAGACAATTTCGCTTGTCAGAAAAGAAAGAAAAATGATGAGTAACAAAAATAAAAGCAGAATTATGATGTAGACAGCATTAGATGTTAAAAATAATAAAAGTTATTATAAATAAAAAGTAGGAGATTATAGTGTTATATTTAGATGATATGTTATATGAAATAGAGGAAAATGAGATATGGTCTTTTGATTATAATGTAATGGAGGGAATAATATATTTATCGTTAGTTAATCCGTATACAGCTCAAAGGCATGAAATGAAAATAGAAAAAATATATAATATTTTCTTTGTGCATAATGCAAATAAAAAAGAAAAAGAAAGTATAGACTATTATCCCTTTGTAGAAATGTCATATATTGGAACAGACAAAATTAAATTTTCATTAAAAAAAATTAAACTATTAAAAGGTTATAATTTGGAATTTAATTTAATTATTGAACTTTACACAGATAAGATGTTTATAAGTGCTGAGAATATAGTAATTGATGGCGAAAAATATACGCTTCCCTAAGGAGAAAATCTTTAATGTATAGAAAAAGCGGAACTTGCTGTTTGTTACAACTGAATTAAGTTTCACTAGTTTACAACTTTATAAATGATAGACTTGTTGATGAATCAGCTGTTTTAAGGATTTTGTCATAGCATTTGACATACGGTAACTTCCGGTCTGGTTCAATGGTGCTTTATCCCCATGACAGGTACGCAGAGCATGACACTCACAAAGCAGTGTCTATTCAGATAGTTGGAACCGTTGTGTGCGACATGGTCAAACAGTTTTGAAACATTTTCAAATTTTGTGCCAAATTTAGATACCATCGTATCATCCACACACAGAAATACAGGTTGCATCTGCAATGAATCCGGTATCAGATTCAAAGCAATCCTGACAGTAGTATTCATAAATCAGGAATAATCAACCATTGCATAGGAACATGCATAATAAAATACATTCAGTGATTTTCTCCGTTATTCCGGATAAAAAATGCTGATACAGAAACCGGATGGAATGTGCGGATTCTAAGGTCAGTATGGATAATATCAGCAGAAATAAGGTATCTGCTGTCGGAACAGAAAAAGTTTCAAAATAAATCAAAAAATATTGATGAAGTCTATCAATCAGTGTTTTTTCATTGTATAATGTTTTTGTCATACAGGGTCACTTTCCTTTGTAATATTTTGTGCTAAATTCATTATACATCAGAAAGTCCTGTACGATATTTTTTTATGAAAAAATTGTAAAGTGGTGTAATATGTATTTAAATTAAATCTTTAATTTAAGAGTATATATTTTAAGAGAGGATGAAATGGAGTTTCAAGTAATATATTCTAGAAAAATTGAGGGATCAGTATCCGCATTTACCGGAGTTATATTTGCTTTTCAGTATGGTCTTACCAGAGAAACAGTAGCAGAAAATTTTTCAAGGACAGGTATAGATTGGAGCGAATTTATATTATATGTGTCAATAGGCCTTCTTCTTATTTTCCTATTTTGGAACGATGATTATATTTTATCAACAGAGGGGGTTACATTTCGAAGAGTTATTTTTTATAAAAAACATAAATGGAGTGAATTTCCATATTGTGGAGTTTGTTATGATAACTATAAATATTCAATTGATAAAAATGAGAAATTATTGTATTTTTCTAAGAAACCAGAATCAGATAGGAAATTTGAGGAGAGATATAATACCATAGAGTATACACCTGAGGTAGAAGCGATTTTTCAAATCTATCATCCACAAATGCCAGATCCAGACTGGGAGTTTTGGAAGAACGAACTAAAAGATACAAAAATATGGAAGGAAATAGATGTTAATAATTATAAACGAAAAATTTTGAAATATGATATTGCTCAATCTGTTCCTTTTTTACTCGTAGTATGTGCTTTAAAATTTGCAGAGAATTATTATGTACCAGTGGCAATGATAATAGGTGCACTTGCATTATCATATAGTCCAGTTGTAAAAAAATGGCATAATAAAGTACTGGAACTTACAAGAGAATATCAGAGAGCTGCATTATGTCAATTGATTGCGGAAAGATGCACTTAAAAATATGGAGATTATGTATAATGCATCAGAGAATTATGAAGGATGGTTAATAGAAAGTATGATTCTTTTGTATGAGAATCATAAGCAAAATGAAGAAATTTAGGATTCAACAAAGCCAGTGAAATGAAGAATTTTTATTGAACATGAAATTAAAAAGAATAGAGAGAAAAAATGAAATGCTATTTGATGTATCACATACATGTATTTAAAGATGAAACTATGGATTATAAAATAATAGGGGTTTTTACATCTTATGATAAAGCGTTGGATGTGAAGGAGAAATATAGTAGTGAACTGCTAGGATTTAAGGATTATCCCAGTGGATTTCGTATTGAAGAATTTGAAGTTGTAGGATTAGATGTGGCTAAGCAAAGAACAGTATATGTTATCTTTACTTATATTTATAAAGATGGAGAGGAGGAAGAATTGTCAGTAATAAAAATAGTTAGAAATAAAAAAGAATTTAAAAAATTTATTAAGAAATACAAATCAAAATATAAAATAAAAAAAAATCAATATTTTGAATATGAAGAGCACAATTTAAATGAAAAATGCTGGCAGGAAGGATTCATAACGTATGATTGTAAATATGAAGGGAATATATGATAAAAGAATATTAGAGAACTGAATTATGGCGATTGATTGTGGAAACACGAGAAAGGGAAAGGTTAATGAAAAAATATTAAAAAAGATTGAGTAAAGACTATATAGGACTCACGGCAAAAAAACGATAAAAGTTGTATCGGGTAACACTGGAGAAGAAATATTAGTGCTTGATAAATTATCGAATATAGACATAGAAACCATGCTTATGATCAGAATAACATTTTGATTTTACCTTTCTAAAAGAAGAAGCTAAGCAAGATTCTAATTCATTAAGCAATGCCGTGCGAAAAGCGTTACGCAGATAAGTGTAGTTGAAATATTTGACGTGACGCCAAAAACCATCATCACTGTAGCCACCTTCGGAAATGAGACAGTGAATGTGTGGATTCCATTTGAGATCCCTGCCAAAAGTATGAAGAACCATGATATAGCCAGGAGTGAAATTTCTGGATTTATTCATTTTAAAGAACATATGGGAAAAGCTGTCTCGAAATGGGAAAATGAAAGTGCTAAGCCTAAGATACAGACGATAAGAAAAATGGCTGCTTTATGGGGAATCTCTGTAAAGTACATTTTAGAGCAAGGGAGGATATTAAGACTATGAGTATTACCAAAATAGTAATAACAGGCGGTCCATGTGCCGGAAAAACGACAGGAATGAGTTGGATTCAAAATGCTTTTACAGAACGAGGTTACAGGGTTCTCTTCATATCGGAAACAGCGACAGAGTTGATTTCCGGAGGAGTTGCACCGTGGATCTGTTCCAATAATACAGAATACCAGAAATGTCAGATGAAACTTCAGTTGGAGAAGGAAAAAGTATTTGAACAGGCAGCTGGAACAATGGATTCAGATAAAATATTGATTGTATGTGACAGAGGTACTTTAGATAATAAGGCATACATGACAGAGGCGGATTTTTCCCTTGTATTGAATGAACTTGGCTTAAACGAAGTTGAATTGAGGGATGGCTATGATGCTGTATTCCATCTTGTTACTGCGGCAAAAGGTGCAGAGAAATTTTATACAACTGCAAATAACACTGCCAGAACAGAAACTGTGGATGAAGCAGTTGTATTAGATGATAAGTTGATAGCAGCATGGACCGGACATCCACACCTTAGAATCATTGATAATTCATTAGGATTTGAAGAAAAGATGAAACATCTGATTGCTGAAATTGCAAACTTTTTAGGGGAACCTGAACCATATGAGATAGAAAGAAAATTCCTCTTGGTCCAATCAGGCGATAATGGAAATAGAATTGTCAACCCCTGATGACGAAATCAGATTTCCTAAAATAGTTAAAGTTATACGTGAAGCAACAGAGGATGAACAATATAAAAATTCGTCATTGGCGAAAATATAGTATGACCAGACAACAGCGGAAGCTGAATTGTTATCGGGTTATGCTTAGGCACAGTTATTGGACTTCTAATAGATAATCTTGGTCTTGGAATGTGTCTGGGAGTTATGATAGGTGTGAGCGTCGGTTCTGCAATCGATGCACTGAGAAAAAATAAAAAATCGTAGGAGTATAGGGATGATGATGAGAAAGAATAATATGTTTCGCAAATATGTACCGTCGCTTCTGTTATTTTTGGTATTTGAGATAGTAGCAATCACGTTGTGGCTTGCTAAGGATAACGTATTTTATCTGTTGAATTTCAGCTACATAGGAGGCTGTCTTGCATTAGGAACAGCACTTTTTACTGATGGAAAATGCTATGCCAGACATTTCGTGCAATTGGCGGTGGGAAGTTATATGTTATTGTATCTTGGTATAATCTCCTGTGAAAATATGCAGATTGAAGGTTTTTGGTATTATTTGTTTCTGGGCGTTTTTGAGGCAGCAACAATCCATTATGCAGTAGCAAAGATTTGTGGTCCTTTGCTTTTTGGTCGGGGATGGTGTGGCTATGCCTGTTGGACGGCTATGGTACTGGAGTTTCTGCCTTATAAGCAGACGAAAAAGCCGCGAAGGGAAAAGTTAGGTGTTCTGCGGTATGTGATGTTTGTATTATCCCTGGCAGTGGTTCTCAGCCTGCTTTTGATGAAAATCAAAAATCTGGAGAAAATCATGTTCTGGATGTTCCTTATAGGAAATATATTTTACTATATTGTGGGCATTGTGTTGGCTTTTGTATTTAAAGATAACCGCGCATTCTGCAAATATCTGTGCCCGGTTACTGTGTTTCTCAAGCCAATGAGCTATTTTTCATTTTTGCGTGTCCATTGCGATGAAAATAAATGTATTCATTGCGGCAAATGCCTGAAAGTTTGTCCAATGGATGTTGAAGTTAACAAAGAATCCCGTAAGCGAAAAAATGGGACAGAGTGCATTTTATGTTACGAATGCACGAAAGTCTGTCCAACCAAAGCACTGCATTAGGAAAAATTTTAGGGGAAGATTTGACTCACATGAATCAAATCTTCCCCTGTTTGGAACTATCTATTTCCCAATAGCCCCTTCTATATATTCATACAGACCTGGTTTTCTAGGCTTCAAAACCGATGAGAAGGGAGCCTGGCTCTGCGTAATAACTGCAAAGGGCTCTTGTTTTTTGAATCTTTCCGTTGAAAATTCCAAATGTATTTTCAATCAATTTTTTTAATTCTAAAGAACCAGCTTCGTTATTGTTGTGAGCAATGATGATTTTTCCATCTGTATAACCACACTCTTTAAGATGATTAATCAGTTTTTTTAATGCTCTTTTTTCTCCCCTGCATTTATCAAGCGGCAATAAAGTTCCTTCATCACTTGCCTTCCCAACGACTCTGACTCCTAATAAACCGATTCCGGCTGCAATTACCGGACTTATTCGTCCGTTCTTTGCAAAATTATTTAAAGATGCCAGAGAAAAATACAGGTGTGTTTTATCTTTATATTCGAGAAGAGTTTTATAAATATCATCCGGAGCGAAACCAGCTTTTATGAGTTCTGCTATTTTTTCAATAAAAAGTGCAATTTCCGGTCCTGTAGATAAAGAATCTAAAACATATACCTTTCTACCGGTATGATTCTGTTCATAGATGTCCTTAGCGATAGCAGCACTGTTATATGTACCGGACAGGGAACTTGTAATGGTGATACAAAAGACAACATCGGCATCGCCAAACGCATTCTCCCATTCGTGAGGACTTGGGCTTGATGTCGATGTCTTGCCTTTATAAGAAGAAAGATTCTCCTGCATAACTGTGAGATCAATCTTATCATCATCTATATAATCGTTCTCCCCTACGATTATATGAAGTGGAACAATTCCAAAATCTATATCAGGTAAAGTTAAAAGATTTGCAGATGAATCTGCAACGATTTTCATTTTCATATGTAACCTCCGTTAATAGTTTTAAATACTTTTATATCAGTTTTTAAAAAACCTATCAAAAAGTATAGTAAACCATACATATGTGTTTGTCAAGGTATTAAATAACTTTATTGCGGTTTTTTTATATCTGATATATAATAATGTTTCAGAATTACGGGAGCAGCGTTAGCTGCGAAGTAATTCGTGACATTATATAATAAGTGGTATACTGCTAGGAAAAAGAGGTGAGTTATTTGGCACTATGCCAATGAGACAGTACCTCAGTCAGAAAGAAGGAATGTATTATGAAATTTTCAGCCAGAGACTATAGAATGCCAAGATATAAAGAAATTCCCAATGTAGGGCTTTATCTTGAACAGACAGTAAAGTACATTAATGAATGTTTAGCACCAATAGAAATTTCTATTACACCATCTATGTTAAGTAATTATGTAAAGAAGGGATATATTGACCGACCGGTAAAAAAACAGTACTATGCAGATCAAATAGCATATGCGATTTATATTGTGATTATAAAGCAGGTTCTTTCCATGGATAATATAGCATCCCTTTTTGTTTTACAAAAAGCAACCTATACGTTACCAGTTGCTTATGATTATTTTTGTTCAGAATTAGAAAAGACGCTGGTAGCTATATTTGAAGATAAAGAAGAACCAAAAAAGGAAACAGGAGATAGTTCATTTGAAAAAAAGATGCTTCGTAGCGTGATTATAGCGGTATCGCATATCATTTATTTAAATGATTGTTTTAAAAACAATTTACAGGACAATGCTTCCGATTCTATAAGATAAGTGAAATGAGCATATGTCAATTATGTTATTGACATATGTTCATAATAGTTGTAGTATAGAGAAAAGATTGTGAAAGGAGTATCCTATGCCAAGACCGATAAAGTGCAGAAAAGTCTGCCATTTTCCAGATATATTGGAATTTCGACCATCCAATGAAAAGGGAGAAAGAGGGGAGGAAGGTGAAAAAGAGGTGATTCTTCTGACGGTAGATGAATATGAAACGATTCGTCTTATAGATAAAGAAGGATACAGTCAGGAACAATGTGCAGGCTTTATGCAGATTGCAAGAACGACTGTTCAGAGAATTTATGAGATCGCCAGAAAGAAAGTGGCAGATGCAATCATAGATGGACATCCTCTTCGAATTGAAGGGGGAGATTTCCGGATCTGCGATGGTAAAAGTAGTAAATGTGGTCTGGGTGGATGCTACAAACAAGAGTTTTATCAAAAATATGCAACAGAAAAAGGAGAAGGTATAATGAGAGTAGCAGTAACATATGGGAACGGACAGATTTTTCAGCATTTTGGACATACAGCGGAATTTAAAGTTTATGATGTGCAGGATGGGAAAGTAATCCATTCTGAAGTTGTAGATACGAATGGAAGCGGACATGGCGCATTAGCCGGTGTTCTGAATGCATTGAAGGCGGATGTTTTGATTTGTGGCGGAATTGGAGGAGGAGCACAGATGGCTTTATCAGCGGCAGGGATTAAGCTTTATGGAGGCGTTTCCGGTGATGCAGATGCGGCTGTGGAAGCTTTTGTGAACGGAACGTTAGATTATAATCCAGATGTAAAGTGCAATCATCATGATCACGATCATGGAGAAGGACATACCTGTGTAGAGCATGGATGTGGAAACCACAGCTGCCATTAATTGTTAATATAGAATAAATTGCGAAAAAAGGTAAGCAGAATAATGCTTATCTTTTTTTATACACAGATTTAAGAAATAAAAATAAAAAATCAAGGCTTGACAAAAAGGAAGCAGAACTATATAATCATAATCGTTCTAAATAGAACATTAACAAGGCGATATAACAAGGAGGAAAAATATGTTTTTTTGGGATCAGCATAAAACAATCACCAGCTGTTATGAACTATTTACGAGAAAAGTATGTGACAGGTATCAGCTAACGCAAATGGAATATGATATACTTATGTTTTTGCATAATAATCCGAAGCATAATACGGCAGCAGATATCGTAAAGATTCGTAAATCAACGAAATCTCACGTATCTACTTCTCTGAAAGCATTAGAGAATAAAGGTTTGATTGAAAGAATTCAGAGTGCCCGGAATAAAAAGCATATTGAGATTGTTATATTAAATAAGGCAGACTCCATTATCGAAGATGGAATGAAAGCACAGAAAGAATTCGCTAAAAATGCTTTAGATGGATTAACCGAAGAAGAAAGGGATATGTGCATGGCGGTATTTAATAAGATTTGTGCTAATGCAGATGCGTACTTAAAAAAATATGCGGAGGGAGAGAATGAAAAATTATTTTTGTTATAACCAATTAATGAAAAAGGAGAAGTAAGAATGAGAGAAGAAAAATACCAGCCAAAGATGCCGGATATTATGGAAGCGATATTTGATGCCGGATATTTGATATTTGATTTAGTAGCAGCAATTTTATTTTTCACCTATGCAAAAGGAAATACATTATTTATTCTTTATGGAATGTTAACATTGACTCTTTGCGGTGGAGATGCATTTCATTTAGTACCTAGAATCATAAGAGCTGCATGTGGAACGAATGACAGAATAAAGAAACAGCTTGGGATTGGATTACAGATATCCTCAATCACAATGACTGTATTTTATATTATTTTAATGTATGTTTGGAAGTATACTTTCCCAGATTTTAATATACCTGCTGCAGTAAAAGCAATGGTATGGATTTCTGCGATTATTAGAATTGCTGTCTGTATTCTTCCACAGAATAACTGGTGTACAGAGGATGGAAATCTCAAGTTATCGATTATCAGGAATGCAGTTTTTGCTGTTACTGGTATAGGAGTCATTATTCTGTATGCGATATCCGGAAATGCAAATGGATACCATATGACAAGAATGGTCGCAGCAATTATTATTTCCTTTGGCTGTTACCTTCCTGTAACATTATTTAGCAAAACAAAACCAAAAGTTGGCTTGCTGATGATTCCAAAGACATGTGCGTATATGTGGATTATTGCAATGGGACTTCAATTGTTGTTTTGATAAATTAAGGAAAGCAATTTAATGGTAATAGTGGGTTGAAATAATGAATGATTTATATGTCAAACTCCCGTGTTCCAACGTGAGAATTGACCTTGAAGGTTTGAAAAATCAGGCTTTCAAGGTCTTTTTTGTTATATGGCAATGACGAAGACATTGATTTTATCTGGTTTTTGTAGCTGAGAAAATACAAAGTTTATTTGATAATTGCATGACAACTGTAAGAAACAATGTTATAATGTGCTGAGAAAATAAAAAATAAGACAGAAAGAGGCAAATTATGAACATTGAAGAAAAGTTAGAGATTCATGACTGTCCATTATGTGACGGTGGTGCGTTATTAGAAGAAGAAGGTGGCTGTGGTTATTATGTAATGTGTTTAGAATGCGGATGCCAGTCCGTAACGATTGACTTCCATTCTGAAGAAGAGCGTTTCGAAGCAGCGAAAAAGACCGTAGATTTATGGAATGCCGGTAAGGTAATTTCATGTAATCCGGGAGAATGATATAAAGTACAATATCATAAGAGCGTAGAAGGCATAAGCCATACCGAAAAAATCCTGATAGTCTGGATACAGGCTATCAGGATTTTTTATCTTAATTTTATTCCCAGAGAGCATGTTGTATTCTTATCTATACCAAAATTGAAGTATCTCATATTTCCATCGATTTGGTGCTAACACAGGATATTTTCCAAAATAAATTTTAACAGTCTGAGATTTACCTGGTTTGATATTTACTTTGACATTTTTCTTCTTTACTGGTTTCATATCGTCCCACGCATCATCAAAAAACAGCGTTGTTTTAAGCTGTACTTTTGTAATAGTGCGTTGGCTTTTGTTTGTAAATTTTATTTTTACATAGCATTTACCGCTGTAGCGGTCATAAATTAACCCGGCTTTTTTAGATTTTAGCTGGTCATAGGTAGGGGCTGGGCTTTTTACGGTTATTCGGATGCTTTGTTTTTTGCCGTTGATAACAGCACTTATAGTTGCTTTTCCTGGCTTTTTTGGAATTAATTTCTGACCGGATACTTTTATGATTTTTTTATTGCTGGACTTAATTTTTTTAATACTTGGTTCTTTCCCGTGAACGGTTACAAAATCTCTCATGAAGTAGTGATAACCCATGAGCATTGTTCCTTTCTTTTTCTTTATAAAAGCAGTTGATTTTTTTACAGTAATATCAAGTTTTTTGACAATAGTTTTATACTGGATGGTTAGTGTTGCCTTTCCTGCTTTCATTGCCTCTATTTCAATACCGATATCCATATTTGGATGATAGTTGGCAAAATCAATATTATATTTGTCAATAACTTTTAGTACGGAAGGATTAGAAGAAGTGGCAGATACTTTTGATGCAGGGATTTTTGAAAGGTCAGGATCGCTAATTGTAGCGACAATAATGTTTGTGTGTCCTGGATAAACATTTTTTAAATCAGCAAGGCTTTTCGTATTTAACCACATATTTAAAAAGTAAGAATCATCTGTCTGGGCATGAACCTGTGTTGGAATAACGAAACTCAGGCACAGAAGTAAAAGTGGGATAAGTAGAAAGATTCGCCGGATCCGAAAGGCAAAGTGTAATTGCTTCTTTAAGTTCTGTTCTCTTTTTTTGTTTAACATTTTCATTTCCTCCTTTTATGAAATATTTAGATGAGAGTAAAAACTTCATTGTTGTGGTTTTATAGCATTTAAAAATTAAAAGTAAAGAAAGATAGATTATATAAGTGTTATAATTGCCCATACTCTTATCAGGGCAAACAGGATAGCCAGTACGCCAATTCCAAAAAACAACAAACTAAGAAAATGGCTTCCTCCACCGGTTATCTCTTTCAAGGTTTCTGTCACATCTGCTGGATTTTTTGGATTATAATATCCAGGACATTCTTTTCCAATAGGATATTGATCTGTAGAACTTCCCAGGCGGGTATGATATTCATATCGCTGCCCATTTACCGTATATTCGTAGACTGGAGTATAAGAGGTAACAGAAATCCTGCTTTCTGGGCCTTGTTCGTTGGAATTGGTTTCTTCCCATTCATTTTTTTCGACTTTGATTACACGCAAAGTAGTACGTCCGGTGTAACGTTGCTGATATTCCTCATTTTTTTTCGTTGCATTGTTCCATAATTTTCCTCCGTTTTTGCATCATGTACTCTGGAAATCAGTAAAAATAGTTGCCGTATGTAATTAGAGCACTTTTAAAATACACTCTCATTCAGGTAATGCAGATTGTAAGAAGATGTATAGTTATAAATCATTTCATAGTAATTTGATAAAATAGTTCTTACACTTTTATTATATAAAAATTCACATAGAAAGATAGTGCCTTACAGTCACCATTTTGATTTAGAGCGTGTTTGAAAAATCATTCCTGTAAGCTGCACGCCCCAATTTGTGATAAATCTATAAGTTAACTTATAAATTAAATTTATGATTTGTACCATAAATGAAGAAAATAGTGACTGTCGGATACTGGAAGAGATAAGTGCTTTTGTGATAAACTATATTTATTCAAGACTGTACAATTTTTATTCATCTCATGAGCTTGTGTTTGGATATAATAAGAGAAATAGAAAAGAATAGATACAGAAAAATAATGAAAATAAATTGAAAATAGATATAGAAAAGGAATAGGTCATGGATAGGAAAAGCGTATTGGAAGTAGGAAAAGTGCTGTATCACTCGGGTATTCCCTTTCGAGTGAGATTATTTAATATACTGGCTTCACTGGGATTTATCATCAGTCTGTGTAATGGAGTTCTTTCTTATTGGAATAATGGAGATAGGAAACTACTGTTAATAAATACAGGGATTTCCTTGCTATCTTTGTCGCTCCTTTTTTACGCATACCACAGTAAAAAATATCAAAGATGCTACTTTATAACAATCGTTGTGATTTTTATGTTTTTATTTCCAATTATGTTTTTTAAGAGTGGCGGGTATAAAGGTGGAATGCCGTCTTTTTATATTTTTGGAATTTTATTTACTATTTTTATGCTGGAAGGCTGGTTAATGTTTTTTTGTGTATGGCTGGAACTGATAATCTATATATTCACGATTGGGATTGCCTATTATTATCCAGATACGGTAATCTGGTTTCAGTCGGAAAAAGAGATTGTTGTGGATGTGCTGACGGGAGTTGTTGTATCGAGTGCTTCTCTTGGTGTTGCGATGTATCTACATTTTCGAATATATAAAAAGCAGCAGGTTTTTCTTACACAGGCAAGGGAAGAAGCTATGGAAGCAAATCGCGCCAAGAGTACATTTCTTGCAAATATGAGTCATGAGATTCGAACGCCGATTAATGTGATGCTTGGAATGAATGAGATGATTTTACGGGAGTCTGAGTCAAGGGAAGTCGTTCAATACGCAAAGAGTGTGGAAAAGGCGGGAAATTATCTGTTATCTCTTATTAATAATATATTGGACATTACTCGAATTGAATCGAAAAAGTTAGATATAATTGAGGAAAAGTTTTCATTAAGACAACTTGTACAGGAAGTCTGCCTGATTGGAGCAAAGCAGGCAGAAGCAAAAAATCTGGAGTTTGTAGTAGATGTAGAGGAAACTCTTCCGGAATATCTGGAAGGTGATGTATTGCATATCAAACAAGTTATCCTCAATTTAATTAATAATGCGGTAAAATATACAAAAAAAGGGAAGGTTTTTCTTGAAGTTTGTCAGGAGGAAAAGCAGATTTCTTTTTCTGTGAAGGATACAGGAATCGGGATTAAAAAAGAAGATATGGAAGCGCTTTTTGATATGTTTATGCGGGCAGATATCAAACGCCATAGAAATATTGAGGGAAGTGGACTGGGTCTTACAATAGCAAAAGAACTTTGTGAACAGATGGGAGGGCATATTCAGGCAGAAAGTATCTATGGAAAAGGAAGTAACTTTACAGTATATTTTCCATTAAAAGATGCAGGAACAGAGAAAATTGGACAGTGGAAAGTTATGGAAGGGGAACCTGTGCAAGAAAAAAGGAAGAAGTTTTTTGCATCAGAAGCACAGATTTTACTGGTAGATGACAGTGAACAAAATATTCAGGTGATTACATCACTTTTGCGAAGAACAGGGGTACAGTTAGATACGGCAGCCAGTGGTTTTGAATGTATCGAAAAAGTTAGAAATAAAAAATACCATTTGATTTTTCTTGACTATATGATGCCGGAAATGGATGGAATTGAGACATTTCACAGATTGAAAAAAGAGGTAAATGGGCAGAGTGTTCCGGTAATTGCACTTACAGCGGATGTGTCCACGGGAATTCACCAGCATTTTCTTTCAGAAGGATTTTCTGATTATTTGTCAAAACCGGTGATGTGGGAGAAGTTAGAAGAATTGCTGTTACAATGGCTTCCAGCTGATCTGATCTCAATGAAGAACGGTGCGGGAGAAGACTGGAACATAACAGAAAAACAACTTTTAGATTTGAAGCAAAACTTAAAAAAATGGGATATTGAACTTTCCGAAGGGCTTCATTTATTAGGTGGAAGTATTGTGCAGTACAGAAAACTTTCTGAGCTCTTTGTAGAATATTATGAGCCAAATAGAAAACAATTAGAGGAAAGTTTTGAGACAACGAGAAAGACACAGCAGGAAATAAAAATATTGACAGGACAGATTCATACATTAAAAAGTAATGCCCGCGCGATTGGAGCAATGTCACTTTATGAATTGGCCGCTTCACTTGAAATAAGAGGGAAAATGCAGGATGAAAGCTATATAGAAAAGGCGATTCCTCTTTTGTTTTTTGAGTGGGAAAGAGCGTTAGATGGGATGTTTTTTTTCTTAGAAAATACAAAAAAATTTGTTCTGGAATCAGAAAAGAAAGAAAAAGAGAATGGGAAACAGAAGGTATACGGTGAGCTGACAGAAGAAGTAAATCAGGAGAAGTTATATGAGGAAACATATGACAGCATTTTGGAGGCAATAGGAAAATATCAAGGGAAATATGCAGAAGAACAGCTGGAGAAATTGTTGTCTTTAGAAAAGAATCCAAAGAAAAAGAAGATTTTGGGACAGGTACAAAAATCGGTGCGGAATTTGGAGTTCGAACAGGCAGAATCACTTATGAAAGGTACTTACTGGACGAATAAAGTTACGACAGAATGGGAGGACAGAAATGGGCAAAAATAGCATATTAATTGTAGACGATGATTTAATCTTATTAAAAACAGCAGAAGAAATATTGTCGAGTATTTATACGGTCAGCGTAGCGAAAAGCGGAAAACAGGCAATTACATTACTAAAAAAGGGTGTTGTGCCGGATTTGATATTGTTAGATATTGCTATGCCGGAAATGGATGGGTATACGACTCTGGAAAAAATGAAATCTATTCCGAATTGTCAGGATATTCCTGTAATATTTCTCACTGGATTTGCGGAGTCAGATTATGAAGTAAAAGGGTTAAAGGCAGGAGCAGTAGACTATATTGTAAAACCTTTTGTAAAGGAGGTCCTGCTTGCCAGAGTTGAAATGCATCTTGAAAGAAGCGCAAAAGAAACAGGAAAGTCTTTTGCAGATGCAGCAATTGAAAAAAATCGTGGAGAAATACAAAAGAAGCTGACACCAATTGAATGGAAGATTGCGCTGGCAGTTGCACAGGGAATGGAAAACCGTGAGATTGCGGAACAGATGAATTATTCCTATGGATATGTGAAAAATGTGATTGCCCGTATCTTTTCCAAGTTAGAAATTGAACGGCGCAGAGAGCTTCGAAAGCTGCTCATCGGATAATTTGACCTTGACAGAAAAACATAAAGCTGTAGAATAGTAGGGGTGTGTTATAAAAAGGAAAATTACAGAATATAGTGGAGGAATATATGAAAAAAGATTCTGCAAAAGATATAAAGATTGCTTTTTTTGACGTAGACGGAACGTTAGTTGATATGGAAAAAAAGGTAATCACCCCTGCGATGATCGAGACATTAAAACACCTGAAAGAGAATGGAATTATTTTATGTATGGCAACAGGACGCGGCCCATATCTTGTTCCGTCTTTTCCAGGAATTGATTTTGATGTCTTTTTATCTTATAATGCGTCTTATTGTTATACAAAGGATGAGGTTATTTTTTCAAATCCTATCCCAAAAGAAGATGTAAAGGCAATTGTTGAGAATGCATCGGAAATCCATCGACCGGTGTTCCTTGCCGGAGTAGAAGGCGGCGGTGCAAACGGTTGTGATAAAGATTTGGCAGATTATTTTGCAATTGCAAAGAGTAAAGTAAATGTCCTTGATAACTTTGATTTTGAAAAACTCATGGATAAAAAAGTTTACCAGATGATGGTCGGCTGTTATAAAGAAGAATATGCAGACATTTTAAGAGATGTCGATGGTGCGAGAATTACCGCATGGTGGACAAGAGCGGCAGATATTACACCGGCAAATGGAAATAAAGGCGTTGGTGTAAGAAAAATTCTTGACTATTATCATTTAGATAAAGAGAATGCGATCGCCTTTGGTGATGGAACAAACGATATTGAAATGTTAGAAGCTGTAGGCACTGGTGTTGCAATGGGCAATGCAACCGATGATGTAAAAGCAGTTGCCGGTGCGATCTGCGGACATGTTGCAGAAGATGGCATTTATCATTATTGCAAAGAACAGGGATTGATTTAGGAATTAAATAAATTTAATTAGGGATTACGTTAAAGATTACGATAAGGAGAACAGATGAATATAAAATTAGTAGCCGTAGATATGGATGGAACTTTGCTTAACAGTAAAAAAGAAATGCCGGAAGAATTTATTCCGTGGGTAAAAAGCCATCCAGAGATAAAGACAGTCATTGCCAGCGGAAGACAGTACTATACATTAGAAAGAGACTTTCTTCCAATCAGAGATAACCTTGCATTTATCGCAGAAAATGGCGGACTTGTTTTTGAAAAAGGCGAGATTATTTTTAAAGATGAGATAGACAAGCAGGACGTGTTAAAATGTCTTGATATCATAGATAAAGTACCTTATGCAACACCTGTTATCTGCGGTGCGAAGTCTGCTTACATAACAAAAAAAGATGTGGATGAGGAAATCTACTATAATGTAGAAATGTACTACGAGAGAAGACAGATTGTAGAAGATTTAAGAAAAGTGGCAGACAATGATACGATCGTAAAGGTTGCTATCTATTTTAAGAAAGAAAAAGCTGAAGAATCCATGAAATATTTTGAAAATATCGGTGAGAAACTTACAGCCGTATTATCCGGAGCAAGCTGGATTGACATTGCCAACAAAACAGAAAGCAAAGGGAATGCAATCAAAGCTATATGTGAAAAGTACGGCATTGCACATGAAGAAGCTATGGGATTTGGTGACTATTTAAATGATATGTCCCTGTTAGAAAGCTGCGGCGAAAGCTACTGTATGAAAAACGGACATCCTACCTTAAAAGCATTAGCAAAATATGTAACGGAGAAGACCAACGATGAAAATGGTGTAATGGAAGTGTTGAAAACACTTTAATTTTGCTTAATAAACAGACGAAACCGAAGAAGACCATAGCATCCTATCTGTGACTTTAGTCGCGGCGGTTTGAATGCTCGCTTATGCGCTCGTATCCAAACCTTGCTCCGAGGCCACAGATAGGATGCTATGGTCTTCTTCGGTTTCTGTTTCTTGGCTTTTCAAGAAAATTAAAGGTTTTCAGGGGAAATTTGAAATGAAGAACAAAGTGTTTCACAAGAAAAATATTATTTAATTTGCTCATTTATAGATTAAATATTAAAGAAGTCTGAAGAATTTGTCCCTTCGAATAAATAGAAGTCTACAATTCGAATCCACACCCAACATCGATTTATCAAGAAACAGCCCCCGCCGAGAGCGTCTCCCCTCCCTCTTAATAAACGAAAAAAACTATTGACATTTTGGTAAGTTAAAACTAACATAAAATAGAAGGGAAATAATTGTGTTAGTGTAAACGTATGATAAATGAAAGTGTCTAACTTGAGGGCGTTTGAGACTAACATAAATTTATTTGAAATAGAGAAAAGAAAATTAAGAGGAGAGTTTAAAAGTATGTTTTTGGAAATAAAACAGATTAAAAAGTCTTTTGGTACGGGTGACAGCAGGGTTGAAGTGCTGAAAGGAATTGATTTGGAGATTGAGAAAGGGGAATTCTGTGTTCTTCTTGGGCCTTCCGGTTCGGGAAAGTCTACGTTATTAAATATTATTGGAGGGATTGACGGAGCAGATTCCGGCAGTATTACGATTGAGGGAGAGCGAATTGAAGATATGACGGAGAAGAAGTTGTCTTTATATCGAAGAAAACATCTTGGTTATATCTTTCAGATGTATAATCTGATTCCGAATCTTACCGTACGGGAAAATATTGAAGTTGGTGCGTATTTGAGTGATAAGCCACTTGTGATAGATGAGCTTTTATATACCCTTGGTCTTTATGAGCATCAGTGTAAATTGCCAAATCAGCTTTCTGGTGGACAGCAGCAGAGAACGGCGATTGGAAGAGCAATTGTGAAAAATCCTGATATTTTGCTCTGTGATGAGCCAACAGGAGCGTTAGATTATAATACATCAAAAGATATTTTACGCCTTATTGAGACGGTCAATCAAAAGTATGGTAATACGATTGTCATGGTTACGCATAATGATGCGATAAAAGATATGGCAGACAGAGTTGTCAAGTTAAGAGACGGCATGATTCGTAAAAATTATACAAATGAACAGAAAGTTCCGGCGATGGAACTGGAGTGGTAGGAGGAGTGAGATATGAAAAATCCTTTAAGAAAAAGGCTTCTTCGGGAACTTCGACAGGAAATGGGAAAGTATCTTGTTGTATTTATTCTTATGGTAGCAACGATTGGGTTTGTTTCCGGATTTTTAGTAGCAGATGGAAGTATGCTGACTGCCTATAATAACAGTTTTGAAAAATATAACATAGAGGATGGAAACTTTGCTACAGAAGAAAAAGTTTATAAAAATCAGCAGGAAACAATTGAAGGCTATGGCGTAAAACTTTATGAGAATTTTTATGTAGAGAAAGCTCTTTCTAATGGAAGTACTCTTCGTATTTTTAAAAAGAGGGAAGAGGTAAATAAAGTCTGTCTCATGAAAGGAAAAATGCCGAAAAGAACCAGAGAGATTGCCGTTGACAGAATGTATGCAGATAATAATAAACTATCTGTTGGAGATACTTTAAAAAGTGGAAAGAAGACTTGGAAGATTACTGGTCTTGTTGCCTTGTCTGATTACAGTGCCTTGTTCCAGAATAATAATGATACGATGTTTGATGCGATAAAGTTCGGTGTGGGCATTGTCACAAAGGAAGAATTTTCTTCTTTTAATGAAAGCCAGCTTACCTATGATTATTCGTGGAAATATAATAAAAAGCCAAAGAACGAAAAAGAGGAAAAGAAAAGGTCAGAAGATTTCATGGAAGATATCGGAAAAGATATCACGTTAGAGAGTTTTATTCCACAGTATGTTAATCAGGCAATTCATTTTACAGGAGATGATATGGGAAGTGATGAAGCAATGGTCATTGTACTTCTCTATATTGTCATGGTAATTATGGCATTTGTATTTGGAATTACAACAAGTAATACAATCCGAAAGGAAGCCGGAGTTATCGGAACACTTCGTGCATCTGGTTATACGAAAAATGAACTGATACGGCACTATATGTCCATGCCAGTTATCGTAACCCTTATCGGAGCGGTTGTCGGAAATATTTTAGGCTATACCATTTTTAAAAATGTCTGTGCAGGAATGTACTATGGAAGTTACAGCCTTCCAACCTATGTCACAATCTGGAATGCGAAAGCCTTTTTACTGACAACAGTTGTACCAGTACTAATTATGCTTGTTGTCAATTATAGCATACTGCGTAGCAAGTTAAAGTTGCCGCCGCTCAAATTTTTACGAAGAGACTTAAGCAGGAAAAAACAAAAAAGAGCATTGCGACTTAGCCCGAGAATTAATATCTTTTCAAGATTCCGGCTACGTGTTATTTTCCAGAACTTCAGCAATTATATTGTACTGTTTGTCGGAATTATTTTTGCAAATTTATTATTATTTTTTGGATTACTTTTGCCCTCTGTACTTGACCACTATCAGACAGACATTCAGAACAATATGTTGGCCAAATACCAATACATGCTTTCTGTTCCGACCAGTGCAATGAGCGGCAACAAAATATCCAGTTTATTTTCTTTGCTGGAGTATTCGCTTGGAGCAAAAACAGAAAATGAAGATGCGGAAGAATTTTCTGCGTACTCCTTAAACACAACACCAAAAACCTTTAAAAGTGAAGAAGTCACTTTATATGGTGTGAAGACCAATAGTAAATACGTTAAAATTAATTTAAAAGACGAAAAAGCAGATTTACAGGCAGATAGTAAGATTGCAGCCGATGTGTATATTTCTTCTGCCTATGCCGATAAATTTTCATTGAAGCCGGGAGATACCATCACTTTAAAAGAAAAATACGAAAAAGATAAGTATACCTTCCGGGTAAAAGGTATTTATGAGTATAATGGAGGCCTTTGTATTTTTATGAACCAGAATCAGCTAAATCGTATCTTTGACCTCGGTTCGGATTATTACAGCGGCTACTTCTCCGACTCCAAAATAACCGACATCAGTAGTAAATACATCGGATCCATCATCGACTTAGATGCCTTAACAAAAATTTCCCGCCAATTAGATGTATCCATGGGAAATATGATGGGACTGATTAATGGATTTGCCATCGCTATCTTTTTAGTACTTATTTACCTGCTCTCCAAAATCATTATTGAGAAAAATGCCCAGTCTATCTCTATGGTAAAAATACTTGGTTATAGCAATGGGGAAATCAGCAGACTTTATATTTTATCGACTTCCATTGTCGTTGTGCTGTGTCTACTCTTGAGTTTTCCGTTAGAAACTATCCTGATGAAAACAATTTTCCGCGAAATGATGCTTCAGAGCTTATCCGGATGGATTGCTCTTTATATTAATCCTAAAGTTTATGTGGAAATGTTTGTGATTGGACTTTTAAGCTATGCAGTGGTGGCATTGCTTGAATACCGTAAGATACAGAAAGTACCGATGGATGAGGCATTGAAAAATGTAGAATAAAAACTTTTGATTTGTAGAGCTGGCAAAGCAGACGCCGCTACAGAAAAGTGATGGTCGGATTGCTAGAAGAATTATGAAGAACCCCTAAAAGATTTATTGATTTTATTCCGTTGTGCTAAACGCTCCATTTTGCCCAATAAAGCAGAAACTTGCTCTCAAAACCTCCACTGGAGCTTTTTTCGACCTGCTAAGGCAGCAGAAACGAATGCGAAGTTTCTATGGTCAAAATTCCGCAGCACAAAGTCACAAAATTCAATAAATTTTTTAGGGGTTCTTTTTCATATTTTTTGAGCAATCCGATAGAGTAATATCTATAGAGGCTGTCTATCTTGAATTCTACAAATCAGTTAAAAAATTTGAGGGAGAAGACAGTTCGTCTGTTCCACAGCCTCACAAATCAAAATTTTTTTGTGGTATTTTGTTTTTATATCGTATTTGTTAGTATAGAAAGTACCAAGTTGATATGAAGTTTGAAAAATTACCTTTGAGGAAGGAGGTTTTTATGGACAGAAGAAAAATATTTGACGCCATTAATACCTGTGATGATGTATTTATTGAGAAAGTTGTTTTAGATATGGAGAACAGACGAAAAAAGCAGGAGAGGTTGCGACGATTGTTCTTTGATAAGAATCAGCATTTGTCAGGAATTCGTATTGCAGCGGCAATTGTTCTTTTTATTGTAATTCTGGGAGTTGGAGTAAAGACAACAGCGCATATTTCTACGCTTTTTCGTGATTGGATGGAAAATGTTTTTCAGAAAAGTGATGTTACGGAGATTGTTCCAGATAGTAAAACAGTAGATATGGGTGACTCTAAGATTTCCTTAAAAAATGATGTGCAGATGACAGGGCAGAATGAAATATTTCTTTATGAGACGAGTTATGATGGAACAGAAGAAAAAGTAGAGGAAGTATTTTCGATTGAGGAGAAAAAACAAAAGGAGCTTTC
The DNA here is from genome assembly GCF_934307085.1 of uncultured Anaerobutyricum sp. Lineage (GTDB taxonomy): Bacteria > Bacillota > Clostridia > Lachnospirales > Lachnospiraceae > Anaerobutyricum. Next base: position 21,429 of record NZ_CAKRCF010000037.1, read on the forward strand.
AAAGAAGAAATTTGAGGGACATTATAAGCATTTAGAAATCTCTTTTGAATATTCAATGATTGATAACGAGATTTTTGCCTACAACATACATGGAGCGGTAGAAAAAGTTTTCCCAGTGATACAACAAAATACAGTTTATGTAGTTCTCGAAACTTCTGCAAAAGAATATACACAAAATTCTAGTCAAAATGGAAAACGTCTTGTTGCAATTAATTTAAAGACCGGTGAAATACAAAGTGAGCTGGCTTCAAAGACAGTGATTGACTTTGTGATGGCACCGAATGGCAGATATGTGTTGGTACAATATAATCTCATCCAGTCGGATGGAAGTGTAAAGAGAAAGTGGACTTCTTTTGATTTACAGACGAAGGAAGAAAAGAACCTGGAAAAGCTAGAGAATAAAAATTTGGAAATTGATACATCGAACTTTATAGATACTACGCACATTGCAGTAGGTGGCAAGGTAAATAATGAAGAAGATTATGAAGCTTTATATTACATAGATATTTCTACAGGAAAAACGAAAGAATATGCCGAATATGGAAATGTGACTTCAGAATGGAATTGCGATTATAGTGCAAAAAAGAAAACAGTATTATTTCAGAATATAGTTACAGGTGAAGAATTTCTGATAAAAAATATAGAGACAGATCCATCTTATTTCATATCCATTTATAAAGATTATTTTCTCATATGGAATGAGGAAGATTTGCCTGCTTATCTTTGCAACATAAAAGAGAAAACAGCAGTGAAATTAAATACGCCGGAAGAGTTACGGTATACGTTACAAGTGTATTTTTCACAAAAAGAAAATGCGTTGTTATTTACAAATGAAAAACAAGTCTATTTGGTGAATCTTGAGAAATAAGGGAGTAAAAATTATGACAGATAAAGAAATTATTGCTTTATATTTTAAGCGTTCTGAAAATGCGATTGAGCAGACTGATGTAAAGTATGGAAGACTGTGTCATTCGATTTCCATCAATATTTTAAATGATACAAGGGACAGTGAGGAATGTGTGAATGATACATATCTTACGCTCTGGAATAAGATTCCCCCAAAAGAACCGAATCCGTTTAAAGCATACATATGCCGGATTATAAAAAACCTTTCCCTGAAAAAATATGAATTTAATCATGCCAATAAGCGAAACAGTGAGTACGAAGCTTCGCTTGATGAGCTGGAAGAATGTGTGAGTGATGGAACAGAAGCATCTGAAGTTGTAGAATTTAAAGAGTTACAAATGGCAATTAATAGGTTCCTTTCTGAACTTCCAGAGAAAAAAAGAATCCTATTTTTACGTCGCTACTGGTTTTTACAGCCGGTAAAAGAAATTGCAAAAGATTATGGAATCACAGAAAAAACAGCATCCATGCGACTTGCCAGACTTCGTGAAAAGTTGCAGCAATATTTGCAGGAAAAGGAGTTGATCTGATGGATCTTATCACAAAACAAAAGCAGGTAATTCCTATAAAACAGGCAGAAGATGTTCATATAATGCAAGTCAATGGAGAGTATGTTTTATTAGGAGCAGATTCTGACGATGTATATTATCTTTATAATTTACAGGATGAAACCTATAGAGAATTAGATATCCCAGAAGAAATCCGGGGAACACTGGAGATGTATATTGCGAAAAAGGAACAGAAATTACTTTTCACAAACGAAAAAGAAGCGTATTTGGTGGATTTAAAATAATGGTTTTTCAAACACACTCTAAGACAAAAGGTTTGATTCCTGAATAGTCTAGTTATCTAGGTTATCATTTTTAATAAGATTGTAATTGATAAAATAAAGATAGGGAAAGTAGAAGTGCCTCACTACACTTTGCTTATGCGATATAAAGTATGAGAGCAAAATCCTTAATTAGTTGTTTCTAATAAATGTGCAATACACGAAACTTATAATAATTTTCTGATAAAAAATATATTTTTCTATAATTGTATTAGCAATATTTCTGTGGTAGAATAGTATAAAAAGAGGAGGGGATTATTCATGTATTCATTAGTAGATGCATCTTTAAACACACTGTATACTATCAAGTGGAATATCTGCAGTGACGAGAAGATGTCATTATTAGAAAAACTGGGGTTAGTACAGGGAGCAAAGGTAAGTGTGATTGCTTCCTATTTTGGAAATGTAATCGTATCGGTCAATGGAAAAAGAATTGCAATAGAGAAAGATACAGCAGAAAGGGTGAAGGTTTAAAATTTGATTTTGCCGCAGGCAAAGTTGACGCTGCTGTGGAAAAGTGATGGTTGGATTGCCAGAAAAGTTATCAAGAAGAATCCCTAAAAAATTTATTGATTTTGTTCCGTTGTGCTAAACGCTCCATTTTGCCCAATAAAGCAGAAACTTCGCAGAAACGAATGCAAAGTTTCTATGGTCAAAATTCCGCAGCACAAAGTCACAAAATTCAATAAATTTTTTAGGGGTTCTTTTCCGTATTTTTTGAGCAATCCGATAGAATATACGCCTATAGCGGCTGGCTGTTTTGAATTCTATCCAGTAGCCAATGAACAGCTACCAGAAAAAGATTTGTTGTATAAATTTGTATGAAAATCTATTTTGTAATTTGCGATATAATAGGTATTAAAAATAAGAATTGTATATTATAATGGATTCGATAAAGAGAAATAAAAAAGATACGAATGTACTTTTAAGAAAATGGCTTCGAGAGAATTTGTAGGTGAAACGGGGCATTTTCAAACACGTTCTTGGAAAGTACATATAATGGACAGGAGGATTTTATATGAAGAAAGTACCAATAAAAGAATTGAGAGAAGATTTAAAAGAAGAACTCAAAGAGGAACTGGTTCCGGATTCAGAGATTCTTGATAAACAGAGGATGGGAGAGGAAATGTATCATAAGTTAGAAATTCGCAGAGATGTGAAGGATTCGATTGTGGTTATTATTGCCTCGATTTTGTATGCGATAAACGTTAATGTTTTTGTTAATGCGGGAAATCTACTTCCGGGTGGAGCAACTGGAATTTCTCTGCTGTTACAGCATATTTGCAGGACATTTTTGCATATCAGTGTGCCATATTCATTATTCAGTATTCTTCTTAATGCAGTTCCGGCAACGATATGTTACCGGGTGGTCGGTAAAAAGTATACGCTTCGTTCAGTTCTTTGCATTTTTGTAATGAGTATTGCCGTCGATATGATTCCGTCTCATTTTATAACGAATGATTTACTGTTGATTGCGATTTTTGGTGGAATTATTAATGGCGTTTTGATTGCACTGATTTTAAATAGCCATGCGACAAGCGGTGGAACGGATTTTATCAGTATGATTATTTCTAAGAAAAAGGGAATCAGTGTGTGGAATTACATTTTCATGGGAAATGTAGCCGTTCTTTTGATTGCAGGATGTATTTATGGTATGAATGTGGCATTATATTCTATTATTTTCCAGTATGCATCCACACAGATGATTAATATGATGTACAAGCGATATGATAAGGATACCTTATTTATTATCACGAAGAAACCAGATGAGGTTTACAATATTATTCTGAAAAAGACAAACCACGATGCCACTTTATTTAAGGGGGTAGGCTGTTATAAAAATGAGGAAAAAGCGATGCTTTATAGTGTGGTGAACTCGGATGCGACAAGAGTAGTTATCATGGATATTAAAAAGGAAGACCCGGATGCATTTATCAATTATTTTGGTTCAAAAGGAGTTCGTGGAAAGTTCTACTATCAGGAAGAGGAATAAAAAAAATAAAAAATCATATATTTCCTATTGACATAGTAGGATACATCTGGTATGATAAGCCCATGAAACAAAGAAACACAAAACAAAGAGAGGTGCAGACATGGATTTAGTAACTTCAAAGAGAAGATTCATACATAAGGATGATCGAATGTGTATGTGCTGCTGTTGTTGTAAAGAGAACATTTAATTAGAAATTTAAAGATTAAAATATAAAGAGTACATAATATATGGAGGATAAAAAAATGGCAAAGAAAACATATAAGGATAGAGATTTTAAATTTGAAACATTACAGTTACACGTTGGACAGGAAAGTGCAGATCCTGTAACAGATGCAAGAGCAGTACCAATTTATCAGACTTCTTCTTTTGTGTTCCATAATTCACAGCATGCGGCAGACCGTTTTGGTTTAAAAGATGCAGGTAACATTTACGGAAGATTGACAAATCCTACAGTAGATATTTTCGAGCAGAGAGTTGCAGCTCTTGAAGGTGGTGTTGCAGCATTAGCAACAGCTTCCGGAGCAGCGGCAGTAACATACGCAATCCAGAACGTAGCTTTAGCAGGTGACCACATCGTAGCAGCTAAGAACATTTACGGTGGAACATATAACTTACTTGCTCATACGTTAGTAGATTACGGTGTGGAGACAACATTCGTTGACCCATTAAAACCAGAAGAGTTTGAAGCAGCAATCAAGGAAAACACAAAGGCCTTATATATCGAAGCACTTGGTAATCCAAACTCTGAAGTAACAGATATCGAAGCAGTAGCAGAAATCGCTCATAAACATAACATTCCATTGTTGATTGATAATACATTCGGAACACCTTATCTGTTAAAGCCATTAGAGCATGGTGCAGATATCGTTATCCATTCTGCAACGAAGTTCATTGGTGGTCATGGAACAAGTATTGGTGGTGTTATCGTAGACGGTGGTAAGTTTGACTGGAAAGAATCTGGTAAGTTCCCACAGCTTACAGAACCAAACCCAAGTTACCATGGAATCAGCTTCGTAGATGCAGCAGGTCCAGCAGCATTCGTTACAAGAATTCGTGCGATTCTTTTAAGAGATACTGGAGCAACACTTTCTCCGCTTCATGCATTTATTTTCTTACAGGGATTAGAAACTCTTTCCTTACGTGTAGAACGTCATGTGGAGAATGCTCTTAAAGTTGTAGAGTACTTAAAGAATCAGCCATTGGTGGAGAAGATTAATCATCCTTCTGTATCTGAAGATCCTGAACAGCAGAGATTATATAAGAAATACTTCCCTAACGGTGCAGGTTCTATTTTCACATTTGAAATCAAAGGTGATGCTGAGACAGCAAGAAAGTTTATCGACAATCTGGAATTATTCTCCTTACTTGCTAATGTAGCTGACGTTAAATCTCTTGTAATTCATCCAGCATCTACAACACATGCAGAGCTTAACGAAAAAGAGCAGGCAGATCAGGGAATCAAACCAAACACAATCCGTTTATCTATCGGAACAGAGCATATCGACGATATTATTGAAGACTTAGATGAAGCTTTCAAAGCCGTAGCAGAATAATAGGGGGCGCTTATCATGGCAAAGGTTTATAAAGGAATTCAGGAATTAATTGGAAACACACCTTTAGTTGAGGCGGTAAATTTAGAGAAAAAGTTAGGATTAAAAGCAACATTATTATTAAAACTTGAATATTTTAATCCAGCAGGAAGTGTAAAAGACCGTATCGCAAAAGGAATGATTGAAGATGCAGAAAAGAAAGGTCTTTTAAAGGAAGGTGCAACAATTATCGAACCTACTTCTGGTAACACAGGAATCGGTTTAGCGGCAATTGCAGCTGCAAAAGGTTACAAAGCTATCTTTACTATGCCAGAAACGATGAGTGTTGAAAGAAGAAATATTTTAAAAGCTTATGGTGCAGAAATCGTTCTGACTCCAGGTGAAAAAGGTATGTCTGGAGCCATTGCAAAGGCAGATGAGCTTGCAAAGGAGATCCCAGGAAGCTTTATTCCAGGACAGTTTGTAAACCCAGCAAACCCTGCAACACATAAAGCAACAACTGGTCCGGAAATCTGGAATGACACAGAAGGCAAAGTAGACATTTTCTTAGCAGGTGTTGGTACAGGTGGAACAGTTACCGGTATTGGAGAATACTTAAAAGAACAGAACCCAGATGTGAAAGTTATTGCAATCGAGCCAGCAACATCTCCTGTATTATCACAGGGACATGGCGGAGCACATAAGATTCAGGGAATCGGTGCAGGATTTGTTCCAGATGTATTAAATACAAAGATTTATGATGAAGTTTTCCCAGTAGAGAATGAAAAAGCATTCGAATACGGAAAAGAACTTGCAAAAGCAGAAGGAATTATTACAGGTATTTCCTCAGGAGCGGCATTATATGCAGCAGTAGAAGTTGCAAAACGCCCGGAGAATGAAGGAAAGACTATCGTGGTGCTTCTTCCAGATAACGGAGATAGATATTACTCAACAGCATTATTTCAGTAACTTCTGATTGAATAAAATATTTCTATTATTGTATTATAAATTCAGGTGAGTACCTACTGGCAGTTAGGCTGAAAAGTCTGACTGCCTTTTTTGTAAAAGGAAAAACGGTTTTGCGAAGAAGGGGAAGAAATATGAATATTACAGTTTATCTTGGAGCGAATGAGGGCAATGACCAGAAGTTAGGGACAGCTGTTCAAGAATTGGGACAGTGGATTGGAGTAAGTGGCAATGCATTGATTTATGGAGGTTCTAAAACAGGTTTGATGGGCGAAATCGCCAAAAGTGTTTTGGAAAACAATGGAAAAGTAATAGGTATTGAGCCGCAGTTTTTTATAGATGCAGGTGTTCAATGTAATGATTTGACCCAATTAATTGTAACGAAGGATATGGCGGAAAGAAAAGCAAAAATGATAGAATTAGGAGATGTATTTATTGCTTTTCCAGGAGGAACGGGAACATTAGAAGAAATTTCAGAGGTAATGTCGAAAGTGTCACTTGATCAATTGGATTCTCCATGTATTCTTTATAATCTGGATGGATATTATAACAGTTTGAAAGAATTACTTGTACATATGATAGAAAAAGGATTATCCTCTAAAGAACGTCAGCAGGGAATTTATTTTGCAGAAAATCTTGATCAGATTAAGCAGATTATTAAAGCATATTATATTGCAAAAGATGTTTCTAAAAAGCTTTGTCGGTAGTTCTACATGGTGGAAATTGCAAAGAATGTGTAGCAATTCACAGGGCACATCAGGAGCAAGTTCCAAATTGTATGCGATGGATGTTAAACTGTTTAGCTAGGAAAACTAGAAGTTATTAGGAAAATATTGGATGAGATTGAATGAAAAATGATAAATAAATAACAATTTAATGAGTTGGATATGGAGTGTAAATGATAAAAATACAAAAAAAGTACAATATCTAGTGCTTTTTGAGAAAATGAAAAAATCTTCAAAAAAAGCTTGACGCAAGTGCCCTGTTATG
>NZ_CAKRCF010000038.1 GCF_934307085.1 uncultured Anaerobutyricum sp.
CGAAATCATCATTATTGTACACGGTTACATGCTCTGTATGTATGCCATTCTTATTTTCCCATTCTGTCAGCATGATTTCAGGCTCTGTATCCATGAGCACGCCTACACGTTTTCCATCCAGAGACCCGAAATCAGAGGCCACAATATCCATGCGTGACAAGTCAGCATAAAGAATATATTTTTCCTCGCCCATCGGTGCATCCGAAAAAAGCATCTTTTCTGCACGTTCTTCGGTGTAGGAGATATCGCCCATGACATCGATCTCGCCATTTTCAAGCATATCAAAACAGTTGGACCAGTCACATTTCACATACTCAAACTTCCATCCGGTATAGCCTGCCAGAGCCTGCATGAGTTCGTAGCCAAATCCTCGTCTGACACCGTTTTTATCGACATAATTGAAGGTATCCTCAAAGGAACCGACACGGATAGTCTGTAGCTGTTTTTCATCATTATTCGTTTCCGCAGCCCGGCAATATACTGACAACATCATCCACATTCCTAAAACTGCAAATATACCTGCAAATCGTACAGCTGATTTTTTTCTGCTTTTATCCATATGTTTCATTTCCTTTATTTTTTTGTCAGCAGTTTTGTGATTGCTCTTTTTAATAGCGGAATATCAATCGGCTTTCCGATATGTTCATCCATCCCGGCATCCAGACATGCTTTCCGATCTTCCTCAAAAGCGTTTGCCGTCATGGCAATGATCGGAATCTTTCTGGCATCTTCACGTTCCAGCATACGAATTGCTTTTGTTGCTTCCAGACCATCCATGACCGGCATCATCACATCCATGATGATGACATCATACTCATTCAATCTGGAGTTCTGAAATAGTTCAAGTGCCTCTTTTCCGTTTTTCGCTTCTGTAATATTCAGATGCTCCCCTTCCAGGATTGCATGGGCTATCTCCATATTGATGGCATTGTCTTCAACAAGAAGCACCCGTTTCCCTGACAGATCCATGCTCTGCTGGCAGCCATCCTTCTGAGAATCATTATTTTCAACCAAATGATCTATCTCAAACGGAAGCGTAACCGTAAATGTACTTCCTACATTTTCTTCGCTTTCCAGTTCTATCGTTCCGCCCATCAGTTCAACAATCTCTTTGACAATCGAAAGTCCCAGACCGGAGCCACTGAAGGTTGTAGTTGACTGTTTGCCTTCCTGCATAAAAACATCAAACGCATGTTTTTGAAATTCTTCACTCATACCAAGGCCGGTATCTGAGCATACAAACTGAAAAACAGCCATATTCCCATCATCCGATAATTCTTCGCAATGAACATGCACGGTTCCGTGAAAATGATTGTATTTAATCGCATTGGAAGAAAGATTCATTAAAACCCTGCTCAGATGTACCGGACTTCCAATCAAATATCTGTGACGGATCGTGCTGGCTTCCACGCCGCCTTCAAATCTTACACCATTTTCATAAGCACTCATTGCAACAACTGTCAGATTATTACTTAACAGTTCTGCCAGATCAAAAGACTTATGTTCCAACACAAGGGAGCCGGATTCCAGTTTGCTGATATCCAGGACATTGTTGATCAGATTTTGCAGATACTCTGTGGACTGAAGTACCTTCTGCCTGCATTCCCGTAACTTGACCACATCATTGTTATATTTTTCAGCAATATGGATCATCCCCACGATTCCGTTTAGCGGTGTACGGATATCGTGGCTCATACGCCGAAGAAAGGCTGTTTTTGAAAGATTCGCGCGATGAGCATCTTCCATGCTTGCCTTAAGCTGTTTCTGATACATGAGTTCCCGTGATTTTTCTTCCGTAATATCCCGAGCGACATAAAGCACATCCACAGCGTTTCCCTGTGCATCTCTGCTCTTTACAATAAATCTGGACAGCCGCCATTCTCCGTTTACTCCCATAAATTCAATCGAAACAGAATTCGTATTACGAAGTCTCTCTGCCAATGTATCAAAGTCAAGAAACTCCCGGTACTTTTCTCTCCATTCCAGGGCGGCAAATGCTGCTGGAAGCCTTTCCATAACATCATCAATTTTTCCCTTTTGACCAAGGATTTTTTGCACAAGGTCATGGCCTTTCAAAAGCTCATATGTCCGCTCTTTAACATTGGCATGTACGATTGTTACATACAACGTAGCAATTGCGGAAATAATCTCTGTCCTCTTTGTTGCCTCATCAAGAGCCTTTTTCAACAGTACCGTACTTTTCAGATTTTCCCTCACACATCCAAGATGCCCGCCAACATCAGACAGCAGTGTGATGGAAATCTCATTCTGTCTCAAATCAGGATTATCTACCCCGATGAATCCATTCATCTGATGATTGGCATAAATCGGCACTGCAATCAGTGAACAAATTTCCTGTGTTTTTAACAATTCATATTCTTCCGGTTCAGAATATTTTGTCGCTTCCAGATCATTGATCACGATTACTTCCCTGTTTTCAAATCGTTTCACCCAGTTTGGCATCAAACTGACTGGTATTGCCTGAAGGTTATCTATCTCTGGTGTCACTTCATCGGCACACCATTCAAATGTATTGCCCAGGCTGTCCTTCTGATCGGTTTCCCAGTCAAAAATATATACCCGGTCTGCCCCTGTATAGTTTCCAATTGCCTGCAACAAAGAGTGAATGATTTCTGACAACTCCTGCTCATTTTCCACCTGATCCATAAGCGATATCTGATGCAGGATTGTATCCATGCTATGCAATTTTATTTGATACAGTTCCTGAATATCTTTTGTTTTCATTTCCTATCCCCCTGTGGCCCCAATTATATTCCACTAATTCATGAACCTCTACTAATCATTATGTACATATCTCAAAATTGTTTTTATAACTTCATCAATCACGATTGGCTTTGACAAATGTGCATTCATTCCTGTATGCAGTGATGCCTGAACGCTAAAAATTTTTAAAAAAAGAACAGCCGATATATACATTCGAACTGTTCTCCTACTTCCTAAGTCCACGCAACATTGACATTACTGTTTCCTGCTCATTTACACTCAAATCATTCCATATCCTTAAAACTTCTTTCTGCTCTTCTGTCAGATTCTCTGAATTACCTTCCTGAAAAAACTGCAATACTCTGTATTTACTGATATCACGCTTTTCACATAAAGATATTATTTTATCCGCAATATACTTCTCTATCTGCAAGTAACTATACCTTATTTCCGTTATTACATGTTCTTATTGTACCTGTAATAGCAGAAAAATATTAGTCATCAACCTTACAAGTATTCATTTCCATGATAGGAAGTATATACATAAAAAATATAAAGATACTTTCGTTTCTGCAAAAGCCATTTTCACTTATATTTTTTTTTATAATATCACAGACAGCTACGTTTGTCACATAAAAGTTTGAAACCTAGAACGGGAGTTTGACAGTCACACAAAATATTTAATCTCCGAACGAATTATGAATTTATCTAAGACGTTTTACAAATCTGCCGTTTGAGAAGAATGAGCCATATTTTCTTACGCCAGTCAACAATCCAATATTTTTCAATCGCTTGCTCACAATATAGTTGCATTTTCTCTGTTTGATCATATTTTTCTGTTGAGGATGACAAAACTTCCATAACAAAACGAGGTGCATCTGTAAAGGTGTTTCCACGTCTTGATTTTGTACGACAGTTTATAGATGTATCAGGAATAACAATCTTGTTGTTGCCCTGATTATCCTTGAAGTGATATTGAATATTATCTTAATTTCTTGTTTTCTTTCATTGTGTAATCCTCTCTTTTTTATTTTGCCTTGTTATGTTTAGAGAGAATTATTTTGGAAATGTCGTATAAATTAAGGCTCTCTATGCTTGAAAATAAAAAGACCCTGAAAGCCTGATTTCTCAGACTTTCAAGGTCAATTTTATGCGTAGAGGTTACCGATTTTATCCCTTGAGGGGATAATCGGGTTTACCCCTTGACAACTTAATTGTCATAGGGCAATCTCTTTCAGTCTGTTTTAGGGCAAAGTTTTTATCGTGTATAAATTCTTTGTCCTTCAGAGATTTCCCTAGTCCATTCCTGTTCCAAACATAAAATAGACTCTTGAATTTTGGAGATAATTCTCTATATTCTTACCTCTGATAAGTTGCACTTCTGATGAATTACATCAGTATCCCTCTGATAAGTTACATCTTTGATAAGTTATATCTCTGACAAGTTACTCCTCTGATACTCTTCCTCTGATAACTTGATAATATGACTGTCTACCGATTAACGCTTAAAGCTGTTCGCTTTCAGATTAACGCTTACCTCTCCCACCACCCTCCCCTAGTCCAGTCTTGGGTGTTCTCAGCCTGTAAGCAGTTCCTATTAGGTTAAGTTCCTATCAGGTAAGCACTTCCTACTTTTGTACGATTTCTCGTATAATAATAAGTGGAGGATTTTTTGATGCACCACCATCAATTTCCTCTGCCTATAAGAGCTACTTACAGAAGATTCTGTCTAGGTTAGTTCTGTTTAAGTTAGTTCTGTCTAGGTTAGTTCAGCTCTCTCGCCAGAGCTTTACTATATAACCCTATACAGAAGGGAGGTGTTCGTTATGGATATTAATTTCAATATTGGTTTTGGTAAAATTGATAGTTTATCTTGGGATTCGTCCTTACTTAAAATTCAATTTTCCAACGGTGAGGTAATGGTCTATGAAAACATTACTTTCACTGAATATCAGCAGTTGTTATCCTATTTAACTGCTGCCAACAAACCATCAATTGAAGCTATGCTTAATGAGTTGGAAATGTACCATGTTCATCATGTAGCTTAATTCTTGAAGGGGTTACTCTACTGCAATGGAGTAGCCTTTTCTTTTTGTAGCGTGTCTGTTGTAGTTGCGTGTCTGTTGTTGCGTGTCTATATTAGACGGTCACATTATCAAATTATCAGAGGTAGTGCTTATCAGAGTGTCTATCAGAGATTTTATTCCTCATAAAATTAACATTTTATGTGTAAATCAAGACCTCTAAAACCCCTTAAAACAAGGTAATATAGAAAATCTCTTATCTGTCCAATTTTGCCTAATTCAGCTCATTTTTCTTTACTTTTCACATTATTGCAGTACAATGGATACAAGCATATAAGTAATTAAGTACCATATATTAATTCCTTTGCACGATTATATGTTTGATACACTCTGCTCATTTCTTGGTATTGTAGAACAGTCTGTATCATATGGTATCGGCTATAATAATGGATTTAGATATAACATCCCAAAAGTTTCTAAATTCAGAAAGGAGTTAATATGGATTCATTACTAGAACTATTTCAAACTATTGCAGTTTTAATCTGCATATACGCTATAAGCAAACTTGCTTTATCGAAAAAATTGAAATCGTTCCATATTCATTTCAGTGTATCTAATGGATTTGATTTATCAGCCACATATGATAATATCTCATCTGAAGTTACTGATAATGAAGAGTAATGGTCTGTGTTAAATCTGTATTATGGCATTTTTTCTAATACCAGCTTTAGTATTTTTCATGTTGCTGTCTGCGTACCACCATATACACAGGCAGCACTTTTAAGATACAACGCTTTTAAGATACTTTATAATGTACTCTTTATGATTTATACCCATTGGACTACAATAATGTTCGAAGATATTATAAAGGTTTTAGCAGTCAGGTTTTTGTTCCAACAAAAAAGACCCTGTAACCATTTATCAGTTCCTCTTTTCTCTGCTATTCTCGTATAATAATATTGTAAGCTGTTAGTACCAATAACAGGCTGCAACACTATATACAACAGAATAATACTGTGTAGAAAATTACTGTGCAGAGAAAAGAGGTGATATTATGAATATTCTTACAAGTCCAGTTCTGACAAGCCCGAACCCAACAATTCAGGCAATAGACTGGAAAAGCAACTCTCTAACCATTACCTGTCACTCAGGTAAGGTTATTGAATTTTGAGTATATGGAAATCTCCAAAGCCATAACTCTTAATGAAGTTTTGATGTATAATCCTTTACTTATTAACAGGATAAAATAATGCTTTCAAGATAATTCTTTTCCATTGGTGGGAGCTTCCTATTAGCAGTAGGACGTTCCCATTTTTTATCAAGCAATCCCACATTACTTGATAAGATGATACTTTCCAGAACCAACTGGTAAAATCCAGAATAAACTGGTAAGAAATTCATTATGGGTTACAAGGTCATTCTTTTGACCGTACAAACACATTGACTTGTAAGCAATAATTTCACTTGCAGTTTTTACAAGCAAATTGTGTAACAAAAAAGACTCCTGAAACTTTAGAGGTATTCCCTAAAGAGACTTTTACATCTCTTTTAGTCGTTTCTCCAAAGTTCCAAGAGTCTTAATTTATGCTTGGACAGTTCACGTAAAATTATGTGAGTTTGGTTATAAGCTTGCACTTATTTTTTATATGAGTTTGTACTCATTTTTTACGTGAGTTTGATATTACTTACTGGCTGAAAACTTTCTATCTAGTTGAGCATCAACTGGATAGTTTTTTTGCCCCAAAAGTGGATAGAAGCTTTTGCCCTGTAATAAATTAATAATTAGTTAGCTTTTTCCGCAATCGCTGCCTGTGCTGCTGCTAATCTTGCGATAGGTACACGGAATGGTGAACAAGAAACATAATCTAATCCAATTTTATGACAGAATTCTACGGATGATGGGTCTCCACCATGCTCTCCACAGATACCACAGTGTAATTCTGGTCTCTGACCTTTTCCTAATTTAACTGCCATATCCATTAACTTACCAACACCATTCTGATCAAGTTTAGCAAATGGATCGTTCTCGAAAATCTTAGCATCATAGTAAGCGTCTAAGAACTTACCAGCATCGTCTCGTGAGAAACCGAATGTCATCTGTGTTAAGTCGTTTGTACCGAAGCAGAAGAACTCAGCTTCTTTAGCAATCTCGTCAGCTAATAATGCCGCACGAGGAATCTCGATCATAGTACCAACTTCGTATTTCATATCAGAACCAACAGCTTTGATTTCTTCGTCTGCTGTCTTAACAACCATTTTCTTAACGTATTTTAATTCTTTTTCTTCACCTACTAATGGAATCATGATTTCCGGAACGATTGTCCAGTCAGCATGTTTAGCCTGTACAGCTAATGCTGCACGGATAACTGCTTTTGTCTGCATAACAGCGATTTCTGGATATGTTACTGTCAGACGGCATCCACGATGTCCCATCATAGGGTTGAACTCTTTCAGACTTTCAATAATAGCCTTAATAGTTTCTACCGATTTACCCTGTGAATCTGCAAGTTTCTTAATGTCTTCTTCTGTCTGAGGTACGAACTCATGCAGTGGTGGATCTAAGAAACGGATTGTTACAGGGTCACCTTCCATAGCCTCGAATAACTGCTCGAAGTCTCCCTGCTGATATGGAAGAATCTTATCAAGTGCAGCTTCTCTTTCTTCTACTGTATCAGAACAGATCATTTCACGGAATGCATCAATTCTGTTACCTTCAAAGAACATATGCTCAGTACGGCAAAGACCGATACCTTCTGCTCCAAGCTCACGAGCTTTCTTAGCATCTGAAGGTGTATCAGCATTCGTACGAACACCCATTGTTCTGTATTTATCTGCCCAAGCCATGATACGGCCGAACTCACCAGCGATTGTAGCATCTACTGTAGGAATAATTCCATCATAAATGTTACCTGTAGAACCATCAAGAGAAATGGAATCTCCTTCGTGGAATTCCTTTCCTGCTAATGTGAATTTTTTGTTCTCTTCATCCATTACGATGTCACCACATCCGGATACACAGCAAGTACCCATACCACGAGCAACTACAGCTGCGTGAGATGTCATACCACCACGAACTGTCAGGATACCCTGAGCACTCTTCATACCTTCAATATCTTCTGGGGATGTCTCAAGACGAACAAGAACAACTTTTTCCCCTTTCTCTGCCCAAGCTTTTGCATCTTCAGCAGTGAAGACAATCTTACCACAAGCAGCTCCAGGAGAAGCTCCAAGTGCTTTACCCATTGGTGTTGCAGCCTTTAATGCAGCAGCATCAAACTGTGGATGTAATAATGTATCAAGGTTACGAGGGTCAATCATTGCAACAGCTTCTTCTTCTGTTCTCATTCCCTCATCTACTAAATCACAGGCAATCTTTAAAGCAGCCTGTGCTGTTCTCTTACCATTACGTGTCTGAAGCATATATAACTTCTTATTCTCAACAGTAAACTCCATATCCTGCATATCTCTGTAGTGATCTTCAAGAGTTTTACAAACCTGTTTGAACTGTTCGAATGCTTCTGGGAACTTCTCTTCCATCTGAGCGATTGGCATTGGTGTACGAACACCGGCAACTACGTCTTCGCCCTGTGCGTTTGTAAGGAATTCTCCCATAAGCTTCTTCTCACCTGTAGCAGGGTCACGAGTAAATGCAACACCAGTACCACAGTCATCTCCCATGTTACCAAATGCCATACTCTGTACATTAACAGCAGTACCCCAGCTATAAGGGATATCGTTGTCACGACGGTAAACATTAGCACGTGGGTTATCCCATGAACGGAATACGGCTTTGATAGCTCCCATTAACTGTTTCTTAGGATCATCTGGGAAATCTTCGCCGATTTTCTCTTTATATTCAGCCTTAAACTGAGATGCCAGCTCTTTTAAATCTTCTGCTGTAAGATCAACGTCCTGACTTACACCTTTTTTAGCTTTCATCTCATCAATTAATTCTTCAAAATACTTTTTACCAACTTCCATAACTACATCAGAATACATCTGAATAAATCTTCTGTAGCAATCCCAAGCCCAACGTGGGTTTCCGGATTTAGCGGCAATAGTTTCAACTACTGTCTCATTAAGACCTAAGTTAAGGATAGTATCCATCATACCTGGCATGGAAGCACGGGCACCTGAACGAACTGATACAAGAAGTGGATTCTCTTTATCTCCGAATTTCTTTCCTGTAATCTCTTCCATCTTTACGATATACTCATTAATCTGTCCCTGAATCTCATCGTTAATCTCACGACCATCTTCATAATACTGAGTACAAGCCTCTGTTGTAATTGTAAATCCCTGTGGTACAGGTAATCCAATATTTGTCATCTCAGCCAGATTGGCTCCTTTACCACCAAGAAGATTTCTCATTGTGGCATCGCCTTCTGTAAACAGATATACCCATTTTGCCATTGTTGTGTTCCTCCTTCAATTAACTATCAACATTACTTTATGCGCTTTCCTCACGCGCAATATGAGTATAGCACAAACGAATAAAAAATGCTATAATTTTCCGTCATTTTTTTGCAAAAATTTATCATGGACTATATTTTTTTGCAACATTCACGATAATTTAAACTTTTTTACACAAAAGATACTATTTGATGGGCTGTTTGTCGTTTAATTCGTTGGGGGGGACAATCAGATAGTTCAATCCACGCCTCCGCGAAGGAGGCGACAATTATCACGTGCTCTTTTCGATTCGCTACATCAATATTTCAATCCACGCCTCCGCGAAGGAGGCGACAGGTATTGACATTTAACTGGTCTGTAAGAGCGGTATTTCAATCCACGCCTCCGCGAAGGAGGCGACGCCCTGACACATCCCCGCCCATGTATTCATTAACTATTTCAATCCACGCCTCCGCGAAGGAGGCGACGCCATTCTTCTACACCGTTATCAAACGATACAATTTCAATCCACGCCTCCGCGAAGGAGGCGACGTTTGTTCTGTTTGCGTATATATTATCACGCATAAAATTTCAATCCACGCCTCCGCGAAGGAGGCGACACAACATTTCATGAGGGATTTCAATAGTTTTATTATTTCAATCCACGCCTCCGCGAAGGAGGCGACCGTTTCCGGAATTGAGATATGTATAAAGCCAATATGATTTCAATCCACGCCTCCGCGAAGGAGGCGACGCCATTCTTCTACACCGTTATCAAACGATACAATTTCAATCCACGCCTCCGCGAAGGAGGCGACCGCAACATATTGTAATACTTCAGCCATCATGTACATATCTAGTCTCAACAACTTTTTTGTCCGCTATTTTTAGCTTTATATCGCAATATGTTGTACTATTTCCCCTTTTTCGAGTGCGAATGCCCTACGTTTTTTGCGTAGCTTATGATTCGCACTGTGTTTAATTATTTAATATTTTCTATATTTTATTTCAAGGTGCTCCTTTTTAACGAAGATAACAAGAAACTTTTTCTTCTATATTTAGTTACATCTAGATTCAGAAAGATTTTTGAAAAAGGGATTTTGTCGCAAATGCGACTACTTATTTTATAAATTTGGAATCAGATAATCAAGGTTCCTTCTAAATCAATGCTTTGTTTCGTTCCGTAGTGTTCTACTTTATTTTTATAAGCATTACCTAAATAATAGAATCTTAGGCTATCTTTATCCATATCAATTATTTCGAGTAGTTTTGCTTTCACCTCCTTTGCTTTTGCATTATCCATAATGCATTCAAAAACGGAATTTTGAACTCTTTGTCCGTAATTTTGACATTCTTTTGCTACTTTTCTTAAACGTTTTTTTCCTGAAGCTATCTCTGTATTTACATCATATGTTATTAATACAAGCATTTCTCACCTCTCTTATTTCCACAAAAAAACAGGATATTCATCCAAATCCCCACGAATAAGTCTGGCTAATAATAATGCCTGAATATGAGGTATGAGACCCCATTCTATTTTATCGCCGAGAAATGGATGTTTGATTTTATCTCGTTTTCTGCCCTGCCATGCACTAATCATAGTTTTGCGTCCTGTGTCGTTCATCAAGACCGCTCCATTTTCCTTTTTTACAAAATGCTCCGGTTTAATCGTCTTTTTATTAATTAATGTTAATACAAAACGGTCTGCATATACAGCTCTTAATTCTTCCATTAAATCTAATGCTAAAGAGGTTCTTCCCGGTCGGTCTGTATGAAGAAAACCGACATAAGCATCTAAACCGACTGCAGTTAAAGCTGCGGCACATTCATTTGCTAATAATGTGTATGCAAATGATAACATGGCATTGACATTATCTAATGGCGGACGTCGATTTCTGTTTTCAAAGAAAAATTCTTCTTTATTTTGTAGAATCAATTGGTCGAATACAGAAAAATACTGACTTGCCGCATTGCCCTCAATTCCCCGAATGCTATCCATTGAATCACATTCTAATAACTGTCGAATGTGCTCATCCAGATTGGCGGTCACTTTTTTGATGGCATCCACACCAACCTGCAGGGCATGGTCTCTTGTTGCTCTTTCTAAGACCCATTTGCTGTTGTATATTTTACCAATAATCATATTTCTGGCAATAGGGATACTATCTTCCAGAGAATCTGAAATTCTATACTGCTGTTTTCTTAAAATAACATTTCCCCTGTTCTCTCCACTTACGGATGCTAAAAACTGTCCGTTTTGATTCATAAAGCTTAGGGAAATTCCCCTTTTCGCACAGGCTCCCATTAATGCAGGACTTGCTCCAGTGTAGCCAAAGGTCACAATTCCTTCGAGATTATGTAGTGGAAGCCGGATAAGTATCTCCTTTTCCTCCAGAACCAGCACATTTTCTCCATCTAATGCAAGATAACGTTCTGGAGTTGTTACATATAGTGTATTTAATAGTTTTCTCATAACTCCCCATCTTTTATCGTTTTTAAAATGTAATTGTGTACTGACTTTTTCTTTGAAAGCTGTGGCAGACATATATTTTTCAGTGAACAGGCATTGCAGGACTTTGTTCTTTTAATGTTTGGTGTATACTGCCTGTCAAAATACTGATGCATCTGTAGACATATATTTTCCACTTCCTGACGAAGAGAATCTGTTATTTCCACATGTTCTCTCCGTTTTGTTGTCCCATAATATAAGTCACCTTCTTCTATTCTTGTACACATCATTTCTTCAAGGCATATTGCCTGCGCCACAAGCTGTAATCGGTCAGCATTATTTTCTTTTGGCTCTCCCTTTTTGTATTCTACCGGATGTACTTTATAGAGACCTTCTCTCCCATATAGACGTACGCCTTCTTCTCCTTTTTTGCATTTTTTAAATTCTACCACATCACAGATTCCGCTAATTCCAAGATATTTAGAATATACTTTCATCTGACGGGAAACAACCAGATTTTTTCTCGTTTCTATCTGCGGGCCATCATGTGCTCGTTTGTGCATGATGTTTCCCTCTACTGTCCGCACATTCTCTTCCCATTGATTCTCGATATGGATTAACGCCCACTGTCTTGGACAAAATGCAAAATGCTGGATTCCGGAAAGCATCAAATAATCTTCTTCATTATAAACCTTCATATTCTTCCACCGCCAGTTCAGGTAACTCGTGGCAGATAATCTCATAATCTTCTATCTTTCTTGGATTACGAACTCCTTCTTTCTTCTTAATCTCAATACTATTATGCACTTTGTGAGAAGAATACTGTCCAATCTTGCAGTTATGTTTCCACCAATATAACTTATGCATTACCATACTTCCGTCTGGTCTTGCAGAGGAACTGTCGTTTACAAACAGAGTGCGGATAGCTTCTTTAATTTTTTCTGCATCTTCTTCGGTAAAACCTGTCTTTTCAGAAAGCTGTACATTAATGCTTCCCTTTAATATGTAAACACCAAAGTCTACTCTATGCTTCATGCCCATTGTATCAGAAGATTTTCCTTCTTTATCTTCACTATTTACACTTTTTGTAATCTGCATACTTGTGATATCTATTGGATCTACACTGAAAGCTGGCTGAACAGATACCGGACCACGGATACCTAAAGATAAGTCAGAACCTTTAAATGCAAAAACTTGTCCAAAACTTCTGACATCCATCCACTCTTTACAGGCAATTTCATATCCTCTTTGTGCATCTGCTTTCTTTCCTTTTTTAAGTTCTGCTCCAAAAGCTTCATTCGCTTCTGCTCTTGCCTTTAAACTCTTACATTTATCAATACATTTATCATCGGACTGAACAAAAATATTTTCTCCTGCATCTAAAAGACGGTTTCGTATCTTTCTTTTAATGCAGACATCGGACATTTCTCCGTATCCTTCATAGGTAACTCGCGGCATGTTCCCGTTTAAAGGATCCCCATTACAATTAGCATTCTCTACTACGATAATTCCTTCAAAATCAATCTTGTTCTGTAATACACCCATTTACTTTTCCTCCTCTTCTAACTTTTTCATTTTTTTCTCATCATTCTCTTTTTTGATTCGCTTTGCTTCCTCAATAATTTCATATCTTTGACTGTCAAATCCCAAACAAAATGTACCATCTAAATTTCGTTTTTGCTGAAATTCTTCTTCAGAAATAGTTGCTGAAATTTCTCCAAGTAATGTCTGGAGGTTTCGGGCTCTCCCCCTTAATTTCATTTCATATGGTTTTAAATTTCTCTGAATAATCACCCATGTATCACATGGATTTTCACAAAACTTTGCGTAGTAACGCATCGCTGTTGTATTTCTGTCTATCTTCTCCTCACGCAACACCCATGCCTCAATCGCATCTGCGATAGCTAACATTCTTCCGCACTTTGCGTCTAAACTCTCTGGTGATTTCATAACCAAACACTCCTCTCCTTTTTCTATCAAATGCTTTCTTGTCAACGCACAGGCTACTGATAAAACCTGTTGCCATAAAGTTTTACTTTTATAATTCTGCGGATGCTGTGCCCGATGCACAACCTCTCTCATAATATCTATCGGTACTTTTTTCCCGTCAACAATGCATGGCAGAATTCTTTCTACTGCATTTGCAATTACTTTATCTGTTCCTTTTATAGAATTCCCCTGTTCTCTTCCATAAGTACATAATGCGATTTCATATGGAGAAGGTGCTCCTGTAAAATAAACTCGTTTCTGCAGTTTCTTATTATAAGAAGAAACATTCCATGCACAGTCTCTGTGCCACTGCTCAATTCGTTCAATCAGCTCATTTCCATCTGCTCCAAAATATTCTCTGCTAAATATCACAGATAATCTTCCTGTCGTTGCTGCATCTACTCCTAACAATACAAAATGGCTGTCTGCCCGCACATTTCCATGATATCCTCTGATTGCTCTGTTAAATCGTTCGGCTACATCTTCCTGTATTGATACTGTCTTATCCTCTTCTTCTCCATAAAAAGCTGCAAAAATATCTTCCTCTTCTTCATAAGCAGATGCAACACCCTCTGTACTTTCCAGAATAGATGGTACATTCTCTGATTTCACTCCCCACAGAACAAACTCTTTATCTCCTACTTTAACTCCTTGCCTTTCTATAAGCCACTTCAAAGCATTATGAACTTTCTGTGAAGCTTCATAACTGATAGTATATGCTTCTCCGACATCATGAAAACGTCCACGATAAGTAAAGTTTGTCTTATCATTAGAAGATATCATCTTTGCTTTATCGCCACTGTTTCTTATTTTAGAAGGGTGATTTACACATAACCTTTCTTCCCTTCCTGTTACCTGACAAAAGCCAATCTCTCCTCCATTACTCAGATAGTAATGGATATAATTTTCCTGCAGCTTAGTATCTTCCCATAAGTTAACTCCATCAACCTGAAAACGAATAAAGGCATCTTTTTGATCACCTACTGTTAATTTCTCGCTTGCATTTTCCCATTTTTTAGTCAAATGCTGTTTTTCATCCAGAGAAAAGATTCCTCTTTCTACAAGATCATGTATTAGTCGATTTTCTTGCAAATATTTATAAAGAACTTCTATCTTATAATCGCCATATTCCGAGTCACACCACTTTTTTAAATTTTCCATGTATTTTTGATGATGCTCCTCATTACTTTCTCCCGTATATAATTTGTAATCACCCGCAAGATACTTTATCTTATCAAAAAGAGGATGCGGAGCCGCTCCAGAACTACGGCTTGCTGATTCTTCCGTTACAGGAATTACTGTGTCTGAATCTTTTACCGGAAGAAAGCTTACGGCAATCACTTTTCCATCTTTTGACAACTGCACTTCAAGATGTGCTTTTTGTGTGGAATGTGCTATCTTTAACAGTCCCTCTTTTTCCTGTAATTCCAGATTATCATAAGTATCATACAACGCTCTCATCCAGCTCATTGTAGTTCACCACCTTCCTGATATCCAGAAAGAAGTTCCTCCTTGTCCACTCCTAAGATTGGAATATTACTAAGTTCTTTTTTCGTACCTTTTCTTAAGAAAATGGTATTTTCACATTCTTCTGGGCGACAAAAATGAATAATTCCGTTCTCCATCTGTGGATGCCAGAATCTTGAATATAAATTTCCCTCGTCATTCTGATTAGGATAGCATAAAGAATGATACATTAAGCCAAAAGAAAGAGTTCCTTTATCATCATAGTATCCCGGCTCAGACATATCTCCTGGTTCAATATAGGCGGGACATTCTCTTGCCCCTAAAAATATATCTCTTCTTCCTCCTTTTTCAAGAGCACGCTTTGCCAAAAAATAATGTTTGTTTTCATTCCTATCTTCCTGTAAATCGGGTCTTCTCTTATTAAACTCAAAATGTGCAGAAATAATATAGGCAACATCAGACAAATATGTATAATAAGAAAGATCATTCCCTCCATTATACTTAATCGGTCGGATTCCTTTTCTTTCTGTACGAATTGGATTTAAAACCTTAACAGATTCTATGATCCAATCGATAGAGGGTTTCCAATAATTTCCACACACAATTCCTTTCAAGGTCTCATAACTAGGAATCATCATGCTACTTTTTTCTCCACCTATCTTTGTCATGGGGTCTGTAAATAATGCGTATTTCCCATAGACTTTCATAACAATTCTATTTGGTTTCATATTTCCTCCTTTCATATTTATCTTCTATCTATTTATGTTAAGTTTATAATACACCTGACTATCTATTTTGTAAAGTCTTTTGAAAAATTTTTTTACTTATGTTATAGTAAACAGGTCATCTTTATAGATGTGGATTGAAATTATCTTTTTATCTTAGATGCGGCGATTTATGTTTTATAAAACGCCGTCTCTTTCTATATAGATATTCATTACGATTCACTCTTAAGTAGATGTTTCTTTTTTATAAAATATATTTATCAAAATTCTAAATAAATATCTTTTCACAAAAATACATTTATCAAAATTCTCCTCTAAAATAAATAATTCTTTCTACATAATATATTTATCAGGGTCTGCTTCCAATAAAATTCCCATTTCTTTTTCATCATAAAAAGCATAATTAAGGAGGTACACTCCCATATCTTCTTTAAATGTAATTCCACCAGCATCATAAATTTGTCTAAACTTATACCGATTAATATTTAAAGAATATTTTTTTGCTTTTTCTAACAGCTCCTTTCTTTCCGCCATACTCGTATATACCGTCACATCTTCTATCTGCCTCATTAACTCCTGTCCTTCTTCGAGATATGGAACAAGAACTGTTGTCATATCCTCGTCAATGACTTTAAAGTTTTCTGCCGCTCTTTTAAATTGAATCTTCCAGTTTAATTGCGTACCTGCTTGATTCTCCTTAAGCGTCAATAACTCATAGATACTTCTTCTGCCACCATCTATTGGATATTTAAAATGTCCGCTACATTCATTATCACCATAGTAATCATCGAAATATTCTTTCATAAATTCTGGTAATAAAATGTCCTTTTTCTCCTGTTCTGCCTTATAAAAAATAACATTACTCCACTTTTGACCAAGCCGGATTTCTGACATATGTTCGTAGCTGCCCTCTTCTAAATTAATGACATAACAATAGCCCATATTTCTTTCTCCATTTCGATTGACACGTCCTGCGGTCTGTACAATAGAATCTAATTTGGTCATATTTCTGATTGCCGCTTGAAAACTGATATCTACCCCTGCCTCAATTAAAGAAGTACTAATACAGAGCACCTGCTCTTCTTTCTTTAAAGCTTTCAATAATTCGTCTAAAACATCTTTTTTGTGTTCTGGACACTGGTCTCCTGTTAAAAGGAATAATCGAGTATCTTGGATTAAAAGACCTTTTACATTTTCTATATTTTGAGTTTCAACATCCTCCTTCTCCTTCTGTAAATACCGGAACAAATCTTTCGCTGTCTTTATTTTATTTACGACAACTAAAAGACTGTTTACTTGTGCTTTCTTTTCCCATATAAAAGACGCTGCATTTTCAATTGTATATGGTTTCATGGCACAGCAATTCTTTATTTCAACTCTTTTTAACTGCGTGAAATTTCCCTCTACCGCATTTATCAGTTCCCCTTTTACATTTTCCAGACTTATATCTTTAGAAATATTACTGAAATCTGGCTGTGTTGCCGTACATAAAATCGTTGAGGTATTCCCCACCCGATTCAAAAAATTAATTTCCCCATTAAATAAAGCCATACATTTGACAGGAACTGTCTGAATCTCATCAAATATAATTATTGCATTTAAAAGATGATGCATTCTTCGCATATCCCTCGTTCCTTTTCCATAAAAGGTATTTAAAAACTGCACCATTGTTGTAAATACAATGCGGTTTTCCCATCGTTCTGTAAGCAGTCTGTAGTCCCTCTCCTCTCCCAAACTGTCCAACATTCTTTTATCATCTTCTGTTACATTAGAGTGATGTTCTAGCAAATCACAGTTTTCTCCTAAAACCTCTCTTATAACCTTTGCATTTTGTTCAATAATCGTTGTATAAGGAAGAACAAAAATAATTCTTTCCTTATTTGTTCTCTCGCTATGTTCTAACGCATATCGCATACTCGATAAGGTCTTTCCTCCACCTGTCGGAACAGTTAATGTATAAATGCCACTCTCCTTCCTGCCTGCTTTAAAACATTCATCCGATATTCTCTGACGGATTGCATTCACTCTTTTTTTACCTGTATCTTCTAAAGTCTCTGACTTCTTTTGCAATCCAGAAAGGTACTCTTCAAACTTTTGCTTATATACTTTCCAGGTCATTTGAATTTCGTCTTGTGCCTTTTCATAAGAAGTAAAATCCTCACCAGTCTCATAGCACATACTGCTTAATCGGTCGGCATCTATCAACATACTGTAAATTAGCTTTATAAAGAGATTCGGCATAAAATTTGCGTCATTTTTTCTCTTATTTTTTGCTTCACTTCCTGTAGAAGATTTCAGAATGAGCAGTTTTATCTCTTTAATAGATTCCTTAAAAAGCTGTTCTATCTCCTGCTCCGTAATCTGTAAATCCTTAAAAAAAGTTACTTTTACCTGTCCATAATCAGCAAGTCTGTTTTCATCCTGAAGTCTCATCAACAATGGGCTGTCTCCATTAAAATCTTCTGCATCCGGGAGTCCTCCATGATGATAGCAAATAACATTTGCGAGTAGTTCACCCACTATCCTTCCATTCGGTCCGTACTTTCCTGATAAATCATAAATATATTTTGCTCCGTAAACACCGTGGTCAATACCAGATTGTCTTTTACTTTCTATCCCCTCTTTTGCCCGGCTCCATTCTTCGTGAATAAACCTCTGAAACTTAATACTGTATTTTCCAAAATCATGAAGCAAACCAATAAGAGAAAGCGTACTTTCCAAAGTAGCTTTTTTATCAGAATGTAGCTCTTTTGAGCTAACAGTTCTCCTCAAGTCAACCCTTTTCCCCATAGCTGCTGCTAATTTCTGCACTTCTCTGATATGTTCTTTTAACTCTTGTTTTTCGAAATCATTTACACGAAATCTGGCTATATAATCGTTCATTTTATGAATCCTCTTATCCTCTTTTTTTATATCATTTATTCTAACATAAAAAGGAATAAAGCAAAGGAAAACTGGGAGATATATACATTATATTTTGGGCTTTAATCGCCGTAGGTTGAATACTCGCTTCTACACCAAATCCAGCCTTTACTCCCAGAGCGTGTTTGAAAAATGCTCTAGTTCACAAATATAACGTATATATCTCCCAGTTTTCTATTCTTGGTAATATTTAAATAATTCCACAGCAAGTTATAACTATTTTAACTTAAATAATTCATTCAAAGATACTCCCAAATTTAAAACTACACTGTTTTAAAAATCAAATGCATATTTGAATGACGCTGCAGCGAATTTTTATCTTTTTCTATGTATTTCCATGTCTCCCTATATGTTCCGTCAACTGCAACAGACTTATCTGAAATAAAATCTATAAATTCATAAACTTTCCCCTCATATTTTTCAGCAAACTCATCAGAAAGTACTTCCTTTTCATCATCTGAAAAATCTTTAAGTTCACCATATAAAACATGTTCTAAATTACACGAATTGAAATATAATCTGTACTGAATATTATGAACTTTCCCAGTTGTATACAATTTAAACATAATTTCTGATTTATGTTCATTTCTTTTCTCAACTTCATCAACATTAGAATATTCCATGTGGCCCTCATAATATTGAATCTTTTCAACTTCTGCCTGTTTAATACAATTTTTAGTAAATGCTCCATCGGTATCAGCTATATGAATAATTTTTATAAAATGTTCCCATTCATAGCCATACTTACTTTTGATTTTCTCTATTAAAGCACCGACTTTTGACACTACATTTTCTTTTGTTGTCGCATAATCAGATGTTATATCTCCATGAACAACTGCAAATTGTACTTCTTCTGAAGAAAAGAATTCTTTTAATATACTTCCTATAGCATTTTCATCACTAGGCCCCTCAACAATAACTGCAACAACCTTTTTTTCATTCATTTTGCAGTCTCCTTCCTGCTTTTCTAAATGCTCTCGCAATTTTTAAACTATCCGTTTCTTCATATATATTTTCTTCCTGTCCACCAAGAGTAATACTTCTAATATACATACTACGAAGATTATTCGATTCCTTCACATTCTTCATATGAATATACCTATTATCTGGATTCGCGGTAGAAAACATAATACTGTCTTTATCTAACATCTCTAATGCTCGGAGATTATGAGATGTAAAAATCAATTGTCCTTTTGCACTCTTATTAAAAATATCTAATAACTCTCCTAACATATATTCAAAAACTCCCGCATCTAACTCATCAATAACTAAACAAATAGATGGGTTTCCAAATGCCTGAATTAGAACATTTAAAATAGAGATGATTTTAATAATACCTTCCGATTCCATACGAATTGGGATAGTTCTTTTTCCATCTCTATTGGACATAAGCTCAACTTTCCATCCTTCTTCGCCTGAATCCATTGCCTGCCTTCCATAATCTTTTACTTCAATACACATTCCTGGAATAATTGTATATAAAACCGTATTAATTTGATCTACAATCTCATTGAGAATCTCCTTCCTTTCAACATCTAAAATAGCTGGCTCCATTAACGGAACCGCAAAATCCCCTTTCATTCCTGTCTTTTCTTTTTCAATACGAAAAGCCATTGGAAGTAAAAAATTTGCAGAAATCACACCCGAATGAGAATTTCTAATAACAAACAAATCTTTCAATGCAAAATCAAACAATGCTTGGATAACCGTAGCATAGTTCTTAAATTCATTATTCTTTTTAAAGAAAATTTCTCTACTATCTCTTCCAAAAATGTAAGAACAATTACTCTTTTCTGCCATTTTTCGTGCAACAATAAGATCCATTTTAATATCTTTATCTTTTCCCATTAATTCTTCAAGTCGCTTCAATGGTTTAAAAATAACATCCGTCTGATTTCTTTGATAATCCATAAAAATATTCTTATTCGTTCTATGTCCATCTTTGTTTACAGCACAATTTAAATATTCTCTTTCAATAATAATATCATCATCCACTTTTGAAAAGATAATATGATAACCTACCTCATATAGAATATTATCTCCAAATATTTTAAATTCTGTATTTATCTCTGCATTTATTGAATCTGTAGCAATATACTCTAAAATTCTTTGATCTAATTCCTCTCCAATCATAACGGACTGTAAAAAATAAAGTGCATCAACAATTGCCGTTTTGCCAGAACCATTCTGTCCATAAATACCTAAAATCTCTGCTTTTCTATATTCAATTTTTCGTTCATTAGTAAACGGCATTACAATAGTACCGTTCTTTACATTTTTAATATTTTTTAAAGTTAATGACGACAAACGAACAATCATATTTTTCATAATTTGCCTCCCTACATTCTGCAAAAACTTTAGCTGTATATTAACATAAAACGTGATAATATTCAATTTTATTTCCTGTTTTGATATTTTTTATTCTTTTTTTGTAATTATATTATCATTATAGTGTATTCAAATTTTTATTGATTATTCATTTAATCAAATAGGTATTTGTCGTGGCAAATGAATAAACGAACCAGCTACCGATAAAGCAATCATAAAAAAGAATACAAGAAAGATAGTCATTTCACATCCAATGGACTTTTCCCCTTGCCTCCGGCAAATTCCTATTCATCCAATATCACATAACAGGCTCTTCCCTTTTCTTTTGCCTTATACAATGCATCATCTGTTCTCGTAAGAAGTTCTTTCTGACTTTTTGGAAATCCGAAATGATAAACACCAATGCTACAGCTAACGGTTCTTTCTGGTAAAATGGTTGAAATATCTAAGAGGAACTTTTTTAGTTGTTCCTCTAATTGTTCTTTCGTCATTTTCTCATTGATGATTACTGCAAATTCGTCTCCTCCTACCCGGCCAACAGCTCCATAGCTGCTGAATATATTTTTTAAGCTTTCTGCAACCTGCTTTAATGTTTCATCGCCGACTGTATGACCCAATGTATCGTTAATCTGCTTAAACCAATCAATATCTATAAATAAAAACCAGCCTTTTCTTTTCGATTTGTTATCTATATCATTCTGACATTTCGTACAATAATTTAAAAATAGTCTTCTTCCCATAACATTTGTAATGACATCCATCTCGCCCATATATTCTCTATGTTTCATGTAATTATAGATCATCAAAATGATAACTATCAGAATAAAGTTCAGTGAAATCATAGCTGCCAGAAATTGTACCTGCAAATGAAGAATGTCCTGTGCTATTTTCTTCGTTACCTTGATACCGTATACGCCAAACATATATTCTGTTCGGCTTGCAAAATATATTGTGGAAAAAGCTGCTATGCAGAATACAAATATTATAATAATGAACAAACTTATTTTCATTTTAACTGACCAGTGCTGTCTTGATTCTGAATCATTGATTACATTTTTATAATGTGTTACAAAAGAGCTATGATAAATAATATCTGATAGTATTACCGCCAAAATGCAGATTGCGGCTATAACATAATCATTTACTCCCCATCTAAAAGAATACTTATAATTAAATCCACTTTCTGGGAAAAGGATTCCCATTGCTCCGTACACAAGCAAGGCATGTAACGGAGTTGCTATTAATGCTGCAAGGCTTTTGCCGGCCCATTTATAACGGCTTTTATTTACAATTTTAAATATACATCCCATTAAAAATCCAAATAATACTCTTGTTCCTACACTTAACAAGATACTTCCTATTGGAAAATCTGTCTGAAATGGAGAAAATATTCTGTCACCCGCCATAACATACAATGCGGATGCTTTATACATACTTCCCAGTCCAAAAAATAATCCTGCAACTGAGGATTCCACTGGCCCGAAAAGGCATACGATAACTACGATAGGAATATGCGCTGTAGTAACAGAAATCGGCGCTATATGAATATATCCCAAAAAAGTAAATGACATAATCCACTCTACTGCCAGTAAAATTCCCAATATATAATGTTCAAATTGTAACCCTCTCCACTTTAACTTCATTTTCTATCTCCAATTATAATTTTAGAATCTTCCATTTTTTAAACATTAAAAAAGCCGCCTGTGAAGATAAACCCTTACACAGACGGCATAAAATGAGCAGAAATTACTTATTAAAATAATCAATAACTTGATGCAACCGGCTGTCATAATTCTCTTAAAAAATGAACCTTAGACCCATTTGGCTTTGTGTCGCTGCCTTTCGACAGCTTTACCTAAATATAAAATTTATGTTTCAGCGCATATTTAAAACACGCTCTAATATATTTATCACTATTTATCAAACAGAAAATCCTATTTGTTCTAACATTATTTTACACAATCATTTTTTTACTGTCAATATCTGAAATATACTGATTTTTTATAAGTACTGTTTCGTTAATTGGTCATATTGTTGAAACAAAACTTTCTTTTTTAAAGTGCTTCTCTCTCTTTGGAAGCGCCTCCTTTGCTACGCAAACCAGAATTTCTATATTCTTACCGGTTCGTATAGTCTTTTCAATTCTTTTACCATCACATTCTTATCAGAATCTGCAATGATTACATCATATTTTCCTTCGACACTTCCAAAAGTAACCGTTTTTTCTATATTAAGGAGTACCTTCAGGTTTAAAAGCATATGTTCTCTTGTGGCATCTTTATGATAGATTTTGATATGTGCGTAACCAAGATAATTTATGGAGTCGGCTAATACGATTTTATAATCCTTCTTCCAGTCTTGTTCTAACATCTTTTTGTATAGATTTTCTACTTTAGATTTTTCGTCTATAAGAAAAATGTAAACAACATCGTCGCAAACGTTATCCCACGTTTTCACATAGTTTCGATATGGAGATTTTTTCTTTTTCTCGTAAACGCCCTTTTCGGCTTCGTTTTTAAGATCCTGGTAGTAGATAACGAGTAAGTCTTCGGTTATCGTGTTGGTAAAGTAAGTAAAGCCTTCTTTGTCTAAAAAGTCTGTCATCACTTTTGCCTGTGAGGTGGACATCTGGTATTTCATGAGATAAGAATTCTCGTTCATATCGTATAAGACCGCTCCATCCATTGCGATAATCGGAAGTTTTAGCCGGATTCCGTCTAATGCTTCCCGTACCGATGCCGGGGTACGAATCGTAGATACGGTAAACTTGGCTCCGGTATCAATGATTCTGTTTAGTTCTACTTTGCTGTATGGTGTCAAATCTTCACGACTTGTTAAAAGGGTATCGTCAATTCCTGAGACAAAGAGAATGTCATTGTTTTTCTGTCTTGGCAGGTGGACGGAGTTTACGATAATGGCAAGTCCGATTCCGATTAATGTATCAAGTACTCGGTTTCCTACAAAAAGGATAGGATTCGGATCTGTGATGTGCATTGTTGTAATGCTTAAAAATACCACACAGGAAAAGTAAGATGACTTTTTACAGTTAAGAACAACTGTCGAATATAAGACGATTCCTGTAAAAAGAGAAATGAGCATATATTTCGCAAAGGATTCTTCGATTTCTGCATGGAGACTTCCCTGTAATGCAAATAGTAAGAAAATGACTATCGTTCCCCAAAACGCACCGACAAAGGTTCCGATAGTTCGTTTTTTTGCCATTTCTTTCATATTGAAATTGTAAGGCTGAATACACTGGAGTACTGCTAATGCTGAGTAAAAAGGTATACCTTGTTTTCCTCTTATATAATAGAGAACAAAGCACAGTGCTACGGCAATAGAAGAACGGACAATACGCTGTCCGACCGCCGGAAGTTTTCGGTCTCTTTTTTCATTTTTCATAGATGATACGCCCCTTTCGTTTCTATTCTTTCAATTTTTCTACTTTAACTATAACAAACTTAACAAAAAAAGGACTAATTCAGAAATACTATCTTCTTATTCTTAAAAAGCATATGGCTATATTCATATAATAAATAATCGTGTAAAAAAATTGATAATATATATAATTATAGTAACACAAAAAACTCCCACAAAGAGAAGGCAGTCTCTCTGTGGGAATGCTGAAGGATACGGTTCACAAATTCATTTTTGTGAATACTTTTTTATTCGGGAAAATAATCCCTCTATCAAATAATTAATAATAATTTAAGAATGAATAGTTTAACTAACAAATATTTTATAAAGTGTTTTTAACTCAACAATTTTAGCGTACAGTTTCAACAAATGATGCTTAACTAATATTCCTACATACTGGAACATGTTGAAAAATGCTCTGGTATTCAAACTTATGAATATGTCTGTCTATTAACGGC
This sequence comes from uncultured Anaerobutyricum sp., assembly GCF_934307085.1. Taxonomy (GTDB): domain Bacteria; phylum Bacillota; class Clostridia; order Lachnospirales; family Lachnospiraceae; genus Anaerobutyricum. Next base: position 24,896 of record NZ_CAKRCF010000038.1, read on the forward strand.
TTCTGTTGTAATTAATCAGGCAGCCTGCTTTTACAATCTTCTTTTCGTTTGCTGTCATAGGTGCAATATACAGAGAGATTTCTTTGATTTCATCGCCGATGACATAGGCTTTGATATCCTGCATGTCACCATCAAGAGCAGCTTTTACATCTGGAACATAAATGTAATCGCCTACCTCGAATTCTGGCTCTGCTTTCATCTGGAATGGAAGCATACCCCAGTTCATAACATTAGAGCGGTAACGTTTTGTGGCATACTCTTTTGTGATATTCGCTAAACCGCCGATAACTCTCTGGCAGCTTGCTGCCTGTTCTCTGGCAGAACCATCACCTGGTTTTACTGCATAAATCATGCTTCCGATTTCTGTTGCTGCATTTTCAACATTTTCCTGTCCTGGAATCTGTCTGATCTTATCGAAAATGTCTTTTAATTCTGGTTCTACTGCTGTAACATCTTTTCCTGCTACTCTTGCTTTTTCGATTTTATCTACTTCCTTAGAACGTCCTACATATTCAGGGTCACGTCTTGACAGTGTGAATTCTGCAAGTCCTAAAGGATTAGAACGAAAGGAAGAAGTTTCTCCAGATGGAATCAGCTCATCTGTTGTTGTTACAGGGTCAAGAATCTTAGAGCATACTTTTAAGAGAATGTTATCTGTTAAAGGACTCATTTCTGGCCAGTCCTTGATATTTGGACCATAAATAAGAGATTTCTCCTCGTCACCTTTCTGATATCCGTAGTAAACTCTCTTTTCGTATACTGTCTTATCAAATGTATATTCTGGTACATCTCCCCAGCAGTCAAGTGTTTCTGCGGATGTGAGGATACCACCGTTTGCTGCAGTTGCTGCGATAGAACGTGCATCCATTAATGCTACGGCTGACATCTGTCCGTTACCTGGCTTACTTCCTTCACGGTTCGGGAAGTTTCTTGTTGTATGACGGATACTTAAACCATCATTACATGGTGTGTCACCAGCACCGAAACATGGCCCACAGAAGGCAGTACGGATAATTGCGCCTGCTTCCATTAAGTCTGCGATATAACCCTGTCTTGTAAGGTTGATAAATACTGGCTGGGAAGATGGATATACTGCAAGGCTGAACTCGCCGCTTCCTGTATCTTTTCCTTTTAATGCATGTGCTGCTTCTACAACGTTTGTGTAGTTACCACCGGCACATCCTGCGATAATTGCCTGCTGTACCTGTAAACCTTTGTCTGTGATCTTATCTACTAAATGGTACTGTGCATTGCCCTGGGAAATCTTTTCTGCTTCCTGTTCTACTTCATGTAAAATGTCAGAAAGGTTTGCATTTAACTCATCAATTTCGTATGTATTGCTTGGGTGGAATGGAAGTGCGATCATTGGTTTTACTGTGCTTAAATCTACATATACTACGCCGTCATAGTAAGCAACATCTGCTGGATTTAATTCTTTGTAAGCATCTCCTCTTCCGTGGATAGTGAGGAAGCTCTTTGTATCTTCATCGGTTCTCCAGATAGAAGAAAGACAAGTTGTCTCTGTTGTCATAACGTCGATACCATTTCTGTAATCAGTTGACATTGTAGATACACCAGGTCCAACGAATTCCATTACTTTATTCTTTACATAGCCGTTTTTAAATACTGCTCCGATAATTGCTAAAGCGATATCCTGTGGTCCAACCCATGGATTTGGCTTTCCATCAAAGTAAATAGCAATTACTTCTGGACGGGCAACATCATAAGTATCGCAAAGTAACTGTTTTACAAGTTCTCCGCCACCTTCGCCGATTGCCATTGTTCCAAGTGCACCATAACGAGTATGGGAATCAGAACCAAGAATCATCTTTCCACAGCCAGCATGCATTTCACGCATATACTGATGAATAACTGCGATGTGTGGTGGTACATAAATTCCGCCGTATTTCTTTGCAGCAGATAAACCAAACATGTAGTCATCTTCGTTAATTGTTCCACCAACTGCACATAAAGAGTTGTGGCAGTTTGTTAAAACATATGGTAATGGGAACTTTTCCATTCCAGATGCTTTTGCTGTCTGAATGATTCCAACGAAGGTAATATCATGAGAAGCCATCGCATCAAACTTAATTTTAAGGTTTTCCATGTCTCCTGATGTATTATGTGCTCCCATAATACCGTAAGCAATGGTTCCTTTTTTTGCTTCATCCTTATTTGCCTTTTTTCCAGTTAAGGATTCTACTTTTGCTGCTTCACTTTCCGGCACGATTTCTGTTCCATTTACCAGATATGCGCCGCCATCATATAACTTTACCATATTTCTTCCTCCAATTTTCCTTTCCTGTATGCGACCGTTTTACCTGCCGCAAAACTTCGTAACTTCTTTCTATGTGATAATTTTAACCTATAAAGCTGCTTTTGTATAATTGCTAAAATGAATGTGTATATAACTTTAACGAATCAGGAATTAACGGCGGATTACTCTTGGGATGATTTCTCCGGTTTCTTTCATTTTGCGGATGGTGTATTGTTCGGCCTCTATTTTGGCTTGTGCGCGTTCTAAGATGCCTGGGATTTCTTCTTCTTTCATTACGATAATTCCGTTGCAGTCTGCTACAATATAATCTCCCGGACAGACTTCTACTCCGCCGCAGATAACGGGTACGTTTAGTTCGCCTTCTCTGTCTTTTTTGCAGCTTCCACAGGTTACATTAGTTGCAAATAATGGAACTCCTGCCTCTCGGCATCCTTCTAAGTCCCGGAACGCTCCATCAATAATAATGCCTTCTGCCCCTTTCATTTTTGCACAAATACTTCTGTGATTTCCCCAGTAAGAGCCCTGTCCATATCCTTCTCCGGCAATAACGAGAATCTGACCGGGCTCCATCGCAAGGATTGCATCTGGTACGATGCCGCTTACTCCTTTTGGTGGTTTTACTGTGTAAGCACGTCCTACGATTTTTTTGTCTGTAATATGTTCGATGATGTGATAATCCATTGTGTGGTATTCTATGGCTCCATCGCAGAGTTCTGGGGTGGAGTATTTGCGAAGTTCTCTAATTAATTTTTCTGTAGATCTATCCATTGTGGGTTTCCTTTCTTTTGCTTTTAATTCGTTAATCAGACAGTCAAATGCTCCCGAAGAGAAGCGATGGTATGCTCCCTTTTAGGTAGACAGTTGAAAAAAATAAAACTGTTTATCTGAAAGGGGGCATTTTTTATGGATAA
>NZ_CAKRCF010000039.1 GCF_934307085.1 uncultured Anaerobutyricum sp.
TTATTGTATTTTTCTGCAATTTTAGCGATAACAGGATTATCAAATGTGCCTCCTCTTCCTTCGCCAAATGGAGCCCAAGCTTCTAATTGAATGTCGTATTTATCTGCCCATTCTTTCATTTCTTTTTGCTGATTGAAAATGTGTGTCTCAACTTGCTTAACCATAGGCTTAATTTCGTTAAATGCAGCGAAGTCTACCATTCTGTCTACATAGAAGTTAGAGATTCCAATTGCACGAATCTTTCCCTCTTTGTACAGATCTTCAAGTGCGCGGTATGCACCATAGGCATCAGAGAATGGCTGGTGAAGAAGTACAAGATCAAGATAATCTGTCTTTAACTTTTTTAAAGATTCTTCTACAGATTTTTTTGCATTTTCATATCCATAATGTTCGATCCACACTTTTGTTGTAAGGAAGATTTCTTCTCTCGAAATACCAGACTTTGTGATTGCGTTGCCGACTTTTTCCTCGTTGAAATAACTCTGTGCTGTATCGATTGCTCTGTAACCTACTTTGAGTGCATCAAGTACACATCTTTCACACTCATCTTTTGTCACCTGATAAACACCGTAACCAAGTATTGGCATTTTTACTCCGTTGTTTAATGTTATATAATCCATTTCATCACGTTCCTTTCGTTTGCGTATTGACTGTTTTTTGTTCCTACGATATGATTTTATCAGCCGGTAGTAGCTACCGGTCAACACCTTAATTTCAATTTTTTCAATTTTTTGGAAGGGGGAAATTTTTATGTATTCTATGAAAGAAGCCTGTGCATTAACAAATATGACATATGAAACTCTTAAATTTTACTGCAACGAAGGACTCGTTCCCAATGTCAAGCGGGACAAGCGAAATTACCGCATCTTTGATGAGCACGATATTAAATGGATTCAAAGCCTGAATTGCTTAAAAAACTGTGGTATGAGTATCGCAGAAATGAAGGAATACCTTGCACTTTGTTTAAAGGGAAAAGATTCGATTCCAGAAAGAAAAGTAATGCTTGCCGCTAAAAGAAAAACGCTTCTCCAATCTATCAGTAAACTTCAGAAGGCCGTTGCATACATAGACTGGAAACAGAATTTTTATGATGATGTACTTTCTGGAAAAACAGAGTATTATAGTAATTTAATTCATTGATAAGCAGACAGCCCCGGAAGAGAACAGCTATCTTTGGCTGGATTTTGTCTGAATTAAGATAGTGGTTGTGGGGATTTGAGGGAGTAAGTAGGAGTTTTCTGCTTGCTCTGAAATTATTGTGAATAGATACTTTGTGGACAAATCATATCCTCTATTTCCAGTCATTCTCGAGTAAGTAGCAACCCTAGCATCTCGTCTTCATATCCTCCACCTGCTATTTCATTCATCTTCTCCAGCCACAGCACAGAAACCAGTAAATCAAGTAAGCCATAGTTGTGACATGAGAGCTGCGAGTATGTAATAAAGGGTTAGAAAAGCCCGGCATTAAAATTATTGATTTTGACGACTTTGTGTTTTGTACAACTGAGTCAAAATCAATAACTTTTAATGCCGAGCTTTTCATAGAAGACTATGTCTCGCAGCGACGAAAGTCACAACTATGGCTTACTATCTTCTCTCTTCCCGGGCGTCTGTCTCTTAACGAATTAAATAGCAAAATCCTATTGCGTTAGCATAAATGTCCGATTATAATTGTAGGGTAACATTTTTTAATAACTTAATAGCATTGGGGCATGCAGATTGCTTTTTGATTTTTAAATATGCTCTATGCTATCAAATATATATTTTCAAGGAGGAACATCATGAGCGACGTATTAAATAAAATGAAAACAAGAAGAAGTATCCGTAAATTTAAATCGGATATGGTTCCGCAGGAAGTTTTAGATCAGATTATCGAAGCAGGGCTTTATGCGGCAAGCGGAATGGGCGAGCAGTCTCCTATTATCATTCAGGTTACTAAGAAAGAATTACGTGATGAAATTTCTAAAATGAACTGCGAGATTGGTGGTTGGAAAGAAGGTTTTGACCCATTTTACGGTGCGCCTGCCATGTTGATCGTTCTTGCTAAAAAGAGCCGTCCAACCTATGTATATGACGGCAGTCTTGTAATGGGCAACCTCATGCTTGCAGCTCACGAACTTGGAATCGGAAGCTGCTGGATTCACCGCGCGAAAGAAGAATTTGAATCCGATTGGGGTAAAAATTTCCTGAAATCTTTAGGTATTGAAGGGGAATATGAGGGAATCGGCCACTGCACGTTAGGTTATGTTGATGGAGAGTATCCTGCTGCTCCAGCAAGAAAAGAAAATCGTGTTTTCTATGTTAAGTAATCCATTAAAAACATTGACAAAAAAGGAATGGCTGCTCTGGCTTGCCTCCCTCGCTGCTGTAATCATTTCAAATCTTGCAACAAACGATTTGGATTTGCTTACATTAATCTCGGCACTCCTTGGTGTCACTTCACTGATTTTTGCTGCAAAGGGAAGTGTCTGGGCACAGTTTCTGATGATTGTTTTTTGCATTTTATATGGTATCATTTCTTTCCGTTTTCACTACTGGGGAGAAATGATCACCTATCTTGGAATGACTCTGCCGATGGCTGTCTGGTCAGCGATCACATGGCTTCGAAATCCATCCGAAGAAAATGAAAATGAAGTAGCAATTCAAACATTAAATAAAAAACATATCATCGGATTAATTATCAGCACAATTATTGTTACCGGCATTTTTTACTATATCCTTATGTGGCTGGATACACCAAATATTATGTTCAGTACCTTGTCTATTGTAACAAGCTTTGTTGCGGCATCACTTACTATGCTGCGTTCTTCATACTATGCCGTAGGATATGCTGCGAACGATATTGTGTTAATTGTACTCTGGGTGCTTGCTTCACTTGAAAGCCCTGCTTGCATCCCTGTTGTAGTAAATTTTGCAATTTTTCTCTTAAATGATATGTATGGATTTGTGAGCTGGAAAAAGAGAGAGTTAGAACACGCTCTAATACAATAGAAGAAAAACTAATTTATAAAAATTGAGGATGGAGGCAGGGCGATGAAAGACGAAAGATCGAAATTATTGCTGGCAACTTTTGATGGTTCTTTGCGGAAGATTCAGATTGAGCCGTGCAGAAAATACAGCAAGGTAAAGTGTAAGGTACGGTACTATGATGAAATGGCAGATGGCACTGCGGTGAAAGCGGAGATTGTGTTTCAACATGTGGTGGCAATTAGCTTTTGGGTGAATCAGTTTGAGAATACGATTGGTGCGGAGCTGGGCGGTTTTTACGAGATTTTTGTCAGGGATAAGAAAAAGGAGATGCTGGAAAAGAATTTCAACGGGAGAAGAGAAGGGTATCTGTATCACGGAAATTATCCGTACGACCCGGAGGATGGTGATGATATGCTGAATTACCGTGATAATCTGGAACGGGCTGAGAAAAAGCTGGACAGGTATCATCTTTATCAGTTGCAGACCATAAGCGGCATGTATGAATTTCTGGCAAAGGGGTATCGGTTAGAGAAAAAGAAAACACGGAGTTGAACCAACCGACTAAATACCGTATGCCGAGAAAAACACCGCTGATCCGGCAGGACATCCTGACTTTGGGGAGGTTGGCAAGGTGGGAGGGGGTGTGGCACAGGGCGGCTGCACCTGCTGTGCGGTCAGGGAAAGATTGTGGGTGAGGTACGGGACTGCCGGGTAGTGTCAAATGATCTATGAAAAAATAAGCCAAAAAATAGCTTAGTTGAACCTTGAAAAGCGCAGATATTTTTAGCCTGAGGCACAGGGACGCCACCCTTGACGGCACACAAAAGAACTGCTGTATGTATTCTACCGACGGCGAAGAACTCAAGAACAGTTGGTGAAGATAGTAGGGACATTTCGGGTTTACGCATTTATGTATGCGGAAGAACTTCCGGTCTTTCTTTGGAACAAGGGTATGGCTGCAATGAGGGCACATCAGTCTGATCGGTGTTGTAACGAAGTCACCGGAAGTAAATGTCTGTCCACAGACTTTGCACTGATACTGACCATTCCCGCCATTATTGTCGTAGATGAAGTGGTGCGGAGCACCGCATACGGGGCAGATAACATCTTCGGGAATGGATTTACCATTCCTGCGCTGGACAGGTCTGAGCGTCTTCTTGTATTTCCACTGGTAGTATTCCAGAAGAAACTGCCAGTCCTGTTTGATAAAGGTTTTGATGACTGGTAGCTGATCAATCTTAAATTTCTGGTATCTTTGGGAATGGGAATCATCGAAAGTCCATTGCCTGAGAGGAAGATGTCTGCAGATAAAATTTAAAAGCCAGCAGATTTGTTTATGTTGGTATTGAATAAGTGGAAGTAAATAAAGTATAATGTCCATGGGCATTACTCCTTATTGATAATGGTGTTTGTGGTGAACTCATTATACTTCTTTTAAGGAGATAATACTCTTTTTATTTGCAAACCTCCAATAAATCAAGGTTTTAATGGCATTAGAACAAGAAAAAAGAGGTAGTTTTTGACACTACCAAAATTGAGCAGGAGGATCCTCTATTATGAATAAACAGGACATCTACAATTACTTAAAAAAAAATAATATCTGGCATGAGATTACAGAGCACAAAGCAGTCTATAATATGGCCGAACTTGCAGAAGTTGATATTCCATACCCAGAGGCCGATGCAAAAAATCTTTTCGTCCGTGATGATAAAAAGAAAAACTTTTATCTTATCACCGTTTGCGGAGACAAGCGTGTCAATTTAAAAGAATTTCGCAAAGCCAATGGAACCCGCCCTCTAAGCTTTGCTTCTGAAGAAAACCTTATGGACATTATGGGACTTATCCCCGGTGCTGTAACACCTCTTGGTATCTTAAATGATACGGAAAACAAAGTACATTTTTATTTGGATAAGCATTTCCTTGAAGGACCGGGTCTTGTCGGCGTACATCCAAATGATAATACTGCCACTGTGTGGCTAAAAACAGAAGACTTAATCCGTATTATCAAAGAACATAACCACGATGTGACATTGGTATCTTTATAGCAAACGAAAGGCTTTAATTATGAACACCGCTTATTTTTACCTCACTGATGAAGGCGGAAAACTTGCTCACAAACTGGCTGCCGCCCATCCTGGTGATATTTATAATAAAGAAAATTTTAAAGAAAATCTGCGAGCAGGCTTTGACAGATACGATTCTCTCGTCTGCATCATGGCAACAGGAATCGTTGTGCGTATCCTTGCTCCGCTGATTGTACACAAGACAAGTGACCCGGCGGTTGTTGTTTTAGATCAGAAAGGAAAATATGCCATCAGTCTCCTTTCCGGACATCTTGGCGGAGCGAACGACCTTGCCCGTGAAATGGCAGCAATTTCCGGCGGCGAAGCCGTAATCACCACCGCAACCGATGTTGCCGGAGAACTTTCTTTTGACACTTTCGCAAAAAAGTATGATATGGCAATTGAGAACATCGGACAGTTAAAACATATCAGCGGTGCTTTACTTTCCGGGAAAAAAGTAAACGTCTTTACCGATAAAAATGCTGTGGAACTTTATCCGGAATTAGCAGAAGAACAAAAACGGGGAATGATTTCTATTTTGCCTCTCTCCGAGTTTTTCAAAACCTATAAAATATCCTTAGAAAAAATGGAAGAGGATACAGAAGGGGATACATTGTCATCTCTCGATAATATCAATCACTCTGATAATAGTAATCATTCTAATGATATTGATACTATTGAATCCAATATTCCAGCTGTAGTAATCGATGAGAGGCTTTTTGTTTCCAACTCCACTGTTCCAGTTCTACAGGCAACTCCAGTTCTCTATCTCCGCCCACGCACTATCTGTGCCGGCATTGGCTGCAAGAGAAACATGGAACAAAAACCAATTGAGGAGGCACTTTTACAAACATTAAAAAAAGAGGGAATTCACCCTCTTTCTCTAAAATGTATTTCAACTATCCCACTGAAATCCGATGAACCCGGAATTATTGGAACTGCTGCAAATTTAAACGTACCATTACAGATTATACCTACCGAAGACATCGAAAATCTGGATATCAGTCAGCTCGGCATCCAGACTTCCGAATTCGTTGCCAGCCAGACGGGTGTCTTATCTGTTTCCACAGCCTGTTCTTATCTGGCATCCAACAAAGGAACTATTTTGCGAGACAAAGCAAAGTACAAAGGAATCACAATTGCTCTATCAAAAGAAAACTCTTGATCTATAGATTTGGAACAGACGAAAAAAGAATAGCCCATCGCAAATGTAATGTGGGAGCAAGTAAAAATGCCAAACAGGCATTTTCTACGTAGCGATATCTTTACAGTTGCGATGGGCTATTCTTTTTATTTTCGTCTCTTTCGCCTCACAAATTAGTATTTAATCTCTTCTAAAACTTTGGAGAACGGCATATTCCCGCCAAATAAATCAAGTGCACTTCCAATCGTAACATCTACCTTATTTTTCCCCAGTTCTTTTAATTTTTTCAAATCTTCAAAGGAGCTTACCCCACCTGCATAAGTTACCGGGATTCCATCCCAGTTGCCGAGTAATGCGGCGATATCTTCTTCGATTCCGCCAGCTTTTCCCTCTACATCTACAGCATGTACAAGGAATTCATCGCAATAATCGGCGAGTCCAGATAATACATCTTCGGTGAGTTTTACATCCGTAAACTTCTGCCAGCGGTCTGTGACAATGTAATAGTCCTCTCCCTTTTTGCGACAGCTTAAATCGAGAACAAGATGTTTTTTTCCAGTCACTGCAACAATTTTTTTTAGGTTTTCATAATTAATCTTTCCATCTTTAAAAACATAGGAAGTCACGATGATGTGGGATGCTCCTTTTTCCAGAAAAAATGCCGCATTATCCGCTGTCATTCCGCCTCCAATCTGAAGTCCTCCCGGATAAGCCGAAAGTGCCAGGCAAGCCTGTCTGACATCTTCCTCATAATACTGGCTTCCTGCCGGATTTAAAAGAATAATATGCCCCCCTTTTAATCCGGCATCTTTGTATAATCCGGCATAAAAATCTCCATCTTTTTCGGAAACAAAATTATCTTTTGCATAGTCGCCCTTATCTAGAAGGCTCCCCCCGACAATCTGTTTTACCTTTCCGTTATGTATGTCAATACATGGTCTGAATTTCATAATTTTTTCCTTTCGCTCCTATTACTTTTATTGATTTATTCTTTTATCATTCACAAAACTATAGTTACAATTTTTAAATGAAGAAAACAAACGCCAACATCTACTTTACAAATATTATACACACGAAAATGTCGAGTTTTCGTCAATACCATATACATGAATGCATTAGCTTTTTAAACTATTTTAACTCAATAATTTCTCTGTCATACGGTACATACACATTCCCTTTATAATATTTCCTGGCTTCTTTTTTATAAAGGGATTTCCTCTTTCGAATATTTTTATCTTCTGTATGCCACAATAACAAATTTTTTACTTCTAACTTCTGGGCCAGCTCTGCACTGTCTTTTACCGTACCATGATGTTTTTCATATGGCTTAAATTCATCCTTTTCTCCATCTAAGCAAAAGGCTTCATGCAGGAAATAATCTGTCTGGTATGCATATTCAAAGCAATGATCCTGATACGGCTCATCTCCACAAAATGTAAGACGCTTTCCATTATTTAAAGTTGTTACAAATCCAAACTGTCTTGCTTTTGTAGACCTTATATCGAAAAACTTCACTTTATAATCTAATATCTGTTTTTCCTCTCCATCCTGCACCGGACAAAGATTAATTCTATCTCCGATAAGATTGGTAATCTTCTTAACTAATGTCAGCTCACAAATAGTTTTAAGCACATTTACCAATCCGTCATGACAGTAAATCGTACAGTTTCCTTCATATTTGCCTTTCTGGATTGCCTGCCCGATAACACGAATCATCCAAATCATTCCCAAAAGATGGTCCGTATGTTCATGTGTAAGGAAAATATCATGAATCTCTGTAACCGAAATATTCATTTTTTCAAGCTGAGCAAGAATCCCATTTCCACCTCCGGCATCAATCATAAAATATCTTCCTTTTTCGTCTTGAATAATAGAACAAGTATTATAACATTTTGTAACAGAAGCATTTCCTGTCCCAAGTACAATTAATTTTTCCATAATATTTCCTTTCCATAACTCAATTTTTATTTCTCATTTATTTTGTGTTTCCCTATTTTTTAGCTTAGCAAAATTTTATTGAATAAATCTATTTTTATCAATATGTTTTCATAACACATTAACAGTAACTATTTCTTACAAATTATCCCTGATAAATCCACTTCTACAACATATCAATAAGAATTGTTTCTCTTAAGTTTATTCCCGATAAATCCACTTTCTATAACACTCAAATGCTGAAGGAATCGCATATTTTTCTTCTAATTCCGTTTTTGATACAGCAATCCATTCTTCCTGTTTTAGAATCTTCTTGGGGATACTCTGCATCTCAAGACGATATCCTCTCATCTGCCATTCCATATGAGAAAAAATATGTTTTCCCTCTCCCAACGGTTCTATCAAATAATCTCCGATACCCCATTTTTTCATCTGTTTAGATAATTCCTTTGCAGAAAGTTCGTCATCAATATTCGGTAGTTCCCACAATCCACTTAAAAGGCCTTTTTCTGGTCTTTTATGCAAAATAATTTTATCAGACACCTCTATTAAAAATACAGTCTTTTTTTCAATTTTTCTTTTTTTCCTTTTTGCCTTAACCGGAAATTCTGTCTCCTGTCCATATTTATGTGCCTGACAAACAGATTCCCACGGACACTTTTCACAAAATGGTCGTCCATTTGGAATACAAATTGAAGAACCTAAATCCATCAATGCCTGATTAAAATCTCCTGGACGTTTCTCTGGCAAAACACGCCTTACTTCCTGCGTTATTTTTTTCTTTACAGAAGTTTTATTTATCTCTCCATCTTCTGCAAGAATTCTTGAGAAAATTCTGAGTGCATTCCCATCTACAGCAGGTTCTGGAATCCCAAATGCAATTGAAGCAATCGCACCGGCTGTATATTCTCCAATTCCTTTTAAAGATAATAATTTAGAATAATCTGCTGGAATTTCCCCATTGAAATCTTCCATTATCTGAGTCGCAGCCGCCTTTAAATTTCTCGCCCGATTGTAATATCCAAGTCCTTCCCAGAGCTTCATAAGTTCATCATCTGCCACTTCTGACAGAGCTTTCACATCCGGCAGATTTTCCATCCAACGATCATAATATTTTTTAACCGCTTCTACCCTGGTCTGCTGCAACATAATTTCAGAAATCCAGACATGATATGGCGTCGGTTCACTTCTCCATGGCAAAATTCTCGCATTATAGTCATACCAGTTAAGCAAAACTTCCCCAATATCTGCTGGAGCTATCTGCAATGGAACACCGATTTCCTGCCACTCATTTATTAGTTTTTTTATAGAAAATGCTGCATTTGCCGGACTTGTCGAGGGAAGCTTCTTTGCCTTTCTTCCAATTTCTTTTTCCTGATACTTCCGGTAATACTCATAAGATTTTGCACCATTACAATAAATCTGCTTAATATCCGCACTTTCCAGTATTTCTGACAAATCATTCGGCACTACATTGCGTATACTGCTATCAGACGATCCTATAATATCGCAACTATGAATCACATCCCATACTGCGATGTGATTTCTATGAAGAAAATCTTTCTTTTCTTCAACCGTCTCTGGTTTTGTTTCCGAAAGAATTCCTGCCAGAAGCTTCCAAAAGCGATTCTGTTTATGTCCGTAAAAAAATGCCTCTTCTCTGGATTTCACCGATGGAAAGCTTCCTAATATCAAAATCTTCGAATCTTTGTCATAAAGAGGTGGTATCGGATGTATAATCGTTTGTCTTTTTGTTTCATCTAATTTCATAATTACTATTTTCCCTTTATTACCAAATCTTACCCTTTATATTTCAATCTGTAGTTAAAGTACAATCGAAAAATATTTTTCAAGCACACTTTAGCATATCAAAATTATAGCATAAAATTCCTATATCTTCGTCAGAAAATAAAAAAGCCCGGTTTCCCGAACTTTTTAATTATATCTTTACTATTTTTTCAATCTTACAATACGATTTTTTGCTTGTTAACATAATTTTCTGCCTTTTCTACACTACAAACTACTCCATAAATTTGTATATGAGTATGCAAAATCAAAATTATCTTCCCTAAAAAATCTCATATTCCTTTCCATGCTTTTCAAGCCACGCACGACATTCCCTATATTCCGGCATTACCTTTTGTATCTCATTCCAGAATATAGTAGAATGATTCATAACCTTTAAATGTGTCAACTCATGTACAATAATATATTCTATAATTTCCATCGGGAGCATAGCCAGCTTCCAGTCAAACTTCAAATTATGCCTCCTGTTACAGCTTCCCCACAAAGTAAGTTGATTCTTAATCTCAATATTCTGATAAGAAAGTCTTGGTCTTCGAAGTGCCGACTGCCGATTCTGACCGGTTATCATCACCTGATTGTACTGAAGTCCCATCTTTGCAGCAAACTCCTCGACTTTTTTCTTAACAATAATCGCTGCACACTTTTTATAATAACGTATAATACAATATCTTAGAAAATCCTGACTGTCATTATCTGTCTTAATAATCAAATGTTTCTCCTGATTCGGTCTGTCCTCCATATAAATCTTCGTTTCTTCTGTATCAAAATCAGATAAATACTTTATTCTCAAAAGGACATCCGTCTTTCCAAGAAATGGAAGATACAATCCACCCCGATAGACAATCCTTCCCTCTTCTAAATCTAAAGTGATTGGAAGCATCTGGTGATTTCGAATCTGTTTTTTCTCATATTCTTGAAAAATCATCGTTTCATTCAGACGAACATACTGCTCTATCATCTTCTTGGTCATTCCAACGGGAACTTTCATATCTATTGATAAATCGTTATGTATGATAAAATCTACATATCTGGAATTCACACTGATAATATTTACATACAAATCTTTTGAGCCTTGATGAATTCTAATTTTAGACATAAAACTCCCCCCTTCTCCGAATGATAAAAAATAATTTTTCTGTTATTTAATAGTATAGCGCGTTTTTTTGTCTCTTTCAACTATTTTAGATTAAATCGTGCTCTTTTAATGCTTTTGTAACTTTATATACATATATGCTGAAGTATTCTGATTTAATTCACAAAAAACAGCCTCACCTTGGAATATATTTGAAAAACTCTTTAATACTTTTTCAAAAATATACATTAGAATGCTTTTAATCTCTGCAAATCGAATGCATAAATCTCCATAATATTAAATAGTAATTTCAAACTCTCCCAAAAGTAGAAAATAAAAAAGGGCAATATATAAAAATGCACTTTAGAACAAGCTCTTAATGCGTCTAAGCATTAAGAATGCTACGATATAAAGCATGTTTATATATTGACCCTTTTTATCTTTCACTCATCATTATCATAGAAGAATCTTATTTACAGACTTTTCGTCATAATCTCTTTTTCGCCTGTTAAACAAAATTACTATTTAATCTAAAATACCACTCCAGCCCTTAAAATTACATTAGGATATGGTGAAAATTCTCCTGTACGAATTGCAAAGCGACATTTACTACTGAACTTCTTTAAGTCTTCGTGTGGCATATACTCTACTTCCGCTTCAGGCAAACCAGCCTTAATGTACTCTTCTAATTCTGGATTAAACTCTTTAATCTCATGAGCCAGATAATATCCTTCTACCTGTACCTCATCTAAAATAGCATCCATAACCTGCTTAAATGTTGGTACTCCTGCTGTTAACACGAGGTCTACTACCTCTACTCCTTCAGGAATAGGCATTCCAGCATCCCCAATCATAAATAAATCCTTATGTCCCAGGGCTGCGAGTAAATAAGAAAGTTGCGCGTTTAAAATTCCTCTTTTTTTCATTTTTACCTCCAGAAGCGCATCATTGCGCTGCAAATCAGGAATAAGTGACTATTTAAAAAATGCCACGGTAACTAAAACTCATAGTTGCCGCGGCATATTCAAGCAAAATCAGTATGTCTTACTCTACTGTGTAAGGCATTAAGGATACGTGTCTTGCTCTCTTGATCGCTACTGTAAGAGCACGCTGATGTTTTGCACAGTTTCCTGTGATTCTTCTAGGTAAGATTTTACCTCTTTCAGATACGTATCTTTTTAATTTATTTACATCTTTATAATCGATTACTGCATTTTTGTCTGCACAGAAAATGCAAACTTTTTTTCTTCTGCGGCCACCTCTTCTTCTCATTGGAGCATCGCCACGATCTTTGCTATATGCCATTGATATTACCTCCTAAAATTCCTTAACTCTAAATAAAAGGCAGTTCTTCTTCAATTCCTTCTGGAATTGTCATGAATCCATCGCTCACTGCCTCACTTGGGGCTGGACGGCTTGTCGGTGCAGGTGCAGCCTGTGGCTCTGGAGCATTCTGATATCCTCCCTGCTGCTGGTATCCACCTGTATAGCTGGATGCAGCTGCCTTACTCTCTGCAAAATCCTGTTCTTCAACAACAACATCTGTTGTGTATACCTTAACACCATCACGATTGGTATAACTACCTGTCTGAATTCTTCCGGAAATGACAATCTTAGTACCCTGTTTTAAATACTTCTCAGCAAATTCTCCCTGTCTGCCAAAAGCAACACAGTTAATAAAATCTGCATCCTGATCGCCCTCTCTTCGGAATCTTCTGTTTACGGCCAAAGTATATCTTGCTACGCACGTTGCCTTCTCTCCCTGAGAGTATCTTACATCTGGGTTTCTGGTCAAACGTCCCATCAAAATTACTTTATTCATGGAATTCCTCCTATTCGTTATGCATCCTGTTTAACGCATAAGTATCTCATAACTGGCTCCATGATACGAACACGACGTTCAATCTCTGCTGGACACTCAGCTGATGCATCGAATTGGATGAAATAGTAATATCCTTCTCTCATCTTCTGAATTTCGTAAGCTAATTTTTTCTTACCCCATTCATCAACGTTAGTAATCTCTCCGCCAAATTTTTCGATTAAAGCTTTAATCTTTTCAATGGCATCTGTTCTAGCGTCATCTTCGATTTTTGCATTAATAACCAGAGCTAATTCATACTTATTCATGGTCATTTGCACCTCCTTTTGGTCTTTCTGGCTCTCTTAAAACTTTAAGAGAACAAGGATTTTTACACATTACAGTTGTCCATTATATCACAAAGCACCTATAAACTCAAGTTTCAATTTCAATTTTTATTACACAAAATTTTATCTGATATCGTTTATTTTTTATTCACTTTGCCAAGTATTTATTCTTTTTAAAGTTTATTTCATTTGATTATCTATCTGAATGACACTATTCGTTACTATCTTGTTCCCTTCACTATTTTCCCAGATAGTCTTTGACTTCTGCTAATTATTAATCAATATCCTTGTTAACATATCCTCTGAAATTCTTTTCTACAAGCTTTCTTGGAATCATCACCTCTCTACCACACTTCATACATTGAAGTCGAAAGTCCATACCGACTCGAAGCAACTTCCATTCATTTTCACCACAAGGATGTTTCTTTTTCATTTTAATAATTTCTCCTACATTAAAATCCATATTCACCCCTACTTTCCTGTTTCTTTATGTTAACCACACTATATCAGAAAACATTTTTTACGTCAAAGTATTCTCCTTTTCCTTGCGTATCTTCTAACAATTATGTATCCTATTATACTTATTATAATTGTTCCGATTATCGCTTCTGCTATATAATTCTTATTACTTTTTTGAGTTTTTTTTAAAATTTCATTTTTTGTAACAAGACATCTTCTTGTATCCCCATTTTCATCAGAATCTGTTTTATTTCCCGCTTTATCCCATGCAATATAACGAATCGTCTGATATCCAGCATTTTCTATAAGCTTTTCCTTTACTATTGGACTTTTCTCTAAATCTTTTGATGTTATTATTCTTTTTTTAATCTTTTCTCCTAAATATTTGTTCTCCCCTTTTTCTATATATAATTCTAATCTGTCCAACCCATAGTTATCCATTACATTAATTGTAAATTCATGCTCCTTCTCGTCATACTGCTGTTCTTCTAAATTGTCTATGTTTACAACTGGAGCTGTTTTATCCATAATAAAGTGCATATTAAATTTTTTAAAATCTGCTTGCACCGTAACACGGTAATCACCCTCCTCAGAAAAATTGCCTTTTTCAATATTATACTTTTTTTCATACCAGCCAAATTGAGAAGACTTTTTATCTGATATTATTCTTTCTTTTAAAACATATCCACTTTCTTTTCTCAAGTTTGATAATTTATCTAATTTTAGACTTTTTTCTCCTATGCTTGGTACTTCACTTAATTTTGAACTTTTTTCTTCTAATTTTGATATCTCACTTAATTTTAAACTTTTTTCTTCTTCAGTATTGATATCACCTGTTTTACTTTCTGATTTTTTCTTTTTAAGAACCTTTCTATATTCATTATCTTTTAAAATGACAACTGTTGAATTAGTTCTGCTTACACACTGTTCCTTCAACATAATATCTGGAATCTCATTTAGATAACCTTGTTCCAGCTTTTTCTTTAAACTATTTTCACAGGTGAACTTTGCTCCTCTCCTATTTACTCGAAAAACTACCTTCTGCTTGTTACTTATATTATTCCCTGCTTTATCTCTTCCTTTTATCAATAATTCATAAATTCCATCTCCATTTTTATATGTTGACAAATTATCCCATACATACTGGGTTTCTTTTTCCCCTTGTATTCTTTCATAATTCCACTCACTTTCGGGAATTTTATTTCCATTTGCACGAATCATAATAACTTTAACAGTCTCTGGTTCCAAATATTTATCCTTACAAAGAACTTTAGGCTGTATACTTTTTCCTCGGCAGATTTCATTATTCTTTACTCCCTGTACTATTACCTGCGGAGTTGTTGTATCTATTATAAATTCCTGTAGTTGTTTCCATTCTGACTGATTTCCCGCTTTATCTGTACATCTTATTCCAATTTTATAATTTGCTTCCTGATCTAATTCTAATCTGCCATAATATTCTTCTCCTTTTTCTATATACTTAGACGGTTCTTTTATAACAATTTTTTCCTTCCCATTTATCGCCTGTATATTATATTCAATCTTACTTTTATCTAAATTTTTTTCTTGTATATGAAATAAAACAGTCTGTTTTTTATTAAAATATGTTAATTTGCCTGTACCTTCTAATCCCTCTTGTATTTCTCGAATATCTTTAACCTCTCTTTCCGTCATTCCTTCTTCTTTCTCCAGACTAATAAATACTTTGGGAATTGTTTGGTCTATCGTAAAATAGGAACAATCCCTCCATTCTGTTTTATTCCCTGCACAATCCGTAACCGAAAGATTAATTGCATAATCTTCTCCCTCTTTATCAAAAAATACTTCGCATACATGCATATCTTGTTCTGATTTCCATTCACTAATTCGATAGTT
The DNA here is from genome assembly GCF_934307085.1 of uncultured Anaerobutyricum sp. GTDB lineage: Bacteria > Bacillota > Clostridia > Lachnospirales > Lachnospiraceae > Anaerobutyricum. Next base: position 15,470 of record NZ_CAKRCF010000039.1, read on the forward strand.
CTTATTACTCCCCTGTATATCCCACTTGACATAAGCAGGATTAAAATTATGTTCTTTTATCTTAACTGTTGCTTTTCTTGGACAATTATAATACCCCTGCTCATTATTACTATCATAAGTCACCTGTATCTCCGGCTTTATATTATCTATAACTATCTTTGTATCCAGAATCTCTCCACTTATATTTCCTGCATTATCTTCCAGTTTTGCCTCAATAGTAATTAATCCCTTCTTCTGACTAATATTATCTGAATCCAATAATAATACTTGCTTCTTTCTATATGTAATTTCATTTCCATCCCACATTGCTATATCTTCTACTATATTTGATTTCCTTTCTCCTGAAATATCCCCTTCTATCCTTCCTTGTATACTAGTCTTATATAATCCGGAATTCTTATCTTCAAAAATTACATGTACAGGCACTTTCCCATTATAATAATTTATATTGTTCTGCTTATCTGTAAAATCCGTTGAGGGAATCTTAATAGTGATATTACTTACTTCTCTATGAAATTTCTCAGACTCTGAAATCATTCCCTTACTGGTAATATTAGCTCCAATATTTCCACAATAATCTTGTCCCAAAACAGATAAACTCCCTTTAAAATTTTCTTCTTCTGGTTTTACCGTAACAACAAGTCGTGATAAATCTTTCTTTGCCAAGTCCCCCGCAGAATTTTCTTTATCCTCTTGGTTTATTCTTCTTTCTACTATACTTGCCTTATTTTTCTTCCCTTCTTCTTTATTTTGACTTATAAATACATAATTTATCTTTTCAACACCACTTACTTCATCTTTTACCTGTACATTTATACTTATCCTTTCTTTGCTAAAATACCGAAAAAAATGATATTTACGAAATTTAAGCAGGCTGCTTTTACCATCTTCCTTTTCTTCTGCCTTAAAAATCAAATCTCCACTCTCATTATCTCTCCCAGTATAAACAATAATCGGTTTTTGACAGTCATATGTCACTTGCAACTTCTTTATTTCTCCCTCCTGCCCTGCCCCATCTATACATTGCGTTTCTAATAAATAGTTCGCCTCTGTTTCCAATAGTATACTTGCTTCATTTATCCTTTTCCCATCTTTATAGTATACCTTCCATTGTAAATCTCCTATTTTCCTTTTTAATTTCTGAAAAGAAGATTCCATCTCTCTGCCATCTGCTAAAAACATTGTTCCCTGTAAAGAAAAATCAGTCTTATTAAAATTCTCTTCCTCAATTTTAATAATAACTTTCGGAACTTCTACAAAATACTGCCTTTCTCCAACTTTCCTTTCTGGCTCCTGATTACAGAAGATTTCTTTTATCATTGGCTCTTTTGTATCCACTGTACATAATGGGCTCTCATAATAACCATCCTTAATGCATCGTTCTGTTTCACTATTTTTTTCTGCCTGTAGTTCCTTTTCCACATCTTCTTTATAATATGCTTTTATTTTATAATGTCCATCCATAGGAAACTGAATAGAACAACTATAGAAATCTGTTTCTTCCTCTTCCCAGTTAAACTCTTTATATATTATTTTCTGTTCCCGTTCCTTTAAATCATCATATTCTATCTGATATAACTCAATCTGAATATCATCCGGATCAAAATACTCATCTTCAATATACAAATTAATCTCATTATTCTTTCCCAGAAAGACTTCATTAGATGAGGACGTAATCTCCTCCATATTATGTTTCAAATTTCTATTAATATTATCTGGTGATCGTTCTTTTGACTCAATATATAACATATCCTTATATACAACTGATAATTTCGAATCATCTGATTGTGATAATTCCCGTGCAGCTACAGAAATATTTGACTGATAAATCATGATGCCACTTATAAAAATAATAATTACAACCATTATTTTATTTATTCGCTTTCTTTTTAATCTTTTCTTCCTATTCTTCCTTATATGACTAAATATCATATGCACTTTTCTCTTTCCAAAATATACAACAGACATCAAAAAAAATACGTAAAATAACACCCTAAATACTTTTTCACCCAGTTCGCAATACTTTATTTTCTGTAACAATTGTAGATCAATCTCTCTCATTATCTCTTACACTCTCCTCATATCCCAAATCCTTAAGACTCTCCTGATCATTTAATTGCTTTTTTGCCTCTTCTAACAACCCTTTTAGCTCTTCGTTCTTTTTCCTCTGTATTAGTGGTATTCTCCTTTTAATCTGTTCTAATTCCGATTCTAATGTCTTTTTACTTATATTTTCATTTTGTATAAACTTATCTGCATAATTTATGATTTCTAAAGCAACTTCTTTTGAAATCAAATATGCTGCTGAAATATCTGACTTAGAACTTCTCTCTGTAATTTTAAACTGATTTAATATATGTAATGTTCTATAAAAATCCTGAAAATCCTTTGTTTCTCTTTCACCACTTTTATCTGTTCCATGCACTAAAAATGTATTATAATAATTTCCTATTCTGGCATATAGTTCCGCTCTCTTCCTCTTATCTTGGCTAGACTTTTTCCTCTTTCCTAATTCATCTATACCCTTAATAGCATCATGAAACCACACTTCCGCTGCACATTTTCCTGTAATTCCACCCATATCAAAAAAATATCCTATTCCAATTCTATAACAACATTCCACATAATTCTCTCTTTCATACTTTCGAAAGATTTCTATCACTGTTTTTCCATCAATCGAGGACATAACAAGATTAGTTAATATTGTGGCATCTTCTATTTGAAAATCATTTGGACGAATAAAGTAATCAACTAAACTCTCATAAATTTTCTTTTCCCAGGGCATAATCAAAAGTGACTGTTTATAATATTGCTCTGCTTCTTTTTTATCTATACTTTTCTCCGCTGCCTTTATATAATTAGTAACCACTTTTCCACGATAATAATTGGCCATTATTTTACATCCCAGTCCTAATATCCCACATGCCTGCATTACTATAATAAGAAAAATAAATTGTTGTATTCGCATTTTTTCTTTATTATGAATTTCTTTATTTTTACATTCTATCTGCGAAAAAGCATATGAGAGTTCTTCACAATTTTGATATCTCCTTTCTGGTTCCGGTTGTATACACTTTAAAATAACTTTTTTTAATTCTAAAGATATATCGTATCTCCAATATCGTTCTGGATCTACTTTATACGGAGACTTATCTAAACTATGTCCGGTGAATAAACTATATAAAGTTGCTCCCAAACAATATATATCTGTTCTTTCATCCGTCTGTCCCATCCCACCGTATTGCTCTGGTGCAGCATATCCCCTAGTCCCAAAATAAATAATATCTCTACTATTTTTTTCATAACAATACTCTCTGGCAGTTCCAAAATCAATTAAAGTAAGTCTGCCATTTTTTTGTAAAATTATATTTTCTGGCTTCAAATCACGATAAATTATTGGCGGTTTTCTGGAATGAAGATATGAAAGGACCTTACACAACTGCCTCCCCCATATCAATATCTGTTCTTCATTTGCATTTTTATTTTGACATAAAAACTCTTTTAACGTTATTCCTTCAATGAACTCCATTACCATCCATATCACATCTTCTTTTTCTACAATATCTATAATTTTCGGAAGACCGGGATGATTCAAATTTTTTAAGATATCTGCTTCTTCAATTAGTTGTCTACTTATTATTCCATAGTTTTCACAATATTCTCTATTAATCTCTTTTATCGCCCATTTTTGATTTAACCTTTGATGCCTTGCTAAATATACTGTGCTCATCCCTCCTCTCCCGATAACTGATTCTATTTCATATTTTCCTTCTAATACAAAGCCTGGTTCTAACACTCTTATATCACTTCCATTAAAAAAGTATTAATCTGTTTCCATTTTCTATACCACACTCTTCTAAAGTCATATTTTTATTCAGTATTTGCGTACTATCTATACATGCCAGACATAATTCTTTTTCAAATTCTTCAAATTGATACTCTATAACCCCTTCACCGTATACAGTTTCCAATTCACAGATTACATCGTATACTTCTCGTATAAGGCTTTTTATTACTGCTTTTTCGTCACACTTAAATTCACACCACCGTCTTATCCCTGCTACAAAAATATCAACATACATTTTTCTATCCTTCTTCGCATAACTTTCTCTTTATTATTTCCTGACGAACATAATCATTCTCTGCTTTTACCACTAATGCCGTCTGAAATTCCAAAATTCTTTCTTTGTAGTACGCCACTCCTCGCCCAGCAACTCCTTTCTTTGGCAATATCGGACTTCGGATAATATCAAAAGCTTCCGCATAAGCATAAGAATCTTTCATATACAGACAGATTTTAGTTTTAAAAAGTTCTGACAGTCGCATTGATATATGCATGCTAGAAAAAGATTCAACAGATATAACTATTATCACACCCAGCTTTTCCCCTTCTCGCAGTATGGAATATAAAAAATCTTCATATCGCTGATATGTCATTTCACAAAACTCCATAAATCCATCTAATACAATAAAAATAAGTGGAAACTTTTCGCTATCCTCCTTTTCCCTGTTGCTGTATTGAATAAAATTTCCACCTGCAAATTTTTTCTTTCTATATTTCATCTCCTTTGTAATATTATTAAATGCAATCTCTAATTGTTCTATCTCCTCCTCTTTAATTACCTGTCTAACTTGTATTGCAGAATCATAAATATCCATTCCTCCACCATTAAAATCTAAAAGATATAAGTCAACCGCCTCTTTGGGATTATTCTGAATTACTGAATATATAAAAGTTTGTAAAAAAGTACTCTTTCCCGAAGTACTTCTTCCACAAATACCTATATGCCCGCTCTCTACAAGATTTAAAACAAATATTGGCTGCTCCTGATTTTCTGGATCATCAAATAATCCTATTGGTATTTTCATTCCCCGTTGTTTAAAATCATGTATAGGTTGTTTTTCTTTTATTTTTTTCAAGTCCTCTAAATATAAATAATTCGGTAATGGTTCTAACCATAATTTCTTCCCTTTTTGATATTTTTCCTTGTTGGCATAATCTATAATATATCTCTTCACTACCTGTAGTTGTGTTAATTGCAAGTACGGTTCCGTGTCTAATTTATCATTCCCTCTTCCCTCATTTTCACCAACTCTCTTCTTCTTTTCTGTTTCTTCACTTCTTTCTTTTATACTAATCAATGTACCATCTCTCATAACGGCCTGTACCAATGTCTTTTTATTATCTCCTTGAAATATAGCCCCGCTCCATCCTGCTTGAAACAGCTCATATACCTCATTGTTTCCCACCTGGAAATATCCTCTTCCTGTTTGTACAATCTCACAAGCATTTGTATTATGAATCATATCCAAACTATCTTCTCTCTCCTGCACTTTCAGGCAAATACGAAAGCGAGAATTACTCCAAATTTTATCATCAACAGTTCCTCCTGGTTTCTGTGTTGCTAATATAAGATGTACACCCAGACTTCTTCCTACTTGGGCAACACTAATCAGTTCCTGCATAAACTCCGGTTCTTCTTTCTTCAGTTCAGCAAATTCATCTATAATTATCAAGAGATGTGGTATTGCCTGTTCTACTCTCCCTGCAAAAAAAAGTTTTGTATAATCATTAATATTATTTACGTTATAATCTCTGAATATCTTCTGTCTGCGCCTATTTTCACTTTTTATTGATATCATTGCTCTATATACCTGTCCATCAGACAAATTGGATATCTTTCCTGACAGATGTGGTAAGTCTGAAAACATGCCTGACATACCTTCTCCTTTATAATCAATCAACAAAAAATTAACCTCTTCTGGACTAAAATTAATTGCCATAGATAAAATAAAGGTCTGCAATACTTCACTCTTTCCAGAACCTGTTGTTCCTGCTAATAATCCATGGGGACCATGATAGTTTTCATGAATATCTAGGTAACAACACTCACCTCCTGATTTTTTTCCAATCACCACCCTCGCACTTTCATAAATTTTATTGTTTTTCCAGCGCTCATCTATTCTTAAATCTTCTACTGTATCTACTTCATACATAGAAAGGAAATCTATACTCTGCGGAATTCCCTTTTTTTCTTCAATCTTTGCCACTCTTATTCCGGAAATATCTCTCAGCAATCTATCAGTCACTTTTTTCTGCGTATAATCAAAGTTTACCTTTTCTTTTTTTTGGCTATGTCTTTCAACCTCATACCAGCCTGAAAATTCTTTATTATCTTGTAAGATTACTTTGCAAGTATTAGGTAGCATCTCTTTCCCCCGAGTAATCCATATAACTGTTAATCCCTTATTTATATTTTCATCGAAAATATATTTTGAAAACATTTCTCCTTCTAAATAATGTCCTTCTGCAATAAATAAAACATAATGCGGAAGTTTTGCCTCTACGTTGTTCCCAAAACCACATTCTTCCCTTTCTTTAAAAATTTGAAATAATTCATAAAACAGATGCCTTGCCTCTGTCTGATTACCAGCTATAAATCTTTTTTCCCTGTTTTCATCCCATATATGTGGAAGCCATCTAAAAAAATCCCACTGTTCAGACTGAATAATCTCATCTTCATTATATACACAGCCTACCCTCACTTCTGTATAACAATTACATATAGCAATCTGCAATATCATACTTCTTATAATTCCCATCAGTTTCTCCTGCACTGATCCAATAATCCCAATTTGATTATATTTTTTTATATTAAGAAGCATTGGTACCTGATATAACATGGCATAATTTTCTTTAATACTTTTTGCTTCCTGCCACAATATGTCTTCCTCACAGCCTATTACTTCCTCTGGTAACTCTATTTTCATTGGAAATTTCATATCTCCAATACCTATTCTGTAGACCAAAAAATCTTCATGATTTGGATTTCTGTTCCACAAATATGTATATCCACAAGTACTATGTATGTATTGATCAGCTCGTACATATCTACTTCTCAATACCCTATTCACTCTTTCATATTGTTTTTTAATAATCGCGTTCTTTTTATTTAAATATCTTCGATACGACTTTCTTTGTTTATGTATCCATTTTTCTCTTTCCTTTTCTACATATTTTCTTGAAATTAAAATCCACAAAATAGAACTGATTGCCGAAATTACAGCCATTAATATCCCTGAATATACATATAGTCCCATATGGTTTTGCTCGCTTTTCATTGCATAAATTAAAAATAGATTCATTCCTAACATCGGTAGCATCATATTAATAATAGGACCAATATCCATAAATATAGAAGTCTTCTCCTTGATATCTATTACTGGTGGAGCTTCAAACTTCAACGATATTTCCTGTATCTCTTCCATAATTCTAGGAGCACGATGAAACGCTTGCGCTTTTAAAGATAGTGTTTTATTTGTCATTCTGCCAATGTTTTGTGCCATTACTTTATCCAAATATATAATTTCTTCATTTCTGTCTACAAAATTTTCTATTCTTTCTACTGCAATATACTGCTCAAGAAATAACAGCAATACACCCGAAAATAAAATAAGATCTCCATACGTCAATATCTTACATCCCTCAACAAAAAGTTCATTAATATAAACTTTTTCTTTGCTATAGTTCTCTATTTCCCAGCGACCATTTCTGTACAGAATATTAATTCCCTCTTTTGTAGTGGAACTTTCTGGTAGTATTGCAATATTATTTTTATCATTAATAATCTTACAGTCTTTTAATTTATATTTATCATACATATTCCAAAAATTCTTTTTACATGCAAGCTGCAAACAAAGTTTTTGGTTTCCAATCTGCAAATCATATGTTCTTCCACTATTTAATCTATAGTAAAATTCATTATTCACCAGCTGCTTTTCTAATTGAAGAAAATGCCTGTTTTGTATTTTACAATTTTTATTCTCACGAATATACCATGCCTTTGATATATTTTTTAATTCTAAACATATTGTTGTATATAAGGCAAAATCTTCTTTTGGTAATAATATTCGACAATTATTATTCTTATCTTTTGTAAGACGAAAATATTTACCATACTTATTTCCATATACAAAAATTAAAAATGTCATAGCTTCTTTACTCCTAAAGTGGTATACTATTTAACTAAATAAAAATAAAGGAGCTTGCCTATGATAGCAAAAGACGACATCGTTATAAGAAAAGCCATTTTACATATTTTAGATACTAACAGAGGACAATGCATACTTTCTAACACTCTCCTAAATCCTGGTCCTGACTTACACGACTTCATTCGAAATCATATTTACAAAATTGTTTCTAGTGATGATACTAAAAACTGTGAGTTTGATCCTGAATATTCCCCAATTTATTCTATTTTAGAAACCTGGGATGAATCAGATGAAACTTCTTTTATAGAAACCAGTCAGGCTATTGCCAACAAGTTATACGTTGCTATGGGTGAAGGATTAGATATTCCTGCTGCCGATTTATTATTCGTAACCTTTCAGGCAGAGGGAATCATTTATCTTGCTCTCTTAAAAATGAATTACAAAGAAAGCTATACACATGAAATTACCGTTGATTCCTCTTACGAATCTCATAATATACAAAATAACCCTTCATCCTCTCAGGCTAATTCATATAAAGATATTAATGAAGATGCCACAGAGAATGAAGATATTGATAATGCTGTCATTAATACAGAAATTATCAAAACACATTCTCTTCTCCCCTCTGCAACATCAAGAATACCTGAAGCTGTAATTATTAATTTATCGGATTACCATATAAAACTGTTAGAAAAGCGATATGAAATTAATGGTGAGAAAGCTTATTATTTATCTGAAAACTTTCTCGTTTGTCGTACCACTATTCCTCCAAAAAAGAAACTTAATATTTTGACACGTGTCATTAATAATATTTCTAATAAATATGATGGCGCAGATTTAAAAACAAAGATGGATACAAAAAGTGCTTTACAAAAAGAATACGTAGACCGAAAATCTTTTGATATAGAAGAAATAGGAAACAAACTTTTTGGAAAAAATCCTGAAAAGAAATCCGAATTTGATGAAAAAATGGAACAGTACGATTTACAATACGATAACTTCACTGTTACCAATGAGAGTACTGTAAAGAAGCTTGAAAAACAGGTTATGGTAACCGATAGTGGAATTGAAATTTCAATTCCTATGGAGACCTATAACAAACTTGCTAACTTTGAAGTTCAAACAGATGTAACCGGGAAGTCAACAATTATTATACGAAATATAGATAATCTCGTTTTAAAATAGCATAATCCCCATAATACTTATTATAAAAGATACCTTAATAAATATTATTATAATGCTATTCTACTCATAATACCTGCTTGGTAACAATCTTCTATCTAAAATAAAAACCCCACACACAAAATTTATTACAAGTCTGCCTTTGCTTATCTTGTGTGTGAGGTTTTTATTTTATTTTCTTAAAGATGTAACTTTTTATTATTTGTTACTTCTTCTCCAAATATGCATTTTTTCTGCTTCCTTAATCAATTCATCTCGGAAATCCGGATGCGCAATATTAATTAATGCTTCTGCTCTTTCCCATGTAGACAGCCCCTTAAGGCATACCTTACCAAATTCAGTTACTACGTAATGTGTATTAGGGCGAGTGTCTGTTACAGTAGAACCTTCTGCTAAAGTAGGTCTAATTCTTGTATGCTTTATACCATCTCTGGATGTAAATGTAGAAGAACAGCAGATAAAGCTTTTACCACCTTTTGATAAGTAGGCACCCTGAACAAAGTCAAGCTGTCCACCTGCTCCACTAATCTGTTTTACTCCGGCACTCTCTGCATTAATCTGACCATATAAATCAATATCAACAGCATTATTAATAGAAATAAAGTTATCAATCTGTGCAATAGTCTTAGCACTGTTTGTATAATCAACTGGTGCACTCATACATTCTGGGTTATCATCCAGATAATCATACATCTTCTTAGTACCTGCACCAAAAGCATATACCTGACGTCCTCTGTCAATATTCTTCTTTAAACCAGTAATCTTTCCAGCCTTTGCAATATCAACAAACGCATCAACGTACATCTCTGTATGTACACCTAAATCCTTTAAATCAGATTCAGCAATCATAGAGCCTACCGTATTAGGCATTCCTCCGATACCAAGCTGTAAGCAGGCTCCATCTGGAATCTCTTCTACAATAAGCTGTGCTACTGCTCTGTCTACTTCTGTTGGTGGTGCTCCTGCACCTAACTCTCCAATTGCTGGATTCTCACCCTCTACGATGTAATCTACGCGAGAAATATGAATGCCCTCTTCAAATCCACCCAGACAGCGAGGCATATTCTCATTAACCTCTACGATAATTACATCTGCAGCTTCACAAACTGCCATCATATGAGATGCGTTTGGTCCAAAGTTAAAGAATCCATGTTTGTCCATTGGAGCAACCTGGAACATCGCAACGTTCAGATGCTTAATATTCTCTCTATAATAACGTGGAAGTTCAGAATATTTTAATGGAGAATAAAATGCAAAACCTTTACTGATTGCCTTTCTCTCTAATCCACCCATATGCCAGGAATTCCATGTGAAATGATCCGCCACATTATCTACTTTGAAAATCTCAGGTTCTCTTAGCAAGATACCACCACGAATTTTAACGTCCTCTAACTCATCTGCCCTGGCTGCTAATGCTGCATCTAACGCAACTGGAGTACCTGTCGTCCAACCATAATCTATCCAATCATGGGATTTTACTACCTTAACCGCTTCTTCTGCTGTAACAAGTTTCTGTGCATATTCTTTAATGAAACTCATGCTTCTCCTCCTAACAACTTCTGCTCTTGTTAAAAAAATATCATGAGTATATTTTACCACCGTTGCATAACATGGTCAACCTAATTTATCTTTATAATCCTTATATTTTTACAATATTTTCATTAATTTGGCCTTATATTTTTGAGAAATTGGAATAACTGTCTTTTCATTCAAGTAAAATATACTATTTGCCAAATTAACTTTCTGGATAAACATAAAATTCACAATGTAGCTACGATGACAACGGATAAAATATGGAGGTAAATTTTTCTCCAATTCTTGAAGTGAACTATAAAAAGAAATCTCATACTCGTTCCTATGCAATACAATCTTTTTATTTCTTGCTTCTAAATAGTCTATTTCCGTATAATTAAAATAATATATTTCTCCCCCTGTCTGAATCTCTAACAACTGTTTCTTCTCTCTTCCTCTATATCTGTCTTTATAGTAGTATACAAGAATCTTATGAACAGCATTAATAGCCTTTAAATGGGTATAAGGTTTTAGAAGTAACAAATCAGGTACAATTTCCGGAATTATATAACTTTCAGCTGAAATTTGATTGTTAGTTAACAAAAGTAACTTTGCATGATTAAAACGAGCTCTTATTCTCTTCACTCTCTCTAAATCGTCTATACTTATTATCTCTGCTATAATCACCGCTGGAGGATTCACACTATATATATCTGCTTCATCATAGTCTACATCACTCATAATAAAACTACAGATAAATTCTCTTTCTATGATCTTGACACATTTTTCACATAAACAACCAAAAAAATCGCCTTCCTTTTTATCATGGCAAAAAATCAAAATAGACACCATAATCGTTCTATTTACCTGAATTATTTAAGCAATTACATTATTCTTCAGGGCATCAGCCACCTGTTTATTCTGTTCTTCTGCTATCTGATATTCTTGTGCAATTGACGTAAGATGCTGTGCTTCCTCTTCTATCATCTTACACATTTTATTAATATCTGTCTCTAACCCACTAAACTTTGTAATAAATGAGCTACTTGCTTCTCCACTCCAAATAGAACTACTAATTCCTCTCACTAATTGGAGCATATCTGAAGTAGTCCTCTTAACATCCTGCCCTGTCTGTTGAAAAGATGATGCTGTAGCTTTTAATTTCTCCGGTGTTACATTAATTAAATCTGTCATATGAACCTCCTTCCATCTTTAACCTGCTGCCGTTGCCTCATTTTTCTTCTCGGCTTTACTATATATGGCAATAATTTTTTCGAGTATTAATATAAACTCTAAAATAGTCTTAAGTAAGCTTTGCATTTTAGCAATATCTATCTTCAAGTGTTTTACATACTTTTCCTTAGCAGCTCCTTCCCACATGGAGTTAAGATTATTCCCTAAAGTTTCTAAATCGATAATTTGTGCTTTTAAAGAATTACTTAATGCCATCAATGACTGTTTCTTATTAGATATTTCTTTTGTTGAAGCAATAATCTGTGCCATATATGCCTCCTTTCATATCTTTGTTAACCGCTGCAAGAATATTATAGCACATTCGCAGTTAATTTCCAGTATTTCTGACTAATTATGTAAAATTTGCGATTAATAAGTTTTATTTATATATATCTTTTATTATTTGTAAAATTACAGCAATCATTTTTTATTATAGCGCGCTATCCTTATATTTTAAGAATTCTTTTAATCCTGACTTACTTTAACTTCTCCACAAAAAATAGTATACGGTAAACCATGAGTACCATGACACAGCCTCTTTCCTATGAGATAATAACCCCAGGAGGTTATGTTATGGA
>NZ_CAKRCF010000040.1 GCF_934307085.1 uncultured Anaerobutyricum sp.
TCCTAAATTTGAAGAAGCAATTCTGAATAAAATCGGTTCAAGAATAGATACAGAAGAAATAGAAAAAGAGATTGAAAAGCTGGAAAAACAGCACAGGCAGCTGACTGGAGCAAAAGCAAGGCTTGGACAGCAGATGGACAGTCTGGATATCATGGATAAATTTTATGAAAAGAAATATCAGGATATGGAGACAAGGTTATATCGTCTGTATGATGAGATTGAAGGTGTGGAGAACAGTATAGAGGAAGTTAAGAACCGCCTGCTGAATATCCGGCAACAGAAAATATCAGAAGAAAACGTCTATCAATTTCTTTTATATTTTGATAAACTATATGATAAGTTCACCGACCTGGAGAAGAAAGAATTTCTTAACAGCTTTGTAGAACAGGTGGACATTTACGAGCAGGAGCAGCCAGATGGCAGATTCCTGAAGCACATAAAGTTCCGTTTTCCGGTGTATTTCGGAGACAGGGAGACACAGGAACTTTGTTGGGACAACGAAAGTACCGTTGAGACAGTTGTTTTACTATCACGAAAATAAGCGAATAATTGTGTCAGAGTCTGACACCAATTTTAAAAATAAAAAAGGAAAGACTTTTATGCCATATTATGGTATACTTTTTCCGTTACCGTTCCCTATACCTGGTGACAGGAGGGAGGTGTATCAAGTGACAATTTACTCTTTTCTTTTTTCGGTACTGGCAGGTATTGTATCTGGTATTATTGTTGAGATAATACTGGTGCTACCTCGCAAATGGTTTGACCGGAAAAGGAAATAAAACTACACGGTAGCCAAGCCCACAAAAAATCCCCTCAGTAGTGCGAATACTGAGGGGATTTAAGTTGTGCATCAAGCAACAACTTACTCTTTTCTGACTTCAATATATCATACTGGGTCAGATAATTCAAGTATATTCTCATTTTGAAATTTTATGTATTAAAAGTATTGTTCATAAAAAGACTTCGGATCCGAAGGACACCAAGTACATTCTATAATATTATATATCAGATGTGAGATGACTCCCACATCTCGCAGCAAGAATGCCGGGGCATTCTTGAATTAGTCTGAAAAAATATCTTTATACAATTTTTAATGAATCTCGTAATTTCTTTCTTAAGTCACAGAATCCGATTCTTAGAAGTTATGCATAAAAAAGGAACATCATAATACAAACGTGTATTCGATTTAAGAGAACGCGGATATTTTTAAATTGATTGTGTCAATTTACAATCAATTTCTATTTAATGCGGCTTCTTGGAAAATTGGAAAAATATTACTAAGTACCATTTGAAGTAAAGAAAAATCCTCTAAGAGATAGTGAAATACCTATTGTCTTAGAGGATTTTTTTGTTAGTAAATGATTACTTCTCAAACTGTCCGATAAAATCCTAGTAATTCTATAGAAAAACAGGTTAACATATCTTCTATTAAATGATAGAATGGAGCAGAAAGATTCTGAGAGTACATGTAAAAGAGGTTTTATTCATGTTCGATAATCTTCAAAAATTTAAAAAACAGTTTTGAGATAATCTAATGATAAACATCATGCATAGAAAGGCAGCAAAGGAGCGGACATATGTATAAGGTTCTATTGGCAGTAAAAAGTAATCCGATATTACAGGAGTTGAAAAATCTTCATATCTGGGGAGGCGTTACGGAGTTTGAAATCTGTGAAGTTACCCCAGATTTTGACCATTTAATTGAAAAATTAAAGGAAGAACGGTATCATCTTATATTTTTGGAGGCATTACCTGAGAATCATGTATTGTCTATTCTTCGAGTAATAAAAAAGGAAAAATTATGTAAGGCAGTTGCGATTGTCAGTCAGAATCCAGAATTTAAAATAGTACGAAAAAGTTTTTTACTTGGAGTAGATGATTATCTGGCAATGCCTTTTGAAAAGAATCAGTTCATTACACTTTTTAGCAGGATTAAAAATGCAGAACATGGAAAGCTTGCATTGGAAATTTGTCAGAAAGAAGAGCTACTGAATTATTTTGCACATATAGATGATGGATTTAAGGGATATCTGGATGAACTGCTTTACACAGTGCTTTCAGAGTATATAGATCTTTCCGAATCCTTTAAATATTTGCAGCGGATTATCAGCAGTGTGTTGACAGAACTTTTTGAACAATATAAATGGCTGAAACATTATTTTAATTTGGAAGATTATATTCCAAGAGAAGAGGAAGATTCCGATTATGAGGAAATGATTAAGAAAAGTATCGATAATTTCTATGCTTTTTTTCTTGAGTTTGCAGAGTTATATCCAGCGTATAGCGAGGAAGTAAAAAAGATTCTTCTCTATATTTTGGAGAGACCAGATAATGATTTGAGACAGAAGACGATTGCAGAAGAACTGTATATGAATCGTTCTTATATGAGCACGATATTTGCTGCACAGGTAGGACGGAATTTTGTGGAGTATATTAATATCGTGAAAATGAAAAGAGCCGTATATTTGCTGAAGAATACGGATATGAAGGTGATTGATATCGCAGGAGTATTGAATTATAAAGATATGGGATATTTCCTGAAAAAATTTAAGGCAAAGTATGGTTTTACACCGTCGCAGTATCGGGTACTGGAGTCATATGATTTCCAAATATAATAGTTAAAAAAGTGATATTTCAAAATGAAGAGTGTCGTAGTGGCAGTTTAATAACTGTAACTGCGACACTTTTTTTGTAGATAGGATTTTTGTCAAAAAAAATTCCATGGAAAATAAATAAACAGGATTCTAAAGAAATGGAATCAAAAAAGGATTATAACATAGAAAAGCAAAAAACAAGGAGGACAGAACTTATGAAAAAGCAAAAGAAAGAAATCAAGTCAAAGAAAAAAAGTTTGGGAGCAATATTACTGGCAGCTATTATGATTATGATATGTGCAGGTTGTGGAAATAAAGCAGCAGCTACAGATAGTACAGAAAAATCTTCAAAATCTGGAGAATTAAATACGGCGGATCATTTGAATATAGCAGTTCAGCCGATTCCAGGATATCTTCCATTATCGTTACTGCAGGATAACGGCTGGGTTGAGGAAGCATTAAAAGAAGCCGGATATGATAATGTGAAAGTTACCTACACAGAATTTGAATCTGGTCCACCAGAGAATGAATCTTTTGCATCTGGAGCACAGGATGTCGGAGTTATGGGAAATGTACCTACGATTTCAGCCGCTGCGGCAGGGCAGGCAAGAACAATACTGGGAGTCGCATACAATGGAGAAAAGACAGAAGCAGTTCTCGTACCAAAAGATTCTAAAATCAGTACAGCAAAAGGTTTGAAAGGAAAGAAAATCGGTCTGGTTGTCGGCTCTATTGCACAGGATTTTGTGGAGCGTCTTTTAGAACAGGAAGGAATTAAAGATGATGAGGTAGAACTTGTCAATCTGGCATCAACAGAGCAGCAGAATGCACTTGCAACCGGACAGGTTGATGCAATTGCAGTATGGCAGCCAATGATTGCACAGGTAGAGGCGGCAGGTACTGGAAAGGTATTAGTTGACGGAACTGGCATTTATAAATGTGAGAATCTGATTTCAGGAAATACAGATTATATTAATGAGAATCCTGAGATTGTACAGATTTTTATGGAACAGTATGCAAGAGCAGCAGCCGAGGTTTCTAAAGATACGGCAGGATATGCAAAAAAATATGCAGAAAAATACAATTTGGATGCGGATATTGTTAATGCAACAATTTCAGATATGAATTTTCAGGTGTCTATCACAGATGAAGATATTGCAGATTTTCAGAAGACAGCAGACTGGCTGTATAATTCAGGAAATGTAAAGAAGCAGGTCACTGCAAAAGACATTGTAAATACTACTTTTGCAAACAGTGATACTGTTGCGAAAAAATTGGAGAAATAATACAGATGAAACGATACGAAATAAAAATTGGTGAATGGACAGAAAGTATTCTATTGCTTGTAATCATCGCTGTTGTATGGAGTATTTGGGGGACAAATGGAGAGACAAATACATTGATTATGCCTTCACTAAAAGATGTTTTTCAGACCTTTTGTACAGATGTTGCAGATGGAAGTCTGTTAGCGGCACTTGGAATCAGTATGAAAAGAGTACTGACAGGTTATGTGATCAGTGCGGTACTTGGTATTGGTCTTGGAATTGTGATTGGGCTTTCAAAGCATATGCAGAGATTGACGAACCTGGTTATCCAGATTATACGCCCGATTCCACCAATCGCATGGATACCTCTGGTTATCTTGTGGATGGGAATCGGTGAGGGCTCTAAAGTATTTCTTATATTTTTAGGTGGATTTTTCCCAGTACTCATTAATGTAACAGACGGAATCTGTTATACAAATAAAAAGCTGACAGAAGTTGCGGCAGTCATGGAGACTCCACGAAAGAAATATATTACGCAGCTTGTTATTCCTGCGGCTATGCCGTCAATCTTTACAGGACTTAAAGTATCACTTGGAAGTTGCTGGACCTGCGTGGTTGCCGCTGAACTGGTCGCATCTACAAGTGGTATCGGGTACATGATTTCTAATGCAAGAAATTTTGGACAGATGGATGTTGTCATTGTAGGAATGCTCTCGATTGGTGTAGTTGGAAAGATTATGGATGTGATTTTAAATATCATCGGAAAATATGTTCTGGCATGGAACGAATAATGGAGTGAATAAAAGGTTGGATAAAGGGATGAATCAGAGAGGAGTCAGACTTTGAATACAGTATTTGAACAGCAAAAAGCATATGATGGAATCTACCCGGCTGATGTGGAATATAATAGTCCCACATATATTCAGGTTCATAATTTGAAGCGGACATTTCAGAAGCAGATTGGGAGTGGATTAAAAAAGCAAAAGGAAGAACTTCCGGTACTTAACAATATTAATTTTTCCGTTCTCAAAGGAGAATTCATCTGTATTGTAGGCGGAAGCGGATGTGGAAAAAGTACACTGCTTCGTGCAATGGCAGGATTGGATGCAGATTATGAAGGAAGCATTCAGATTGATGGAAAGGAAATACGTTCTCCAAAAAAAGAGAGAGGAGTTGTCTTTCAGGAGGCACGATTATTTCCCTGGTTAACCGTCGAAGATAATGTAATATTTGCACTTAATGAAGGAACAACAGCAGAGAAAAAGCAGAAAGCACAGGAATGTCTGAAAATGGTTGGTCTTTCTGGATTTGAAAAAAGTCTTCCGAAAGAGTTGTCAGGAGGCATGGCACAGCGTACCAATATTGCACGTGCTTTAGTAAATAATCCATATATTTTATTTTTGGATGAACCGTTTGGAGCACTAGATGCTTTTACAAAGATTCAGCTTCAGAATGAACTTCTAAATATAAAAAAGAAAGAAAAAAGTACAATGATTATGGTTACGCATGATATTGAGGAGGCAGTATATTTGGCAGACAGAATTATTGTGATGGATAGAAATCCGGGACGAATCAAAGATATTGTGACTGTGAATCTGCCAAGACCACGGAATCGAAATGATTATGATTTTGTTCGTATTAGACAGAAAATTTACAGTTATTTCTTCCAGGGAAAAGTAGTACAGGAAGAATATAATATCTAATCGTATATTTGTTTTTTATATTCATTTGTAATATCTGATTTTAATGATGCAAGGAATTATTTCCCATGGTATTTGATTTTATATTTAGTGCATCATTTTGTATTTATTATAGAAAGGACAGTAAAGATGGGAGTAGTTTTATCACCACAGGAAGAACGAATCCGAAAAAATGGAGGAAAGATTATATTTTACTCTGATAATGAAAAATCAAGAGTACAGAAAATATACGATAGTTTCAGTGAAAGCAAGTCTTACGTTGATGTGCAGCGTGCAAAATATTTTACAGAGTCTTTTAAGAAGACGGAAGGACAGCCACTGGTACTTAGATGGGCAAAAGCATTATATCATATCGCAGCAAATATAGAAGTGTACATTGAACCAGATCAGTTGATTGTCGGACGAGTAGGAAGAAACGGAAAATACGGACTCATTTATCCGGAATTAGATGGTTGTTTTCTGGAGCAGTTTGTACATCAGGCAAAAGACAGAACAGAATCTCCATTTGAAATTGAAGAGAAAGATGTAAAAATTATTGAGGAGGAGATTGCACCTTATTGGAAAGGAAAGACTTATTATGAAGAATTATCACAGTCATTTCCAGAAGATGTTTTAAAAGTAACTTACGACCCAGAGGACCGTTTTTCCTCACGATATATTGTAAATGAATCTTCTGCCTGGCGTTCTGCCCTTCAGTGGGTTCATGATTATAAAAAAGGAATTGATGAAGGATTTGCAGCAATTCGTAAACAGGCTACACAGGCAATAGAACAGTTAGATGATATGAATCCGGCGGATACTATCGACAAAAAGGCATTTTATGAGGCGGTGCAGATTACCTGTGATGCGATTATTTTATGGGCACACAGACATAGTGAAAAGGCAAAAAAACTTGCAAAAGTTGAGCAAAATCCAAAAAGAAAAGAAGAACTTTTAGAAATTGCAAGAATCACAAGAAAAGTTCCAGAATATCCTGCGGAGACATTTTATGAGGCATTACAGTCTCAATATTTTATCCAGATGTTTTCACGTATAGAACAAAAAACGGGGGCAACGATTTCGAATGGACGAATGGATCAGTATTTATGGCCTTATTATGAAAAAGATGTACAAGCAGGAACTATAAATCCGGCAAAAGCAAAAGAATTATTTACTTGCGTGTGGTTAGGTATGGCACAGTATCAGGATCTCTATATCAGTCCTGCCGGAGTAAAATTTAATGAAGGATATGCACACTGGGAAGCAGTTACAATTGGAGGACAGGATAAAAACGGTCTTGATGCAACGAATGAACTTTCCTATATTCTTTTGGAAAACAAGAGGGAATTTCCATTAAATTATCCCGATCTTGCGGCAAGGATCCATTCCGAATCTTCGGATAAATTTCTCCATGCTGTAGCAGAGACAATCAAAGAGGGAAGCGGTTTTCCGAAGCTTTTAAATGATGAAGAGATTATCCCGACACTTTTAGCGCATGGTGCGGATTTGACAAGTGCAAGAGATTATTCTGTTTCCGGATGTACGGAAGTACGCATGCCAAATCTGGATACATTTACAACTGCATGTCCATGGATTAATCTTGGCTCTATTCTTGAACTGACATTGAATAATGGCCGAATGAAAAAATATGGAGAGGAATTACTGACAGTCGAAACTGGTGACCCTCGTACATTTCAGACGTATGAAGAATTAGAAGCAGCATTCTTTAAACAGGAAGAGTACATTTTGAAAATGGCATTTAAGCAGCAGTACATTGCAAACCGCCTGCATGCGAGACATTTTGCTTCTCCATTAGGTTCCTCCTTGCATCAGCTATGTATGAAAAATGGACAGGATCTTCACAGTGAGCATATTGAAGGTGGAATTGATATTGGATTTTTTGATTTTATAGGATTTGGAACGGCAGCCGATTCTCTGGCAGCACTAAAAAAGACGGTATTTGAAGATAAAACTTTGACAATGGAAGAAGTAATAGAGGCATTAGATGATAATTTTGAACATTATGAAATTGTGCGTCAGAGACTTCTTCATGCACCGAAGTACGGAAATGATGACCCATATGCGGATTCCATAGCGAAAAAAATTGACCGGTTTGGAGTAGAATTTGGCGAAAAATATTCAAAGTATCTGGGAGTACAGATGGATCTTCGATATGTATCGCAATCTTCCAATGTTCCATTTGGAAGTGTCGTTGCGGCAACACCAAACGGAAGAAAAGCCTGGACTGCATTATCTGACGGAGCATCGGCATCTCAGGGAGCAGACAGTAATGGACCGGCATCCGTACTTATGTCAAATGTTCATACGAAAAATAGTGACTTGAAGAATCGTGCATCGAGGCTTTTGAATATTAAAATGAGTCCATCGAGTGTTCAGGGTGAAGTCGGAACAAAGAGGCTTGTTGCATTCATCAAAGCATGGAGCGATTTGAAACTATGGCATTTGCAATTTAATATTATTAATCAGGAAACACTTCTTGATGCACAGAAAAACCCGGAAAATTACAGAAGTCTTCTTGTCCGGGTAGCGGGATACAGCGCATATTTTGTGCAGCTTTCGTCAAAACTGCAGGATGATATTATTTTAAGAACGGAGAATGAGTCCTTCGGTTCATAAGTATTGCGAGTCGATTCTTGTGATTCCGTTGTATTCTTCGGTTCATAAGTATTGTGAGTCGGTTCTTGTGTTTTTGTGTACCCTTTGGTTTATAAGTATTGTAAGGTCATACATAAAGGAGAACTATTGTGAAAAATACAGGTATTATATTTAATATTCAACATTTTTCTATTCATGATGGACCTGGAATCCGGACAGTAGTATTTTTGAAAGGATGTCCCCTTCGATGCAGATGGTGTGCCAATCCTGAGTCCCAAAATCCTGATCCGGAGATTGCCTGGACAAGGGAAGAATGTATTGGCTGCAGAAGTTGTGTAAATTGTTTGAAAGAACTGCAGTGTGAATTCATAGAAAAAGAAGGTGTCTTTTGGGATAATCAGGTCAGACCAGATGAAAATCTGGCTGCTAGGGTGAAAAGAATCTGTCCTTCTGAAGCCTTGCATATAATCGGAGAAAGAAAAAGTGTAGAAGAAATTTTAGAGCAAGTTGAAAAAGATAAGACTTTTTATAAGACAAGTGGAGGAGGACTGACAGTTTCCGGTGGAGAACCGCTAATGCAGGCAGAATTTACAGCAGAGATTCTTAAAGAGGCAAAGAAGAGAACTATCAGTACCTGTATAGAGACATCGGGTCAGGCATCTTGGGAAAGATTTCAGCTAGTATTAAAAGAGTTAGATTATCTGATTATGGATATAAAATGCTTTTCATCAGATAGGCATAAAGAACATACTGGAATTGGAAATGAATTGATACTTGAAAATATGCAGAAGATCAGAGAAACATTTCCTAATCTGCCTGTATTAGTGAGGACGCCGGTCATTCCGGGATTTAACGATACGGAAGAAGAAATTTTAAAAATTGCGGAATTTGTAAATCAGTTAAACTGTGAGTATGAATTATTAAAATATCACCGACTGGGATTACCGAAATATGATTCCTTGCATCGAGAATATCCAATGGGAGATGTTGAATTAGATGATGAGAAATTTAAAAAAATAAAAATGCGAGTGGCAGAACAATTTTAATGAATAAATATTTTAAAGTGTGATTAAAAGTGCTTTCTGCAAAATCTTCTGCAAATTGGGGCATACAGATTGTAAAAAAGATTTTCGAGCACGCTCCAGAAAGATTTTTATAATTTATTTAGCCATTTTAAAAATAAAAAAGCCAAAAGATAAAGGAAATCAACCTTCAAGTGGTGAGGAATGATACCTTGGTCTTTTGGCTTTTTAATTTTTAAAATGGGAAAGACAATAGCACGATGTCTTCACGTTTTAATTATCTGAAACTGATTCCAATTCCTACCGCACCAGGTCCAGTGTGTACGCTGACACTTGCTGAAAGTGGTGAATAGAAGATATCATAGTCAGGGAATCTTTTCTTTAATAATGCAACCCATTCTTCCTGTTCGGTTTTGCTAAGACCAGCACCGGCAGCTCCGATGTGAAGCTTGGACATATCTTTATCTGCAAATCTTTTTTCAAGGTCAGACTGAATTGCTTTAATCATCTTTTCCTGTGCTTTTTTCATGGAGCCACGGGACTTGGCATAAGAATCCAGCTTTTCTCCCTGAATGGTTAAGATTGGTTTGATAGAAAGTACGGTTCCAAGCAGAGCTGCAGCAGGTGTGACACGACCACCTTTTTTCAGATATTCAAGAGTATTTACCGCAAGATAGATACTTGAATTATAAGCGTCTTCCTCTAAAAAATCCTTTATTTCTTTAGCGGAAGCCCCTTCTCTGGCCATATTTCTTGCCTGAAGAACAGATTCATACATCGTAACAGAAATTCGGTGATTATCAACAACCTGTACTTTACCTTCATAATCCTGTGCATAACCTGTAGCAGCAGCACAGGAATTAGAAAGACCGCTTGACATCGGAATATATACAAGTTCATCATATCCGGTATCTAAAATCTGATCCCATAAATCCATAACATCACCAGGGGATGGCTGAGAAGTAGAAATCTGTTTGTCACTGGAGAGAGCAGTGAAGAAATCCTCTTCGGAAATAGTATCTCCCTCATAAAAAGTTTCGTCGTTAATAATTATAGGCATATGTATAACATAAATGCCCCATTCTTTAGCGATTTCTTTTGTGATACCGCTGTTTGTATCAGTTACAATAGCTGTGCGCATAGTAAATCTCCTTTATAAAGTAAGTATTTATTATAGATAAGTATTATAACAATTCACATTCCATAATATTATGAAAGTCAATGAGACAATATATCATTTGTATTATGTCATGGAATTGCATAGATTAAAAAGAGTAGAATCCTCCTTTAGAAGTTGAAGTGTAAGAATACAAATAGTATATAATGCTGTCATAAATTGTAGCATTAAATAAGAGGCATTTCAACATGGATTATAAAAATTCTGTCTATATTGTTCGACAAAATCTCTGATATATGGTACTATAAAAATAACAATTAAACCCAAATGGTATAAGTAAGAACTGCAGTATACCTTTAAGATTTTTATATTACATATTTCCGAATAAAGTAAGGAAACAGTTCAGATATAAGTATTTGGCTGTTTCCTTTTTTGTTTGGAAATCAATAGTATTCTGGCAGTCTGTACACCCTAATTTGCGGTATATTTTGCCTTTATTCTGTTGTCGTAGCCGGGCTGGCTACGCAGCCTTCATTCAGGAAGAATCTCCCACAAATTGTGATGTGTATCTTGCAGAAAGCATTTTTCAAATATGCTTTAGTCAGACTTAAAAAGGTTCTGAGAGTACATTAAGGGGAAAAGGGGGAATTTAATATTGAAGAAGGTAGGAAAAAAATTAAGTGTAACGGGTTTGCTCCTAGGCATGCTGATTGTACTTTTTTTACTTAGTGGTTGTTCAAAAACTTCTAGATATTCAGAAACAGATACTGCATCAGGTGAGTCTGCCATAGTAGAGTATACTTGCATTTCAAAACCAGAAAGTGAGAAGAAAATTTATGTTATTTTAAAAAATTATCATGGAGACTACTGGAAGAAAGTAATAGAAGGAATATCTAAAGCTGCAAAGGAGATAGATGCGGCAGTTTATCTGGGGGGAATTGATAACGAGACAGATATTTCCGGGCAGATTGCCTTAATGAATGAAGCGATGAAAAAAGGGGCAGATGGGATATTACTTGCTCCGGCGAATTCTACAGCATTGGTAAATAGCTGCAAGAAAGTTCGAGACCGTAAGATTCCGGTAGTCCTTATAGATTCTTCAATTAACAGCACAGAATTTGATGCCTGCTATATGACAGATAATATGGATGCCGGGAAGATGGCTGCGAAGGAAATGCTTGATATGTTGAAGAAACAGGGGAATTCTTCGTTGGAACCTTTGGAAGTTGGAATATTGTTATCATCAGATACTTCGCAGGCAATGGTAAACCGCATTTCCGGTTTTTTAGATTACTGGACAAACTATGCGCCAACACAGTGGGAGGTTACGAAGGATATTTTCTTAAATGGTGGAGATGTGCAGAAAGCACAGTCGGATGCAGCAAGATTGTTACGGGAGAATAAAAATATAAAAGGGATTTTAGGGTGTAACAATACATCTACAGTGGGAATTGCCAATACTCTTTTAGAAGAACAGAGGAAGGATATTGTAATGGTTGGTTTTGATCTTGCAGATGAGACAAAGCAGATTATTCAAAGTCCAGATTATCAGGGAGTATCTTTATTGCAGAAGCAGGAGCAGATGGGATATATGGGTATGCATTCACTGGATTCTTTTATAAAAGGAGAAAAATCAGAACAGAAATATTTTGATACTGGGATTGTTATGATTGATTCCGATTATCTTATGGAGAAGGGTGTCTCATGAAAGAGAGAAGAAAAAATAAAAAGAAAAAGAAGGTTCTGCTGGTCATATATTTGACGGTTTGTCTGGCAATCATTGTATCGGCATATTTTCATCTGGGCACAATCGCACAGAATTTTAATACACAACATTTAGAGTTGATTACCGGATTATATGCAGAGAAAATGAATGAATCTATGGAATATCTTCAAAATTATGTAAAAGAAGATGTGAAGATGATTCAGGCAATGGAAAATAAATCTCCAGAAAGGATTCAGAAACGCTTAGAAAAAAATCTTAATAAAGATATGTTTTGTAACGTAGGATTTATTATGAAAGATGGACAGATTTACGGAAGTAAATGTGCTGTTTCTGATATTAAGAAAAAGAATCTGGATAAGCAGGCATTGAGCTCGGCATTGTCTTTTAACTCTGACCCATATCAATCCAGCGAAACAGGTAATATGATTATGACAGTTTTTGTACCGATGATGGATTCGTCACAGATACGTACACTTTATGTATCAATTATGATAGAGCAGCTCAGACAGTTGGGGATATATGAGCTGTTAGAGGGAAAAATCAGTGTACATCTGTTAAAAGCAGATTCAGAGAATTTTATTACATGTATAAGTAGTGATGAAGATGATACAGCAGGTGGCTGGAACAACCTGTTACTGCAGCAAAAATATTTTGAGTATGATGAAGGATATTCCTATAAACAATGGATAAAAGATATGCGCTCCGGCAAGAAAGAAGGCAGGTTTGCTGCTAAAGTTCGAGGAGAAGAAACGACAATATCCTACCGAAGTATTTCAGGGATGCAAGGCTGGTACGTTGTTGTAGAATTGACAAATAAAAATATTTCAGATATTACACAGCACTTTTCTGTCTGGGGCGGGGTCTATGGCAGTATTCTGGTCGGATTGACAATTTTGTATATGTTGACGATTGTGTTATGGGAGAAAAAAGATAAAAAGCGTTATATCGGCTTATCTAGCACAGATGAACTGACAGGAATATTAAATCGAAGGGCCTTTCAGGTGGCTTTAGAAGAAACACTCCGAAAGAAAAAATCAGGAATATTCATTTTTATCGATGTGGATAATTTTAAATCTTATAATGATACCTATGGACATAATAATGGAGATCTTTGTCTGAAACATTTTGCAGCGGCAATGTATCAGTGTTTTCCAAAAGAAAGTATACTCGGCAGGTATGGCGGGGATGAATTCGTTGTCTATTTAAAAAATGTTACAAGAGAAACAGCATATGTATATATGACAGAGTTCCAGAAAAAGATTTCGCATTTAGTATTATCAACTGGTGAAGAAGTACAATTATCAGCCAGTGCAGGTGGAGCTGCATTTCCAGAACAGGGAGAAGACTTTATTTCCTTATGCAGAAGTGCAGATGCAGCCCTATACAATGTAAAACAAAATGGGAAAGCTGCTTTTAAGATGAAGTAGGGTTTAAATAATTTAATTTCTCTTTAATATTATGATAAGAAAAAAACGAGGAGAAGTTTATGCAAACAAGAGAAGAAGCAATAAAATATGGTTTGTCTTTTCCGAATACTTACGTGGAAGCCCCATTTCGTGATCAGAACTGGCAGCTTATAAGAGTAAAAGGAAGCAAGAAAGCTTTTTTATGGGTTTATGAAAAAGATGGATTCATTCATTTGAATGTGAAAGTAGAGCCAGAATGGAGAGACTTCTGGAGGGAGGTATATCCATCTGTAATTCCAGGATATCATCAAAATAAAAAGTATTGGAATACGATCATTCTTGACGGTACAATACCGGAAAAAGAAGTGAAACGAATGATTACGGAAAGTTATGATATCGTAACAGATAGTCCAACAAAAAGAATTTACGAGGCAGTAAAAAAGATTCCGAAAGGACACGTGGCAACCTATGGACAGGTAGCAGCAATGGCAGGAAACCCCAAAATGTCACGTGCAGTCGGAAATGCTCTTCACAAAAATCCTGATCCAGAGAATATCCCATGCTTTCGTGTTGTAAATTCTAAGGGAGAACTTGCAGGAGCCTTTGCATTTGGCGGAGAGGGAGAGCAGGCGAGACGTTTAGAAGAAGATGGTGTAGAGGTAAAGAATGGAAAAGTAGATTTAAAGAGATTCGGGATAAATAGTAATTAATGTATTGAGCTGAACAAACTCCTCCTCAGCGGTGTCTGTTTAGCTCAACAAATTACTATTTTTCTCGCGTTAACTTATGTATCCACTTATAACTTCGGAACCTTAAGAATATCGGAATTCCCTTAAATATCTGGTCAGACTGCAAACAAATGACCACTGTGGGAATCGACCATTTCCACCAAAAAGCAGCAGCGAGAGAAAGTGGAAGTACAATCCCCCAAGTACTGATCATGTTTACATAGAGTGAAAACTTTGCGTCACCTGCTCCGCGGATAATACCAGAACCAACTGGCATCTGGTATGCCATACCAACCATGACTACGGCCATAATGATAATAAGCTGTTTGGAAAGCTGAGAAGCTGTCGGACTTAATGTATACTGTGATAAAAGAAAGTCTTTTGTAAAGTAAAGAACGGCACCGAGAATAATTCCAACACACACATCCAGAACAGAAAGTGTCCTTGCTGCAGCTTTTACTTCATCTAAATCCCCTTTGCCGACTGCTTTTCCCATCATAACGGAAGAAGCGGAGGACATAGCGAGCACAACAACTTTCATATATTGGTAAAATGTACTCGCAACAGAATTTGCGGCAATTGCATCAGAACTCAAATGACCAAGAATCGCTGTTTGCATCGGTACAGAAATTGCCCATAGCATCCCTGATACAAAGACGGGAACAGCTACTTTTATATAATCTGAACGCAACAATTTATCAATATGAAATACCGCCCCATTAGAAAATAGCTTCAACTTGTTATCTATCTTCATCACATAAATAAATACAATAAGAAATTCTAAACATCTTGATATCATCGTGCCAATCGCGGCACCTCTGATTCCTAACTCAGGAAAACCAAACCGTCCGTAAATTAAAGTATAATTAATACTTACATTCACAATTAAAGACACGCAAGATATTACAAACGCAATTCTCACTGTCTCCACACTTCGAAGCGCAGAAAGAAGTACCTGAGTCACAAGATATAAAAGGAATGTATATTTTATAATCTGTAAATAATTTTCTGCTTCAGACAAAATTGCTGTATCAGATGTAAAAAAGCCCAAAATAGCTTCTGGAAATAACGAACATAAAATAATTAAAAATATTCCAAGACCTAACGCAATTTTCAAAACCATTCCCGTAATTTGTCGGATTGGTTCTATTCGCTTTTGTCCCCAATACTGTGAGGCAATAACAACAAGTCCGTCTCCGATAACGACTGTGGCCTGCTGAATAAGGAAAAATACTTGATTTACTAAAGCTGCTCCTGCAAGTGCATCCTGACTGTACGCTCCAAGCATAATGTTATCTGCCATGTTCACACTGTAAGAAATAAGATTTTGTAGCGAGATGATAATAAGCAGCGGAAATAACGCTGTGTAGAAATTTTTATCATGGGAGAAAAATGTTTTTTTCATAAATAAATAGCCTTTCTTTAGATTCGGAAATCATTATACCAGTTTATGAAGAATTCTGAAACAATAACTTCTGATTGAACAAAATCGCTGTGCGATAGCTTGCGAAAGCTACGGCGTAGCAATTTTTGTTTATAAAGATAAAAAAGCAGTGACAAGGACATCCCACTGTAGTATGTTTAAGTACGAACAAAAAACATACTAAAAAAACGGGAGAGTCCCGACACTGCTATGATTAGAATACCATTTATCCAGAGGAACTTATTTCATCCCAGCTACAGTAAACTTTATGCCAGGAGATTTTTGTATGTTCGGATATTATTTCGGATATTTCCATTTTACAAATCCTATTTTTTTCATGCTATATCCATATTTTTTCATAAGTTTATCACAGGAATGAAAGGTGTCATTTATATGTGAAAGAAAAACAGGAATATCTTCGGGAGAAGGAGGGCCAACATAATCATAGGCTTCATTGTCATCGTATTCTTCAGAATGATAATCTGATTTCGTGTAGGAAAATCCCTTACTTTTTCCATCATACTTCATTGAAATAGTTCCGGTTGATTTTAAAGTAGAAAAAGGCTCCCAACAGAACATTTTAAAGAAAATAGTTCCTGGCTGTCTGGAGACTATGTTTATAGTTATATCTGTATTATAATAGGCATTTTGAGAACATGGGTAGAAATTGTACTTAAAACTTATTTTTCCATATTCTGGATATGCAACGATATAAGTGTCCTTTTCCTCATCGGTTGGATAAAGAATTTCTCTGGAAAGTATTCGTGTATTATTCGCTCCTTTTTTACCTTTTTTACGAACGAGAGCATAGAACTTTCGGGCATTGAAAACTTCCTGAGTGACTACGGTTACCTTACATTTTAACTTTTTATGATTTACTTTAGCATAAATAAAACAAGTGCCGGGAGATATTCCTTTCACAGTTCCCTTTGTTGTTACTTTTGCAATCTTTTTATTTTCGGAACTCCATTTTATCTTTTTTGTTGTTCCTTTTACTTTTAATTTGGATTGTTTGCCCTTTACAAGAGTAATACTTGTTTTATTAAGTTTAATCTTCGATGCGGCATAGGTATTTGTCGGGGGAAAAACAGAAATAGATATAAGACAGCTAATAAGCAAAATACTAAAAAAGTAACCAGGCATTCTTTTAAGAAAACTTGAAAAATAGATCTTCATAAAAAACTCCTTTCGTTTGTCGGGGGAGGAAATTCACTATCTTTGATGGAGTAGTAATTTTTCTTGTTAATAAAAGGTACAGATGGCTAGTAGTTAGTTTATATAAAAATTATATATGATATACAGATGAATATCAATAAAATTATTTTACGAATAAACAGTAAACAAAATGTTTGTTTGATTTCCGTAAGTTTTTTGTTTGAAAAGGTTGTGTTTTCTTTTCTGTATCTTTATAATAATGCTATACAGATATATTATAAAGTAAGCACAATATTATGCTATAGTTACTTAAAAGAAACTATTGGAGGTGTTAATCGTGTCTGAAGTAAAGATGGAGCAGGAAGGGAAACTTCCAGATTGTCCGGTGGAAACAACGCTAATGCTCATCAGTGATAAGTGGAAAGTTCTTATTTTAAGAGATTTATTACCGGGAACAAAGCGGTTTGGTGAGCTTCGTAAGTCGATTGGTCATGTGTCGCAGAAGGTTTTGACAGCGCAGCTTCGTCAGATGGAGGCGAGTGGTCTTTTAACCAGAAAGGTATATGCGGAAGTGCCGCCAAGAGTAGAGTATACATTGACAGAGTTAGGGTACAGTTTGAAGTCGATACTTGATGCAATGTGGCAATGGGGAGTAAATTATCAAAATATGAAGGAGAAGGAAGTGTGAAAAAAGAATCAGTAAAAAATAGTAGTGTGAGTAGCAGAGAGTCATTTAACAGTCAGTGGGGATTTATTCTTGCCTGTATTGGTTCTGCGGTTGGTATGGGGAATATCTGGATGTTTTCTACCAGAGTTTCACTTTACGGCGGTGGTTCTTTTTTGATTCCGTATTTTATTTTTGTTGTTCTGATTGGGGCAACAGGTGTTATCGGCGAGATGAGCCTTGGACGGGCAGCAAGATCTGGTCCGATTGATGCATTTGGCATAATCTGTGAGAAAAAAGGAAAGAGGAAGTTGGGAGAGACACTTGGAATGATTCCTGTGATTGGTTCTCTTGCTATGGCAATTGGTTATACCGTAGTTATGGGCTGGATTTTAAAATATGCAGTCGGAACTTTTACAGGGGCAACGCTTGCGCCGAATAATGTAGAAGAGTTTGGTGGTCGTTTTGGAAGTATGGCATCTGCTTTTGGTAATAATATATGGCAGGTTATTGCCTTGGTTGCCTGTATAGCAATTTTAATGTTTGGTGTAGGTAGAGGAATCGAGAAAGCAAATAAAATATTGATGCCAGTATTTTTTGTGCTGTTTGTAATTCTTGGTATTTATGTATTTTTTCAACCAGGAGCTGCGGCTGGGTATCATTATATCTTTCGTGTGGATAAAGTAGCATTAATGGATCCTAAAACGTGGATATTTGCTTTGGGACAGGCATTTTTCTCTCTTTCTGTTGCAGGAAATGGAACGCTGATTTATGGTTCTTATCTTTCTGGTGAGGAAGATATTCCGGCATCAGCAGCAAGAGTAGCATTTTTTGATACCGTTGCGGCGATGCTTGCAGCACTTGTTATTATTCCGGCAATGGCAACAACTGGTGCACAGCTTAATCAGGGAGGTCCTGGTTTACTATTTATCTATCTTCCAAATCTAATAAAATCGATGCCAGGAAGTACATTGATTGCGATGATTTTCTTTGTTGCAGTATTATTTGCAGGAATGACTTCATTAATTAATCTTTATGAAGCTCCGATTGCTACTGTACAGGAAAAATTACATGTTGGCAGAAAGGTAGCTTGTCTTATTATTGCTGTTATTGGAGTAGTTGTATCTTTAATGATTCAGGGGATTGTATCTGGTTGGATGGATATCCTTTCAATTTATATTTGTCCACTTGGAGCAGGACTTGCAGGAATTATGTTTTTTTGGATTGCAGGTAAAAAATATGTAGAAGTACAGATTAACAAGGGAAGAAAAAATAAATTTACGGAACTATATTTTCCGATATGTAAATATATTTATGTGCCGCTATGTATTTTAGTCCTTGTATTGGGAATTGCATTCGGTGGAATCGGATGATATAGAACTGGAAAATGTATTGGGAACATATCGAAAGGTATGAGTTATGGAGAGAAAGTTATGAGAAAGTTTAGTTATACGATTAAAGAAGAACAGGGAATTCACGCTCGCCCAGCTTCTTTTCTTATTCAGGAAGCCAGAACATATGAGAGCAGGATTACAATTCGTGTAAAAGGAAAGGAAGCAGATGCATCGAATATTATTGCTGTAATGGCATTGGATGTGATGTGCGGACAGAAAGTCGAAGTTGAGATATGCGGAACCGATGAAGGAATCGCATATCGGGGGATGAAAAAGTTCTTTGAGGAAAATTTGTGAAGAAATTCAGGTGCATGGATAGGAATCTCCTCCCATTTTGTGGAAGAACAGGAACGTACAAGATTAATTCCTAAATCAAAAGCCTTATTGCAAATTTTCTGCTTAATGTATTCTCCATTTATAATAATTCCCCCTTATATAATTAAAAAAATCTGTTTACCGATTGCCGGGCAAGTGTTATATTTAATCTTTAATAAGCGAATATATATGGCATATCAAATGGTATTTCATTTTTAAAGAATTATGAGGAGAAATTTATGAATATTTTTGATGTTATCGGTCCGGTTATGGTTGGGCCTTCAAGTTCTCATACTGCAGGGGCAGTAAGAATTGGTTATGTGGCAAGACAGCTTTTGGGTGAAGAAGTGAGAGAGGCAAAGATTTTGCTTCATGGTTCTTTTCTCGCGACGGGAAAAGGGCATGGTACAGATAAAGCTTTGGTAGCAGGGCTTCTTGGAATGCAGACGGATGATTACCGTATTCCGAAAAGTATTGAAATTGCAGAAGATAAAGGAATGAAGATTGCTTTTGGAGAGGCAGTGTTAAAAGAGGCACATCCTAATACGGCACAGCTTTATTTGAAAGGTATTTCAGGAAAGACGATGGAGCTTGTGGGACAGTCGCTTGGAGGCGGCCGAATTAATATTGCAGAGATTGATGGCATTGAGACGAATTTCTCTGGGGAGAATCCAACATTGATCGTGCATAATCTCGATCAGCCAGGACATGTATCGGAAGTAACTTCCATGCTTGCTCATAAAGGTGTGAATATTGCGACCATGCAGTTATATCGTTCCTCAAAGGGTGGTAAAGCAGTTATGGTTGTGGAGTGTGATCAGGAAGTTCCGCAG
Source organism: uncultured Anaerobutyricum sp. (assembly GCF_934307085.1). Classification (GTDB taxonomy): domain Bacteria; phylum Bacillota; class Clostridia; order Lachnospirales; family Lachnospiraceae; genus Anaerobutyricum. Next base: position 19,938 of record NZ_CAKRCF010000040.1, read on the forward strand.
GAGGGAATCCGTTGGCTGGAGCGAGTGGAAGGTGTACTGAAAGTAACCTATCTTGGAAAACCGGAGGAAAAGTAAATGATAGAATATCATAGCATACAGAATATATTAGAACTTTGTAAAGAACAGGATAAAAAGGTTTGGGAAGTTGTCTTGCAGGCAGATATGGATGAGAGTGGTGCATCGGAGGAGCAGGTTTTTAAAAAAATGCGTTTTATGTACAAGGCAATGCGCGAAGCAGATGCAAACTATGATGCGAATTTGAAGTCACAGAGTGGAATGGTTGGTGGGGACGGTGAAAAAATGCGTCAGTATAATGCCAGTGGAAGGAATTTGTGCAGTGAATATTCTAGTCTTGCGATGGAAAAGGCATTAAAGATGGGAGAATCGAATGCCTGCATGAAACGAATTGTGGCAGCACCGACGGCAGGTTCCTGTGGTGTAATTCCTGCAGTTCTTCTAAGTTATGAAGAAAAGAAAAATGCAGAGGAAAATGAGCTGGTGAAGGCATTATTTGTTGCTTCCGGTATTGGAAAAGTGGTGGCGGAAAATGCTTCGATTGCTGGGGCATTTGGAGGCTGTCAGGCTGAGATAGGAACAGCTAGTTCTATGGCTGCAGGTGCATTGGCATACCTGCAGGGAGCAGATAATGAACAGATAATGCAGGCAGCAACATTTGCCTTGAAAAATATGCTTGGGCTTGCCTGTGACCCAGTTGGCGGATTAGTGGAAGTTCCATGTGTAAAACGAAATGTAGCAGGAGTTGTGAATGCGATTTCAAGTGCACAGCTTGCCCTTGCCGGTATCACCAGTGCAATCACGCCAGATGATACCATTGACAGTATGCGTCGTATAGGAAATGATCTGCCGTCCTGTCTTAAAGAAACCAGTACGGGAGGACTGGCGGTGACAGAATCGGCAAAACGTATTATGGAACAGTTTAAGAGTCATTAAATTTCTTATTTGTTGGTTTGAACAGACGCCGCAGTAGAGAAGGTTGTGCTCGGATTGCCAAAATTAATATTGAACAGCGAGACTAAAACATCTCCTATTTTGAGCTGTTGCGCTAAACGTTCCATTTTGCCCAGTAAAGCAGGAACTTGGGACTCCTTTCTCCCAAGTTCCTGCTTTACTGGGCAAAATGGAACGTTTAGCACAACGGAACAAAATAGGATATTTTTATGTTTCTTATCTAAAGACTTCTGAAAATTCGGCTACAGTGTCTTAAATAACGGTGTCTGTTCAAACCGACAAATCAGAAGTTATCTTTATAGGTTGGTCTACCTTGCCTGCGGTAATCAGTACAGTCAGATAAACTGCCGAAAATGCAAATTAAAACGCAGCTTTTAAAATCGTGAAAAATAAATTTGCCACACCGCAAAGACACATCACAAGAATCGGATTGAGCTTCCATTTTCTAAGAATAAAAAATGACACAATAAAAAGAATAAGTGCAAATACATTTACTGAAGAAATGTGCAGAGCTTTTCCAGAAAGAACAGCAGTCTGCAGCATTGAAAAGCCAGCGGCAGCAATAAGAGACACAACGGCAGGGCGCAGGCTGGAAAGAATGCTGCTAATTGCTGAAGTTTCTTTATATTTGCGGTAAATCAATGCCAAAATGGATACAAGAATGCAGGCTGGGAAAATGGAACCAAAGGTAGCGGAAATTGCTCCTGGTATTCCTGCAATCTGTAGACCGGTAAAGGTGGCAGAATTCACTCCGATAGGACCAGGGGTCATTTCGGCGATGGTAATAAGATTGGTAAATTCATTCATGGTAAGCCAACCGTGTGTTTCTACAACCTGACTCTGGATTAGAGGAATAGCAGCATATCCGCCGCCGACACTAAAGAGTCCGATTTGAACGAAACTAAGAAATAACTGTAAATAAATCATAATGGTTTCTCCTGTGAATCATTGCGAGACTTTTGGAAATTGGATAAATATTTCCGCCCAATAAATTGAGCGATTCCAATGCAAGCCGCCACAAGAATAATATAAATAACGTTAACATCTAAGAAAAAGTCACATATAAAAGCAGCAATGATAATAAAGACAGAAAGACTGCTTTTTTCTTTTAAAACACTTTCTCCAAGACTGCAGGAAGCATCTAAAATAACAGCGGCAACACCTGCCTGCATACCCTTCAATACAACGGCTACCCATACATTTGTTGAAAAAATGGCATAAAAAAAAGAAACAATGGACAGAATAATCATCGGGGGAAGAATCGTTCCAAGCGTTGCGACAATCATACCTGCAAAACCATAGACATTCCAGCCAACTAAAATGGCAGCATTTACTGCAATTGCTCCTGGACAGGACTGTGCTAATGCCGTAAAATCAAGCATTTCTTTTTCATCAATCCAGTGTAATTCATCAACAAATTTGTGTTTCATAAAAGTAACGATGACAAAGCCACCGCCAAAAGTAAAAGCACTGATATAAAGTGTTGTTAGAAATAACACCCATAATTTGTGCAGTTTATTTTTCATAATGTGTACCTCTCATTCTTCTTCAGGCAAAAATTCAGGATCTGTTAAAATTTGTTCTAAAGTAATACCATAGAAGAAATCATGAACTAGTGCGTCGAACTTCTTCCACATAGGCAGAGTACAGCATTGATTCATTCTTGGACACTCTTCTGCATCATTCATAAGACAGGCAACAGGTGCAAGTGTGCCTTCCGCTACTTCAAGAATCTCTCCGACACTATATTCTGCAGGTGTACGTGTAAGCTGGTAACCACCGCCTTTGCCACGCAGTCCTTTTAACATTTTTTGTTTCACAAGAGCTTTCAGAATACTTTCCAGGTATTTATCTGAAATAGCCTGTCTTTTTGCAATATCTTTAAGGGGAATATATCCCTCGTTACCATGCTCCGCTAAGTCTAACATAACGCGGAGAGCATAACGTCCTTTTGTAGAAATCATAAAATAAGCCTCTTTCGTAATATCATGTTCTTATTATAACATAGGAAGTTAGTTCATTAAAGAGGAACTGACGCTCGCCAAGAGAAAAGATACCCTATATTTGTGGCGGATTTTCTCTCTTTGGGAGCATCATTCTTACTTTGACTGTACTAAATTACTATTAAAAAAATTTTTTTTGACCTCAAAAAACCGCATATTTAAGCCATATTCCCCACTTTGACGAAAAAAATTTAAAATAAATCCCTATAAACCTATTTACAAAGTAGGTTAATAGTGATATTATCATAGCCATGAGATACATGAAAGAAATAAATCAATAAAAATAAGATTTTAAAATTAAGGAGGAACAAGACAATGGCAAATATTTATAAAGGAACATTAGGACTGATCGGAAACACACCTCTTGTTGAGGTTGCAAACATTGAAAAAGAATTAGGATTAAAGGCAAGAGTTTTAGTTAAGCTTGAGTACTTCAATCCAGCAGGAAGTGTTAAGGACAGAATCGCAAAAGCGATGATTGAAGATGCAGAGAAAAAAGGAATTTTAAAAGAAGGTTCCGTAATCATCGAGCCAACATCCGGTAATACAGGAATCGGCCTTGCATCTATCGCAGCAGCGAAAGGATACAGAATCATCCTTACAATGCCTGAGACAATGAGTGTTGAGAGAAGAAATATTTTAAAAGCTTACGGTGCTGAAATCGTTCTTACAAGCGGAGCTAAGGGAATGAAAGGTGCTATCGCAAAGGCAAACGAACTTGCAGAAGAAATCGAAGGAAGCTTCATTCCTGGACAGTTTGTAAACCCAGCAAACCCAGCAATCCATAAAGCAACAACTGGTCCGGAGATTTGGAATGACACTGACGGAGAGGTTGATATCTTTATCGCAGGTGTTGGTACAGGCGGAACTTTAACAGGTACAGGCCAGTACTTAAAAGAGCAGAAACCAGAAGTTAAGATTGTAGCTTTAGAGCCAGATACATCACCAGTTTTATCTGAAGGTAAAGCAGGTCCACATAAGATTCAGGGTATCGGAGCTGGATTTGTACCAGATGTATTAGATACAAAGGTTTATGATGAGATTTTCAGAGCAACAAATGAAGATGCTTTTGCAACAGCAAAGCTTTTAGCAAAGAAAGAAGGAATTTTAGTAGGTATTTCCTCCGGAGCATCTTTACACGCAGCAATTGAATATGCGAAGAAGCCAGAGAACGAAGGAAAGACTATTGTAGCACTTCTTCCAGATACAGGAGACAGATACTACTCTACAGCATTATTTACAGAGTAAGAAATGCACTCTAAAAGAAATGCATAAGACAGGCAAAAATGCAGAATAAAACTTGGAATGAGTCGCCTGTAGCATATTGTGGAGCTGTACAAGGGAAAGAGACTTAGTTATTGTGTAGCTCGCATTTAAATTCCATAAATCCGATACAGGATTTGTAATTGAATATAGGAAAAGGGTGATAAATAAATGAATCTTTCGAAGAAAAGCAGGTATGGGATTACCGCATTGATTGACCTGGCAGTATATGCCAAAGACCAGTGTGTTCAGTTAAGCAGTATCGCAGAACGCAATAATATATCTGTAAAGTATCTGGAACAGATTTTTTCAAGTCTGAGAAAGGCAGGTCTTGTAAGAAGTATAAAAGGACCACAGGGTGGATATCTTTTAGCAAAAAGACCAGAGAGTATTACCATAGCAGATGTAATTCATGCGTTGGATGGAAGCTATCTTCTGGAAGATGAAAGAAGTGTGGTAAGCGGAACAGATGAAAAGGGAATATCCACTGCGATACAGAAACTTTTGATTGATCAGATGAATGATCAGACAGACAGATTATTAAAACAGTTGACATTAAGAAATCTGGTAGATTCGTCATTGGAGTATAGTCAGGTTGGACAGGAAATGTATTACATTTAAGCAAGATTAAAATTAAACTTTTAGATTAGATAGATAAAAATAGATAAGAACAGATAAGATTTTTAGATACTCAAGAGGGTAGACATGAAGACAAAGAGATTAGAGACAGATGTGTTAATCATCGGTGGCGGAACGGCAGGCTGCTTTGCTGCCTATACTTTAGGAAAAGAAGCAGGGGTAAGCGTTCTGATAGCGGAAAAAGCGAATATTAAGAGAAGCGGCTGTCTGGCAGCCGGGGTTAATGCCTTAAATGCATATATTACAGAAGGGCATGTTCCTCAGGATTATGTGGATTACGCAAAGAAAGACGCCCACGGAATTGTCAGAGAGGATTTGCTTTTATCCATGTCTGAACGACTGAATCATGTAACGAAAGTTCTTGATGATTTAGGACTTGTTATCCTGAAAGATGAGAACGGCAAATACGTTGCAAGAGGTAACAGAAATATAAAGATTAACGGTGAGAATATCAAGCCTCTTTTAGCAGAAGCGGCAATGTCACAGGATAATGTCACAGTGCTTGAGAGGGTGAACATCACCGATTATATAATAGAAGAGAATGAAATTAAAGGAGCCTGGGGCTTTAATATAGAAGAGAATGTTTTCTATGATATCAGAGCAAAAGCAGTCCTTTGTGCAACTGGTGGAGCAGCAGGACTTTACCGTCCGAACAATCCGGGATTTTCAAGACATAAGATGTGGTACTCTCCATTTAATACCGGAGCCGGATTTGCAATGGGAATCTTAGCCGGGGCGGAAATGACCACTTTTGAGATGCGTTTCATTGCATTACGATGTAAAGATACGATTGCACCGGTTGGAACAATCGCACAGGGTGTTGGAGCGAAGCAAATGAACTCCCATGGTGAGATTTACGAGACAAAATATGGTCTTACCACTTCTCAGAGATTATACGGAACAGTAACGGAGAACAGAGAGGGACGCGGTCCTTGTTATTTAAAGACAGATGAAATCAGTTCAGCACAGGAACAGGATTTATACAGAGCGTACCTTAACATGGCACCAAGCCAGACATTAAAGTGGTTAGAAGGTTCGAGAGGTCCAGCAAGTGAGAATGTCGAAATCGAAGGAACCGAACCGTACATTGTTGGTGGTCATACCGCAAGCGGTTACTGGGTAGATAACGGTAGAAGAACAACCGTAAAAGGATTATTTGCCGCCGGAGATGTTGCCGGAGGATGCCCACAGAAGTATGTAACCGGAGCATTGGCAGAAGGTGAAATTGCCGCAGAATCCATGACAGAATATTTAAAAGCTTTAAAAGCAAAAAGCAAATCTGCCGATACAGATACGGCCAAAGCGGATAGTACAAACAACAGAAGCGCAGAACTTAATGAAACAGATAATATCAATAAAACAAATGCCATAGATAAAGTTGAAACAAAGATAGATGAAGCTGCTGCATTAAAGAAAAAAGAGTATGAGTCACATTTGACAGCCAAAGGAAATGACAGCGAAGATACATTTTTCATTACCGCAGAGCAGCTTGAAGAAGCAATGCAGAAAATTATGGATCAGTACGCCGGAGGAATCGCAACAGATTATCAGTACAACGAAGAAAGACTTGTTATCGGTAAGAAGCGAATCGGCGAATTACTTGGAATGATTGATGAACTTAAAGCAAAGGATATGTTTGAGTTAAAAGATATTTACGAAGTAAGAGAGAGACTTATTGTGTGTCAGACATTGATTGAACATTTAAGGGCAAGAAAAGAGACAAGATGGCACAGCTTCGGAGAGAATAGCGATTATCCGGAAGAAAGCAGCAAATGGCTTAAATATGTGAATTCAAAGAGAAAGCCAGATGGCGAGACAGAAATAATTTTCAGAGAACTGGTGACAGGAGGCAAGGTATATGAGTGTACGGATTTTACAGAATAAATGTGTGGGATGCGGAA
>NZ_CAKRCF010000041.1 GCF_934307085.1 uncultured Anaerobutyricum sp.
AGTTCAAAAAGGGGATATTATTTCGTCTCTCTGTTCAATATTACTTCTGGTAATCTGACTACTTATTCTTCACCAGCGGCGTCTGTTTAGCTCGACAAATTAGAAGTTACAACTTACAGCTGTTCTTTTGCGATTTCTACAGCCTTTGCTAAAGCAGCTTCAATTCCAGCAGGATTCTTTCCACCAGCCTGAGCCATATTTGGACGTCCACCGCCGCCGCCACCTACTAAGGCTGCTGCTTCTTTGATAATCTTTCCTGCATGTGCACCTGCTTTTACAGCATCATCTGTTGCAGTTACGATTAAGTTAACCTTTCCACCCATGTCGGAAGCAAGGATAACAACACCGCTGCCAATCTTGCCTTTGAGGTCATCTCCCAATGTACGCAGAGCATTCATATCAACGTCTTTTACGGATACTGGAAGCACTTTGTAAGCTCCAACTTCTACTACCTGATCCATTACGTCAGCAACTTCACTCTTGGCAATCTGATCTTTTAATTTTTCGTTTTCTGCAGAAAGTGCTTTGATTTCATCAAGCAGAGACTGAATCTTTTCTGCTAACTTATGAGGCTCTGCTTTTGCTGCTTTTGCTGCTTCGTGAAGAGTTTTTTCCTCATCAAGATAGTATTTCATTACACCGTCACCAGTTAATGCTTCGATACGTCTTACACCTGCTGCAACACCTGTTTCAGAAATAATCTTAAATGCTTTGATTACGCCTGTGTGTGGTACATGAGTACCTGCACAGAACTCTTTGGAGAAGTCTCCCATAGTAACAACTCGTACTTTATCACCATATTTTTCTCCGAATAATGCCATCGCACCAGTCTTCTTTGCTTCATCAACGCTCATGATTTCTGTGCTTACAGTGAGGTCTTCCGCAATTTTTTCATTTACCATCTTTTCAACTTCTGCAAGTTCTTCTGCAGTTAATGCCTGAAAGTGAGAGAAGTCAAAACGAAGTCTGTCTTTATCTACATAAGAACCGGACTGCTCTACATGATTTCCAAGAACGGTACGTAAAGACTTCTGAAGAAGATGTGTTGCACTATGACCTTTTGCTGTATCTGCTCTCTGTGCTTTATTTACAGATAATGTTACATTATCACCAACCTTGAACATTCCCTTTGTTACATGTCCGATATGTCCAATCTTACCACCAAGCATTTTTACAACATCTTCTACAACGAATTCGCCATCTTTACATGTGATAACTCCACTGTCTGCATGCTGTCCACCACCTGTCGCATAAAATGGTGTCTCGTCTGCGAAGATTGTTCCGGTCTGACCATCAGTTAAAGCTTCTGTAAGCTCTGTATCTGTTGTCATAACAGTAATCTTAGAATCACATTCCTGTGTCTCATATCCAACGAAAGTACTTGTTACAGATGGATCGATAGATTCGTAAACAGTAACGTCAGCACCCATGTAGTTTGTTGTCTTTCTTGCACTTCTTGCCTTTTCTTTCTGCTCGTTCATGCAAGCCTGGAATGCTTCTTCATTTACAGTGTATCCCTTTTCCTCGAGGATTTCTTTTGTAAGATCTAATGGGAATCCGTAAGTATCGTAAAGTTTGAAAGCGTCCTGACCATCGAGTTCTTTTACGCCTTTTTCCTTCATAGCTTCTTCCAAATCTGCAAGGATTGCAAGACCCTGATCGATTGTCTTATTGAACTTGCCTTCTTCCTGAATGATAACATTGTAAATGAAATCTTTCTTTTCTTCTAATTCTGGATAACCGTCTTTAGAACCTTCGATAACTGTTTTGCTAAGCTCTGCTAAGAACTTACCTTCAATTCCGAGTAAACGTCCATGACGAGCTGCTCTTCTGATAATACGACGAAGAACGTATCCACGACCTTCATTACTTGGCATGATACCATCAGAAATCATGAATGTAGCAGAACGGATATGGTCTGTAATCAGACGGATAGAAATATCATCCTGCTCATTTTCTTTGTAAGTTTTCTTTGCTACTTCACAGATTTTATCGCGAAGGGAACGAATTGTATCTACATCAAAGATAGAGCCTACATCCTGAACGATAACAGCAAGACGCTCTAATCCCATACCTGTATCAATATTTTTCTGTTTTAATGTTGTGTAGTTGTTATGTCCATCATTCTCAAACTGAGTAAATACGTTGTTCCATACTTCCATGTAACGGTCGCAGTCACAACCTACTGTACAGCCTGGTTTACCACAGCCGTATTTTTCTCCACGGTCATAATAAATCTCGGAACAAGGACCGCAAGGACCTGCACCATGCTCCCAGAAGTTATCTTCCTTACCAAACTTGAAAATGCGTTCTGGAGCAATTCCAATCTCATCTCTCCAAATGGCAAATGCCTCATCATCTTCTAAGTATACAGATGGGTATAATCTGTCTGGGTCAAGTCCTACAACTTCTGTAAGGAATTCCCATGACCATGCGATTGCTTCATGCTTAAAATAATCTCCAAAAGAGAAGTTACCAAGCATCTCAAAGAATGTACCATGACGGTCAGTCTTACCAACGTTTTCGATATCACCTGTACGAATACATTTCTGGCAAGTTGTCACTCTCTTTCTTGGCGGAATCTCCTGTCCTGTAAAATAAGGTTTCAGTGGTGCCATACCTGCATTAATCAGTAATAAACTGTTGTCGTTATGTGGAACCAGTGAGAAACTCTTCATTGCAAGATGTCCCTTGCTCTCAAAAAACTCCAGATACATTTTTCGAAGTTCATTTACTCCATACTTTTTCAAAATTCTGTCCTCCTGTAGTATCTCATATATTGCTGCCGGTTTACCGACATGAAAGGGTGCTGGCAGAAAACAATTGGTTCTCCGTCAGCACCCTGAAATATATCGCTATATGAATTATTTACCTGATGTATTTCCAGTACCAGCCGTGTTGCTTTCCATGTTCTTCTTCGTTCTTAATTTCTTCCCACAAAAAATGCCTCCGGCCGCGGCTGCTACCAGCAAAATAAACGTTATAATATATTGAACAAATGCACTTAATACAGCCGACATAATAGGGCCCTCCTTCTCATACTGAAAATAGTTTCCAGTTACATAAAGCTAGTATACCATATTTACTAAAAAACTGTAAACCTTTTATTTATTTTTCATCCTCAAATCTTTTATTGCTGGTAAAGTAATTTTTTCATCCAGCCAAAGACAGAAAATAGGCAACTCTTATTATAGTATCTGTGGCTTCTATTTCCGTTTGTATGTTACATAGTACTACGCCAGTACTTCATTCATGCTTCCTGTACGATAGCCTTCTAAATCGAGAGATACATAAGTAAATCCATATCGTTTTAGTTTATCTACAATTTCTTTCCGAAGGTCTCCGTCTAACATTCTTGGAATATCTGCTGGTAGAAGTTCGATTCTGGCGATAGTTCCGTGGATACGAACTCGGAACTGAAGAAATCCATTGCTACGGAGAAGTTCTTCGGCACGCTCTACCATGGAAAGCTTTTCGGCTGTGATGGTCTCACCGTATACAAAGCGGGAGGCGAGGCAGGCGAAGGATGGTTTGCTCCAGGTTGGAAGTCCCATTTGTTTGGAGAGTTCTCGGATTTCTGCTTTAGTAAGCTCGGCAGCACGAAGTGGACTTTTTATGCCAAGTTCTGTGATTGCCTGCATTCCTGGACGATAGTCTCCTAAATCATCCATGTTAGAACCTTCTGCGACATAATTCATCTGGTATTCTCTTGCTTTTTCTAAAAATTTTTCAAATAGTCCTTTTTTGCAGATATAGCATCGATTCGGTGGATTATGTCTAAACGTTGGAAGTTCTGTATCGCCGAGGTCTAAGACGATCTGCTGTATACCAAGACTCTTACAAAATTCTTCTGCTTCTCCGGATTCTCTTTCTGGAAAAAGGCAGGACTTTGCTGTAAATGCAATTACCTTATTTCCAAGCGTCTCTCTTGCCGCTGCTAATAAAAAGGTAGAATCTACACCACCAGAAAAGGCAATCGCCACAGAATCAAGTCCTTTTAAATAACTCAGTAATTTTTGATATTTTTCCTGTAATTTATTCATATCCATTTCTTTTTATTTTTTATCCTTATTCTTTCCTTATCTGTATTTTTTATTCAAATACACATCCTATATTTATCAATTACTCTTCTTCTGCAAGTCGTGTAAAGAAACAGGTGCGGTTTCCTGTATGACAGGCTGCTCCAATCTGTTCGACTTTTGCTAATATGGTATCTTTATCACAGTCTATATCCAAAGATTTTACATACTGGTAATGTCCAGAAGTATCGCCTTTCGTCCAAAGTTCCTGGCGGCTGCGGCTAAAGTAGGTCATCTTGCCTGTTTCCAATGTTTTTTCAAAAGATTCCTTTGTCATATAGGCAAGCATTAAAACTTCGTTTGTCTTATAGTCCTGTGTGATAACTGGAATCATTCCATCGCTGTTTAATTTAAATTCATCAAAAGAAAGTATACTTTTCATAAATAAATCCTTTCATTTACTGTAGGTAAATATTACTCTATAACATATTTAAAAAATACTTTCTGCAAATTACACATCACAATCAACAATATATAGATTTTCAGAATACTTTTCCAATTACGCTTTAGAGTGTGTTTGAAAAAAACTTACCATTTGGTAATAAGAATATTTCTTTTTCTTTATAATGCCCCTTTTGTAGAAAGTACATCCGTAATTCTAGGATCATAAGAGCAAGCTTCGTCTAAAGCCTTCGCAAACGCTTTAAATGCAGCCTCCATAATGTGATGATTATTGCTTCCATGCATTAATTTTAAATGGAGATTCATCGCTGCACTGTAGGAAACAGCATAGAAGAATTCCTGTACCATCTCTGTGTCAAATCCACCGACTCTTTCTACAGTAAATGGCAGATTACACACACAGTATGGTCTGCCGGATAAGTCTACTGCACCAAGTACGAGTGTCTCATCCATCGGAAGTAAAAAATTGCCAAAACGGCGAATTCCTTTTTTATCTCCTACTGCTTCACGGATTGCCTGTCCAAGTACGATTCCTGTATCTTCAATCGTGTGATGGCAGTCTACTTCTAAGTCTCCATCTACTTTACAGGTCAAATCAAAAAAACCGTGTTTAGCAAAGCTATTTAACATATGATCAAAAAAACCGATTCCTGTATCAATATCATATTTGCCACTGCCATCTAAATTCAGATCAACAACAATCTTTGTCTCACTGGTGTTTCTTTCTACATGTGCTTTTCTTTCTGCCATCTCTACTTCTCCTCTTCAAAACGAACAGCGATGGAGTTTGCATGTGCTGTTAGTCCCTCTGCCTGTGCAAATGTCTCGATGTCTTTATGAATTACTTTTAAGGCATCTTTTGAATAGTAAATAATACTTGATTTCTTTACAAAGTCATCAACATTTAATGGGGAGAAAAACTTTGCTGTTCCGTTTGTTGGAAGTACATGGTTTGGTCCTGCAAAATAATCTCCAAGTGGTTCAGAACTATACTCTCCGATAAAGATGGCTCCGGCATTTCTTACCTTTGTCATTACCTCAAATGGATTGGCAGTTACGATTTCAAGATGCTCGGATGCAATCGCATTCACTACTTCTAATGCTTCGTCTAATGTTTCTGCTTCTAAAATATAACCAAAGTTTTCAAGCGATTTTTCAATAATTTCTGCTCTTGATAACTTCTTTAAGTAACCCTCAATTTCTTCCTGTACTTTCTCGCCAAGTGTTTTACTTGTTGTTACTAAAATCGCACTGGCAAGTTCGTCATGCTCTGCCTGAGATAACAGGTCAGCCGCTACAAAGTGTGGATTTGCAGTATCATCTGCAAGAACAAGAATCTCACTTGGTCCGGCAATGGAATCGATACTTACATGTCCGTATACGGCTTTTTTCGCAAGGGCTACATAAATATTTCCAGGTCCTACGATTTTATCTACTTTTTCAATGGATTCTGTTCCATAGGCTAATGCACCAATTGCCTGTGCTCCACCTACTTTATAAATATGTGTTGCCCCTGCTTCGTTTGCTGCTACTAATGTTGCCGGTGTTACTTCCCCATCTTTATTTGGAGGAGTAACCATCACGATTTTTTCTACTCCAGCTACCTTTGCCGGTACAATATTCATAAGTACAGAAGACGGATATGCTGCCTTTCCACCCGGTACATACACACCAACAGAAGCTAACGCTGTCATCTTCTGACCAAGAATCGTACCATCCGCTTTGGCATCAAACCAACTATTTCTCTTTTGTTTTTCATGATACTCACGAATATTTACAAGAGATTTACGGATAACTTCTACTAAAGAATCATCCACTTTTTCATATGCCGCCTTGATTTCTTCCTCTGTTACCTGAATTGTATCCCTTGTCAGCTTACATTTATCAAACTTTTCTGTGTAAGCAAAAAGAGCTTCATCCCCTTTTTCCTTAATCTCATCTAAAATCCCCTGCACTGTTCCGGCATACTGGTCATAGTTATTTGGGCTTCTCTTTAATAAATCACTTAAAATATTTTTTGTATTTTCTTTATTTACCTTTAAAACTCTCATTTTCTTTTCCTCTGGAATTTTTTAATTTTTATTTTATCTTTTCTTGACAATATTACTAATATAATCAATAATTATTTTTTTAATATCTAATATTCTTATACCAATATATTTTATACTAAATAACATAATAATCTGCTTCACCACATCAACTCTATTCTTTTATTCATTAATATAGATAGGATAAAAGCAATGCATTAACTAATATAAATTATACTGAATATCAGCTTTTGTCTGCTATTTCGCTGATATTCATTTCTATCAATTTGAAATTTATCTAAAGCCTATTGGCTCTATTGCTGTTTCAGCTTACGCAGGTCATAAATCAGCTTACGGATTCTCTCCTGCTCCATCTTAAGGCTTACCTGATTTACTACCATACGAGCAGATAAATCACAGATTTCCTCTAATACGGTAAGACCATTTGCTTTTAAGGTAGAACCCGTTTCAACGATATCGACAATAACTTCGGAAAGTCCGACAATCGGAGCTAACTCTATCGAACCATTTAACTTGATAATCTCTACAGTCTGGAACTTTTTATTGTAAAAATAATCTTTGGCAATGCTTGGATACTTAGAAGCCACACGAATCAGTTCTCCATGCTGTAACTTTTCTCTTGCACTTTCCGGTCCACAGACGCACATCTTACACTTTCCAAAACCTAAATCCATCACTTCATAAAGATTTCTTCCTTCTTCAAGAATCGTGTCCTCACCAACAATACCGATATCGGCTGCACCATATTCTACATAAGTAGGAACATCAGAAGCCTTCGCTAAGAAAAACTTAAGCTTTAAATCTTCATTGACAAAAATAAGCTTTCTTGTCTCTTTATCACGAATGGAATCACAGGTAATACCAAGTTTTTCAAACATATCCATTGTTTTATTGGCAAGTCTTCCCTTTGCCAGAGCAAATGTTAAATAGCGCATCTTAATATTCCTCCCTGAATTCCTTTAATGTCTTTGTCTCCTGCTCTCCGGAAGCCATATCATAAACAGTAACATTCTCCCCATCTAAATAGAGGATTCCTTCTGCTCCCTGATTCTTTCCAAAAGCAAGATATTCTTCTAAAGTCTTTCCTTCTGTCATAGAAACGAATTCCGTCCTCACTCCGGCATCTCTTAACTTTACAACTAACGGGATCGCATTCTGTCTGTCCTCTGATTTATAAAGAAGTAAAGAATAGGCATATTCTTTTAAGGAAATGCTGATATTCTGGCGGCTTAATGCAGATAGTACATCATCAATCAAAATGGTAAATCCGCTGGCACTTGCTTCCTTGCCAAACTGCGCTAAAAGGTTATCATAACGTCCACCTTTTCCAATCGCATCTCCAGTTCCATAAGTATATCCTCGGAAAATAATTCCTGTATAATAATCAAAATGATTCACCATGCCAAGATCAAAACTTACATATTTCTCATATCCGTAAAGCTTTAACACTTCATAAACTTCCTCTAGTCTGGCAATTGCTGCCTGACAACGAGGATTTACAGTAAGCTTCTTTGCCTTTTCAAGCATGGTAACATCGCCGTATAAATCGTTATACTCAAGAAGAATATTTCTGTAGCAGTCCTTCATAGATAAATCCGATAAAAGAATTTCCATTCCAAGAGCATTCTTATTCTCAATATATTCGTGAATCTGCTCCTTAACTTCCTCAGAAGCTTCTAACGCATCCATAATTCCTTTATAAAACTCTGCCTGCCCGATATCTATACGAAAATCCGTAAGACCTGCTGCAAGGAAACAGTCAATCATCATAATGATTCCCTCTGCATCTGCCTCTGGGCTGTCATCATTAATAAGCTCTGCTCCCATCTCTGTCTTTTCTGTCAGCTTACCCTGATAACTTCTGTTATTTAAGAAAGTATTACCACGGTAAGAAAGACGAAGTGGAAATTCACAGGCACTATAATACTTTGCCACACTTCTTGCAATAGAAGGTGTCATATCCGGACGAAGCACTAACGTATTATTATTTCTATCAAAAAACTTAAACATCTCTACAGAACTTACAGTTCCTGTATCACTGTTAAATATATCAAAGAATTCAAATGTTGGTGTCTCAATATCCTGATAGCCGTAAAGCTCTAATATATGATGAATCCGCTTCTCCACCGCTGACTTTCTCTTACATTCTGAGTTATAAATATCTCTTACTCCCTCTGGAGTGTGGAGCAGTTTTTCTTTCATTAATGTTATCCTCCTAAATTAAAATCTCATTCACCACTTTTATAAAATTGTCTAAGCCATTCTCATAAAAAATTCAAGTCGAGCCGCCTGAAAGAGGTGGGAGTCTTCTCGACTGAGATAATTTTATTACCTATTTTCTCTTTTAATTTATAAAAATCTATAAAAGAAAGAGCCTGCATTCACAGACTCTTTTGTGACAATCTTCTTGCCCTTTAAACACTCTGTCACAATAAAGTGGTAACGCATTAAAACTGTTTATGATTATACTCGTGACCGCCCATTTTGTCAACCAGAGAACAGAACTTTTTCTAATTGATTCCTATAAAATTAATTGAAATTATGGTCATCCATATCTCCATCTCCATCAAATTCAACAGGATCGATGTGACTTACCGCCCCATACATATCTCTTCCGACTACCTTTTTATCTTCTCTTTCCTTCTCAATAAGATCACTCAGCACTCTCTTTACCTGCGCAGACTTCGCAATATTCTCCAGACGAATAGTTGGTGTGGAGCGATCTTTTGTATGAAGTTCAATCGTTCCTGTTCCAAAAATACGCTGTGGAAGGCTCCGGAATAATGTAATATCTGTAATGCGGTATAACAGGCACTCATCTTCTCTTGAAGAAAGGAAACCGCTGTTTACATATAATCTTCCATTCCCCACTGTATATTTTGTAAAACTAAGTGGAAACCATAAATGATGCTTTCTATCCTCCCAGATATTGGCTGTCACTTCTCTGATTTCTCCATTTTCTGCTTTTCCCATAAATTGCCTCCTTCTATGTTTTCGTTGCTTTGTTCAACATATCACATTGTCATTTACCATGCAAGTATGCCTGACAGAAAAAATCATGTGTTGTTTCTTTTTTTGTCATAGTTTTTTAATCTTCATGCAAATATACCTGACGTTTTGACATTCCCTTCTTATCTATGGTATCATGGAAAAGCTGCAAATCCTACTGTTTTTCAGATATTTTTGCCGCAATAGCATTCTGTACTTTTCTAATTTTTCATGCAAAACAGATAAAATGTATCGTATAAAGCAGATAGAATGTATCGCAGGACAATGCATTTATTTTGCATGATCATTTAAAAGTATAATATTATTTCAGGAGGAACTTATTATGGCTTTTGACGGTGTTGTAATTGCCAATATTGTATATGACATGAACCGCCTGCTTACCGGCGGACGCATCTACAAAATATATCAGCCGGAAGCGGACGAACTGCTTCTTGTTGTAAAAAATAATAAAGAAACCTATCGACTACTGATTTCTGCTGGAGCAAGTCTTCCACTTATCTATTTTACTACAAAGACAAAGGCGAATCCTATGACTGCCCCAAACTTCTGCATGCTGCTTCGAAAATATATCAGTAACGGAAGAATTATCGAAATCACACAACCTGGTATGGAACGAATCGTTGAGATTACAATTGAACATTTAAATGAACTTGGTGATACCTGCCGTAAAAAAATGGTTATCGAAATCATGGGAAAACACAGTAATATTATTTTTATTGATGAAAAAAACATGATCATCGACAGTATCAAACATATTTCCAATCAGGTAAGTTCTGTAAGAGAAGTTCTACCAGGAAGAACTTATATCGCCCCTCCGGGAAAAGGTAAGATTTCTCTTAATGATCTATCTGTTGAATGGATGGAAAATACACTGCTTGTCAAACCGGTTTCTGTCCAAAAAGCAGTTTATGGCAGTATTTCCGGTATCAGTCCGGTGCTTGCCAATGAAATCTGCTACCGCGCCGACATCGACGGAGATTCTGCTGTTGCTTCTCTTACCCCAGTGCAGCAAAGTTCCCTTTACGGTGAACTCGTCCGTCTGAAAAATCAGATAGAAACACACGCATTTTCTCCAAATATTATTTACGAAGGAAAAGCTCCAAAGGAATTCGGTGCGTTTACATTTTCCATGTTCAGCGATTTAACTACGGAAGAATATCCTTCCATCTCTGAAGTATTAGAAACCTTTTACGCACAAAAAGAAGTTGTGACCCGTATCCGTCAAAAATCCGTTGACTTACGTCATATCGTACAAAATGCGTTAGAGCGTACTGCAAAAAAATACGACCTGCAGCTAAAACAGTTAAAAGATACGGACAAAAAAGAAAAATATAAAATATACGGAGAGCTTCTTCACACTTATGGCTATGAAGCAGCCCCTCATCAAAAAGAATTAAAATGTATAAACTATTATGATGGCAAAGAAATCACCATTCCACTTGACCCCGACTTAAATGCAATGGAAAATGCGAAAAAATATTTTGACCGTTACGGAAAGTTAAAGCGTACTTACGAGGCACTAAGCGTTCTTACAAAAGAAACCTATGCTGAATTATTACATTTAGAGTCTGTAAGTAATGCCTTAGAAATTGCCCGAGATGAAAATGACCTTGCCATGATTAAGGAAGAATTAATCGAGTGCGGTTACATGAAACGCCACGGCAGAAACCAGAAAAAACGTCAGGGAAAGAGCAAACCGCTTCACTATATTTCTTCTGATGGATTCCATATGTATGTCGGGAAAAATAACTTCCAAAACGACGAATTATCTTTCAAATTCGCCAATGGAAAAGATATGTGGTTCCACGCTAAGAAAATGGCAGGCTCTCACGTCATCGTGAAGCTCGGAACCGTAAATGAACTTCCTGACCATACCTATGAAGAGGCCGCAAGACTTGCCGCTCACTACTCTAAAGGGAAAAATGCTCCAAAGGTTGAGGTCGATTACACTGAACGACGAAACTTAAAGAAACCGCCCCAGGCAAAACCAGGATACGTCATTTATCATACGAATTACTCCATGCTCATTGACCCGGATATCAGCGGTATCAAAGAAATTTCTGATCTGTAGATTTGGTGTAGACGAAAAAAGAAAAAATACCTTATCCCATCTGCTCTGTAGTCGCATCTGGGATAAGGTATTTTTTTTTCGTCTACACCAAATCTACAAATCAGAATATAATTTTTCGTATTTTCTGGAAGATGCTTTCCAGGAATAATTTTTTCTCATTCCTTTTGCAGTAAGGTTTTTCCATTCTTCTGGATTCTTTTTATAGACATCCAATGCTGCAAGAATGGCATCTAAGAAGCCTTCCGCATTATAATCTGTAAATCCAAATCCTGTTCCTGTCTTGCTCTTTGGATTATAGATGCTTACGGTATCTTTAAGACCTCCTGTCTTTCTTATGATTGGAACTGCTCCGTAACGAAGGGACATAAGCTGACAAAGCCCACATGGTTCAAAGCGTGATGGCATTAATATCGCATCGCAGCCAGCATAGATGTATTTTGCCATTTCATCGGTATAATCTAATTGCACATATACTTTATCCGGGTATTGTTCCTGGTAAGAAAGAAACATATTTCGATATTCTTCCTCACCATCTCCAAGAACATAAAGCTGCACGGGCTGCTTCATCAGACGTTCCATCATATAGGAAAAGAGAGCAAATCCCTTTTGTTCCGTTAATCTTGAAACAATTCCTAAAGTAAAAGCCGTTCTTTTCTTCGGAAGACCTGCCTTTGCCTGCAATGCCGCCTTATTTTTTTTCTTTCCTTTATCAAATGTTTTCTCATCGTAATGGCAAGGAATATATTCATCGGTAGAAGGATTGTAAATATCATAATCAATTCCATTTACAATCCCACATAAATCCGCACTTCGGTGCTGCAATACACTGTCTAATCCTTCTCCATATTCCGGCTGTTTAATCTCCTCCGCATAAGTTTTACTTACTGTTGTGATCTTATCTGCAAAAACAAGTCCACCTTTTAAAAGATTTGCCGAATTATTATATTCTAGTTTGTCGTAAGTAAACATATCGTCAGGAAGTCCGGTAATATCTTTTAAACGTTCAATTTCGGTAATTCCCTGAAACTTCAGATTATGTATAGTCATCACTGTTTTTATATTGCGATAAAATGGATCAGCACAATAGAATGCTTTTAAAAATACCGGCACTAAAGAAGACTGCCAATCATGACAATGGATGATATCCGGCTCAAAATCAAGATAGGATAACATTTCTAATACTGCCTTAGAAAAATAACTAAACTTCTCAATATCTACCCACATATCATAATAAGGAGAATCCCCACAAAAATAAAAATTATTTTCGATAAAATAATAAATAATCCCCTCATAATTTAGCGTCTTTACCGTCACGCTTTGCATACGCCATCCCAAATACATTGGAAATGTCACTAATGTTTCCATCTGGTCACGCCACTTTGCGTCAATACAATGGTAATCTGGTAAAACAACTCTCACATCATATTTTTTATGATTTAACTGCTTTGGCAAAGAACCAACTACGGCTCCAAGTCCGCCTGTCTTTACAAATGGGGCACATTCTGCACTGGCAAATAGTATCTTCTTCATAGTTTCCTCCAACTTGCTTGTTATTTTTAGTAAAATTATACCACAAGAATTTGAAATTTACTATTTAATTCATTAACAGAACAACAGATGAACTCCAATAACTGTATATAAAGCCGATGTGAAAGTTTCCCTGCATAGAAAATACCTTATCCGGCATTTTTGCTCTAATATCACATCGGCTTTATATACAGTTATTGGAGTTCTGTGCTTTGGCGCAATTTAGAATGAATTAAATAACAATATCCTAGGCGTGCATTCTGTATTCCAGACGAAGTTTATCTGCAATAAGTGCAATAAATTCAGAATTAGTTGGTTTTCCTTTTCCTGCACTGATTGTATAACCAAACATATCTTCTAATACATCTATCTGCCCTTTATTCCATGCTACCTCTATAGCATGTCGAATTGCTCGTTCCACACTGCTTGACGTTGTTTTGTATTTTTTAGCAATCGTTGGATAAAGAAGCTTTGTAATATAATTTAGTAAATTCATATCATTCACCGTCATCATAATTGCTTCCCTGATATATTGATACCCTTTAATATGTGCTGGAATTCCAATTTCCCTAATAATATCCGTCACATCATTTTCCAATGTATTTTCCATATATCCTGCCATACCATACTCTTGCATAGAATGATATCTCTCTTTCTCCGTGCGGGATATTACTCCCTGAAAAATTCTATGAAGCATACTTTCTAAATTATAAGGCTTCATCATATAGTAAAGAACTCCCAATTTACAGGCATACTCCACCATTGACTGATTACCCATAGAAGAAACAATAATAAACGATGGTTTTTTTCGAAGACTTTTATTTCCATTGGTCTTTTCAATGACCGTAAACCCATCCATAACTGGCAAAATAACATCAATAAGAACAACATCCGGTACCTCATCAATAATACACCGATAAGCATCTTTCCCATTGTCTACCACATTAACAAGTTCTACCTCATGACTATTTTGCAAAAAATCCCTCAACTCTTTTTTGGCAAATTCTGAATTATCTGCCACCAATACTCTTATACGGTTTCTATTCTTCATATTCATTCTCTTCCTCCCTGTTTGACAGATTTTATGTATTCGAAGTACACTTTATTTTCCCTTTATATTCCAGACGAATCTTATCTGCAATTAATGCAATGAATTCTGAATTCGTTGGTTTTCCTTTTCCTGCCTGAATCCCATACCCAAATAATTCATTAATCGTATCCATTTTTCCTCTGTTCCATGCCACTTCAATCGCATGACGGATAGCTCTTTCTACTCTCGATGGCGTTGTCTGATGCATTTTTGCAATTTCCGGATAAAGCTGTTTCGTAATAGAATTTAAAATATCCATATTATTTACCGACATAATAATAGAGTCTCTTAAATACTGGTATCCTTTAATATGGGCAGGTACACCAATTTCATGAATAATATTGGTCACAATAATTTCCAATTGATAATTCCTATCTTGCTCCTGCTGCTTTTCTTCCAATCTAATAAAATCTTTTTTTCCCACTTCCGCCTTTCCATTTTTAATTTGTCGTATTTTTTTTACAAGCGAATTTTGATTAAATGGTTTTAGCAATACATAGTTTGCCCCTAATTCTATTGCCTCTTCCATTACTTTTTCCTGTCCCATTGCTGTCAAAATAATAAAAGCCGGTTTTTTTAAGAGTTTTTCATCTTTTTTTACTTCTTCGAGAACACCCAGCCCGTCCATCTTTGGCATAATAATGTCCAAAAGTACAACATCCGGATGATTCTCACGAATGATAGCTAATGCATCAAGACCATCCGAGGCACTTCCTACAATTGTCATGTCCCGTTCCCTTGAAACAATCTCCTGTAAATTCTGACGAATCCTCTCATTATCATCTGCGATTGCTACATTAATGTTTGACATACAACATCCTCCTGTAAATTGCAATATATTATAGCATTATTATACAATTTTCCACTGTCAAAAAACAATTTGTTTTCATCGCAATTATCTTTATTCTTTAATATATTATGATATTATTTTTAACAATATGATAAAAAAATACAATTTTCAAAAAAATAATTTTGTTTAAATAACAACAAAAAAACTATTCGTATTTGATGATTTCTTTTTCTCTTAATTAAAACCAGAATTTATCGAAATTTTTTCTCTTTGTTCAGTAAAATTTTAAATTAATCCCAAGATTTTTTCTGCTTCTATAACTACTATTCATAGTTCTTTATTGACTTTTTCAATTTTATGTGTTAAAGTTTTTGTAGTTTCCACAATTAAAGTGCCAAAGTATTTTGTGTCCATAATTATATTTTGACATTTGCTATAATTATTCATGAAATAAAGAGAGGAAAAATGTATGAAACTATTAATCTTAATCGCTTACTTTATTGTTCTCATTACTATCGGATTTATCTGCCGCCAGAAGGCAACTGATGTTAATGGCTTTGTACTGGGAGGTCGTTCTGTCGGACCATGGCTTACTGCCTTTGCTTACGGAACTTCTTATTTTTCTGCCGTTGTTTTTGTCGGTTATGCCGGACAGTTTGGCTGGCGTTTTGGAATTGCCGCTACATGGGCTGGTATCGGTAATGCTCTTATAGGCTCCCTCCTTGCATGGGTGATTCTCGGACGACGTACCCGAATCATGACACAGCATCTTGATTCCGCAACAATGCCACAGTTCTTTGGAGAACGTTTCCAAAGTAATTCTCTTAAAATAGCCGCATCTATCATCATTTTTATTTTCCTGATTCCATATACCGCTTCCCTTTATAACGGACTTTCTCGTTTGTTTGGTATGGCATTTCATATTGATTATTCCGTATGTATTATTTTGATGGCAATCCTGACTGCAATCTATGTTATTTCCGGTGGTTATATGGCAACTGCAATCAATGATTTTATTCAGGGAATTATTATGTTAGCAGGTATCGTTGCCATTATTGCGGCAGTCCTTCACAGTAAAGGCGGCCTTATGGCGGCTTTAGATGGGCTTGGTCGTGTAAATGACCCTACGGTATCCTCCACTCCTGGAGTCTTCGGTTCTTTCTTTGGACCTGATCCTGTTAGTCTCCTTTCTGTTGTCATCCTTACTTCTCTTGGTACCTGGGGACTTCCGCAGATGGTTCAGAAATTTTATGCAATTGACAATGAAGATTCTATCAAAAAAGGAACCATCATCTCTACCATTTTTGCATTAGTTGTTTCCGGAGGATGTTACTTTTTAGGTGGCTTTGGCCGTCTTTTCTCTGATAAAATCGATATTGCTGCTAACGGATATGACTCTATCATTCCGACAATGCTTGAAAACTTACATCCTTTATTGATTGCTCTTGTTGTTATTCTTGTATTATCCGCCTCAATGTCTACTTTATCTTCTTTGGTCATTGCCTCAAGTTCCACACTGACAATCGACCTGATCAAAGATAATATCGTAAAAGAAATGAGTGATAAAAAACAGGTATTATGCATCCGCGTACTTATTGTCATCTTTATTGCAATTTCTGCAATCATCGCAATCATTCAGTACAAGAGTGCTGTCACCTTTATCGCACAGTTAATGGGAATCTCCTGGGGTGCACTTGCAGGCTCTTTCCTTGCACCGTTCCTCTACTCCCTCTACTGGAAAAAAACAACAAAGGCAGCTTGCTGGACATCTTTCATATTCGGGTGTATAATCATGGTTCTGAATCTTGTTGCAGGATCTCATTTTCCAACATTATTGCAGTCCCCAATTAACTGTGGTGCATTTGCAATGCTCGCCGGATTAATCATTGTTCCTGTTGTCAGTCTCTTTACAAAGAAACCAGACGCAACTTTAATTGAGAATACATTTGCCTGCTATGACAAGACCAGTACAGTCACACAGAAAACTGCACTTGGAAAATAAAGACGAGGTACTATTATGGCAGGTAAAAATACAAATATTATATCCAAAACATTGGTTGAATCCTATGTCCGCAAACAGGTAAAAGCGTTAAAACAATCTCCTACAGAGACTATTGATACCCTCACAAAGCAGCTTTTAGATAAACCAAAAGGCTCTTTGGAAAAGTATCTTTTACATATCACACCTGAAAAACTCCAAGACACACAAAGCGGGTATTATAAGCTTTTCCATGATATCCTTCCAAAAATAAACACAGACCATCTCGTTACTTTAGGAATGAATATTGGATATAATGGTATTTTTACCGTTTCAAAACACTCACAAACAAACTCCCCAGAGAGCAAATCAGTCGCTCTCTGGGTTTTTATGCTTTCCATCGATGGAATTAATTATGAAAAAAAATCAGCACAATATAAGGCACAGATTAGCAATGCAAAAAAGAATGGAACCCGTTGCTTTATGCTTTTTATTGAAAAAAATGCATGGAAACTGCTTCCTCTTATAAAAAAAGAAAAAGACTGTGCTTTCTTCTTGTTTTGCCCCGCTTCCTGCTTAATAGAAAAATTCCTTGATGCCGCAAAGCTGACAAAAAATCTTTTTATTTCTGTGGCTTATAATAGTAATGGTCAAAGCACTCAGATTCCTTCCACTGACGTATTTAAGCGGCTCAGAACACGAAAGCTGCCTTATGCTGTACATTATTATTATTCTGCATCTGATGTGGAGAATATCAAATCTGGAGAAATTTTCAAAGAATTAAGTAAGGAAAGACCTCTGTTCTCCTTCTTTCTTTCAAAAAAATCTGACTCTGGTCAGGATAGCGTAACAGAAGAAGACAAAAGGGCTGTTTATGAAGTAATCATAAAAGAACGATATTGGTTAACATATCCTTCGATTCCATTTGCTATTTGATTCATTGGGAAGAGAACAGACGAAAATAAAAAGAACAGACGAAAATAAAAATAATAGACCATTGCAACTGTAAAGATATCACTGCGCAGAAAATGCCTGTTCGGCATTTTTACTTGCTCTTACATTACAGTTGCAATGGTCTATTATTTTTATTTTCTGTTTGTTGACTCCACGTGAATGAATTCAATAGTCTTTGGGGAGAGAGATGAGGAAGGGGACAGAAGGTTATGGCTTATTCTGATGTTATTTTCACTATGCTGAATCTTTTTCTGTTTCTGTGTTTTGGCTCCAAAAGGAATGAATGTAATAGTTTTTGGGAGGCATGAGGATGAGAGGCCTGGTTTTGTCTGACCTCACGTTCCCTTTCTCTATTTTTCGGGGTTTTTAGCAATTTCGCTAATTTCTTCACCCCTTGATTCACCCCAAAACCAGGGACCTATTCCGTCTTTAATAACTCGAGTTGTCTCTATTCGAATGCTCCTTTGCTTCTCTTAAGCATTCAGTCAAACAATCCCATTTAAGTCCCAGGATTTCTTCTCGTCTAAGCCCTGCATATAATCCAAGCATCACAAACACATGAGGTCCTGACTTCATGAGTCAGAGCCTCTGTATTATTTCTGTATTTATTCAGTTTTCCAGAAAGACATCAATCGCCTACACACTAAAAGGCAGATTGCAGTTCTTTGCAAAATCATTGAATGCATCTTTAACCTCACCAACCTTCTCTGGAATGTTTTCTTTCACGAGTTCAACTGTATCCTTTGCCATTGTTTCTGCTTTTTCTGCCAGGCACTCTGCTCCTTCAGTTCCTAGTTCGACTGCTGTCGCATAAGCTTCAGAAGCAACAACGGTTCCTACAACTCCTCCAACAACACCACCTGCAACTGCACCAACTGCAGTTCCGACTCCAGGAGCAACTATCGTACCTATCGCAGCACCAACCTTTGCTCCTGTAGCACCTCCTGCAAAACCTCCAGCAACAGAAGCAGCACTGTCTCCAAATTCATAAGCCAGTTCACCACCATCAATTTCACCTGTTGCAAAATCAATTACAGCATCAGCAGAATCCACTGCAAACACGACTGCCGCAGCTGGTAAATAACTATTACCAACTCGTTGCAATAACACCTTTGAAGATTCCTTCATTGTTTCTGCTACTGCTGTGCTAACAAATACAGTTCCATATGCAGCACCACCTGCCATTGCAGTGTCTTTTACAATTTCTACTGCAGCTTCTTCTCCAGAGATTTCACCATTCATGCAAGCAGAAATATTATCTACACTTGAGATTGCACATGTAATACCAGCCGCTATAGCTCCCGATTTTAATCCTACTTCGTTTGCAGTACCAAATCTTTCCTTGGCTTCTAATACCGCTTTCTGTACAGCAGTTTCTTCAGCGGTATTATATATTTTCTTCAAATTCTCTGGTAGAGCATATTCCTCTCCATCAACTGTGATATGCGGCTCAAAAGATGTTGGTCTACCATTCTTTGTCCCACTGTAGTTTGCTCTCATTTCATAATCTACAGTATGGCCTTCCTGTTTCAGCTGAGCCGCAAGATTTTCAACCTGACGAACTTTACTACCAGTTCCTCGGTTTACCTCCATCACCTGTGCAAATGTATTCTCTTTACTTGCAGGACCTCCAAACTGATCAGGAACACCATGACCAACCTCATCACCCTTTAAGTAAAATCTGTCTCTTAATTTAGAAACAGGATGATATCCTCCATCCTTCAAAGTAATATCCGTTACCTTTGTTGATATTGTTCTTCCATATGCATCAGTTGTCGCCACAAAATTTCCTTTTGTGATTGTCGCATTTGGAGTTAATTCATAATTTACACTCTTCCCTGCTTCAGTTATTGTTCTCAGATATGCAGTACCCTTATCATCATAACTTGTTTTCATCAGTTGATGATTACCAAGACTTTCTCTTCTCATTGTAAGCTTTCCGTCTTGATAGTATTCCATAAACGGATGTCCAGATGGCGTCTTTCCTCTAAATGCCTCTAACCCGTTCCCTTTATCTATTCTTGTAATACCATAACTACCATTTTCTGGTGCTACTGCACTTGTAAAATTCTTACGAAAACCAGAAAGTTTTTCACTGATGTTGACACCTTCTGTCATAAACGCATTTTGTTCCAACACATCCATGTCTATTCACCATCCTTTCCTGTTTCCATTGTAAGAATACAGCATACTTCTTCTGTTTCCTGATAACTTAACCCTGCTGTTTTTTGATTGATTGATGCCCTGAGTTCATCCGGATTTCCGGTAATAACAATATTCTCAAACTCAACGTCTGAGATACCAAGCAACTCTTTAACCAACTCCTGCAGAAAGGCAATCTCTTCTGTTTTCCATATCATATTTCCCTGGAAGAACAAGTATTGATCAATACATATTGAAATACGATCTTTAATTTTCTTTGAAAGGTCTAGAGCTTTCAAATCGTTTCTTAACGCTTTTCCTCGATATTGCTCTCTATTAATCCAAGGCTGTAACAGCATACAAAGCAATTCTGTTCTTGCTTCTCTTGCAGTTTTTATTACTACAGGATTATCGTACTGATATGCTACTTCTTTTATTTTTGCCTTATCCACCAATGTAAGCACCGGGCTGATCCAGTTATTCTGATAAACAACTGCTACGCCACTTGGTAACTTCGCTATTTCATTTACCTGTGCAGTTGAAAGTCCCATTGATCTACCAACCGCCTCACGATCATTGGATTCCGGTGTTCTGAGGACGATCTTTGTGTTCGTATTCTTAATAGCTGCAATATCAACAGAAGACGGGGACTGATCAACAATAACGAATCCCTCACCATATGTACGGATTTCAGCAATTGTATTCGTAATCATCTCAACAGATTTTCCGATTAACTCAGACGCTCCGCCTGATGTATTCTTCAATAAGTTATGTGCTTCTTCCAAAACAGTTACATGACGTAAACCATTGTTATTTTCTGTTTTTCGATCCACTCGATATTCATTGAGGATGTACACCATCAATCCCATGAGAAGCGCCTTAGTTTCTGATGATTTAACTCTACTGATATCTAAAATACAGTTTTCATCAAACAGTTTCTCATAAGGAGTCTGTTCTTCTGTGAAAATGTATTTATTCAATCCTACTGCTAAAGATTTTACTCTGGTAAGCAAGGCTCCTCTGTAATTTGACTTGATTTCTGCTGCATAATCAGAATTTGTAATCAACTTATCTAACTGCTCGGCAAGCACTTCAAAGTCAGGATATGCCACATCTTCACCTTCAAAGGTTGATGATCCCAAATCCCATCCTACAGCTTCGTAGGATTTCAGAATCGCATCTTTGAAAAACGCTGGCATTGCGTCATACATAGGCCAACATACACTGAAGATTTCTACTAAACCATCAATGTGTTCTAACACATGAATGGAGCGTGGAAATTTGAACGGATTGATATTAATCAGCTGCGCAATTCCCGGATTGGTAGAAAACACATTTACATCAGGCAAATGACCAAACACATCCTTATACTCTCCCTTGGCCGGCTCAATT
The DNA here is from genome assembly GCF_934307085.1 of uncultured Anaerobutyricum sp. Classification (GTDB taxonomy): domain Bacteria; phylum Bacillota; class Clostridia; order Lachnospirales; family Lachnospiraceae; genus Anaerobutyricum. The sequence continues at coordinate 21,483 of NZ_CAKRCF010000041.1, forward strand.
ACAAGAAATGGCACTCGGTCCTGTCTTAATTCCATCAGTATTTGATACACCGTATTGCTTTTTCCTGATCCTGTAGAACCCGTAATAAAAGTATGCATATTGAGACTCTTATTGTTCAGTTCTACAATTTTATCTGTGATTAAGCCCATATCAAATACTCGTCCTAATGTAATTCTATCCTCCGGACGATTGCTTGTTTCTTTTTCAAACAACTGATAAGTATTTACTTCCTTACCAAACTCTGCATGCTCAATTACAGGAAGCCCTGGAACCGTTGAACGTGGCAGTCCCAAATGAAGTCCTAACTCTTTACCGCTTATATTTGTAGATGGTGTAACGATAAGATTACCGCCATAATTAAACACCGGATGAACAAATCTGGATAAGTAAGTTGTCAGGTCTCTATATTCTCCAACTATACCCTGATCCTTACTTCTCCACGAATTGATTGCAGATACTTCTCGTCCATAATTGTCACCATTCATCAGAGAACGATAATTGCTGGCTGCGATTTCAGAAGCAGACATATCGTCAGATAAGAAATATCCTGCAACATTCCACAATCCGTAGCTATCATACTCGTTCATCTTTTTCAAAGCTTCATCCAACATAACCAGCATATCTATTACAGCCTTATTTTCCTCTGTCGTTGTAACGCTGGTTGTTGTTGATTTACTAATCTGTTTTGCCGGAGCAAGGGACGAAATAAAACTGCTGATCTGGCCTCCTGCCTGACCACCTATCTGGCCACCCAACATAGCAGCTGTTCCTGCCATTGCACCGCCTACCTGTGCACCTAAAGCAACACCTGCAGCCGTTCCCGCGATAGAAATAACTGCATTTGTAATCATAGCCGCCTTCTGCTTTCCATCCATCTCAGAAAACGATTGACTTCTCGACTCAGTTTCACTGGTGGAATCAGAAAACTGCACTTTCTGTAATGGAGATAAAGCAGTGTACAATGATTGATACTGTTTTCTCATTTGCTGCACATCCCAGGCGTTCTTATTATCAGCAATGATTACAGCTGTATAAGGACGTCCGCTCATTGCCAAACATAGTTTTTCCATGCCCTGCGCAAATTCATTCTGTTGCTGGTCCCTATCTCGTCTGCCACTTCCTACTACGCTAACAGATGCAACATTGTTTAAGGACTTTATTTTTTCCGAAAGTTCCGCAATTTTCTTTCGATCTTCATTTTCAATCTTTACCCCAGGGAAATGACCTATCAAAGTCTGTTTCAAAGTATCCCCCAGTGTTACTGTTGATCTTTTTCTCGGAGAATCATTTGCTTCATTGTTTCTTACTCCAAGATAGTAATTTGCCTGCTTTCCATCTGAATCAATCAGGAAGAACACAGATGCATTATAAGTTGACAGTGTATTAAACACTGTAGTGAACTTGTCCATCACAGATTCGTCTTTCTGATAGACCATCTCTGTAATTCGATACAGTCTGACATTATTGATTAAGTCTTCTTCCAATGGAGTGATTTCTCCCAATGGCATAATCTGCATGTCAGAAAGACGTGTAAGGTATTTCTTTCTTACATATTCATCTATAATTTCTAATCGGTCTTCTAGTGCGATAACAGGTTCTGCTATCATAGTTTGTCCCGACTTTATCAGATCTGTTGTCATATAAAACTAACCCCTTTCAATTCTTGCCAACTGATCTTTAATTACAACTAACCAATCATTATCTGCTTGCAGCATCCTTTCATCCTCTGACAATTGAGATGCAATTCCGGTTTTTTCATTCACCTTTAGCTCATGTAATTCAGACAACTTTGCATGGTATTTTCTGGCAAGTTCATCATAGTATCCTTTAAAATTTTCCTGGCTTTCAGAAATGTACTGTTCTACAACAGGAATCACTAATTCAATAGCCTTTTCTCTCCATTTTTCCAAATAGCAGGTCACGACCCTTACAAGCTCTTTTGGTTCAGTTGAAGATTTTGCCTTGAAGAAATCTAAGAAGTCTGTCTTCTCTTCATAGCGTTCTTCCTGCAACTCCAGTAATACTGACTTAATTCCATTCACTTCTACATTATCTGGAATAGTTACCTCGAGCCCTTCTGGCTTGTACTCTGAATCCAGTGGTTGTCTCAGATATATCTCACTAAACTCTCTTTCAATTCTTTCCTTTTCAAATCCAAAATGTTCGATTGCTTTTCTGTAGAATTCACCAAGATATCTAGCTAGTTCCTGCTCATACTCTGTTGAATTACGATCTATCTCAACCTCCCCAACAACCTTTGTCTTACGGCTTTTCCATTTCCTGATCATTTCTTCCAGCTCAGTCTTTAGATCATTGAAGCGATTTCCTCCCGAATAATTATCAAGATCTACAAAACGCATATCTGATACCTTAACCTTTTCAATTACATGTTCTAATTCAGAAATCTGCTCGTATACTTCCGCATTTTCGATAGCACTCTGCTCATTTTTTGCTTTCAAATGATCATCCAATGTATTTACTTCGTCCTCGAACACACGAATAACTTCGCCAACATAAGCCACCATGGGATAATTTTTAATATATGTAGCCACATTTCCATCGTCTATTTGGGAAATAATCTGTGGTTCCTCTATTCCAAGATCACTTATAAAGCGAACTACATATTCTTTATCCATTGTCGGGGAAATACAAAAAAACAATTGGTTTTGCTCAACATCTTTTCTTCCCAGTAATGCAAGCAGATCATTTCTAAAAAGCTGAATTGTTTCTGCTTCTATTACAAATGCAACCGGAACGTAAGTAAGATTTGTGCCTGCTATTTCATCTACGCTCTTCACATTCTCAAGGGTAAATGTCAAATCTTCCGGCACTTCATCTTTTCCTCTAATAACGATGCATGAAAATGTTTCTTCGAGCAGACTCCTGTTTGCATCACAAAAGTCATCAAAATCAAACTGTCTGTTCCTGTTCTCTCTTAACCATTCAATCAAATCCCTGATTTCATTACTCTTTATTTCTGCGTCTTCCAACTCATTACGCATAATTATCCTTACCTGATCAGGTGTGACTCCAAGAGAAATAAAAGTCTGTTGAAGCTTTTGAAAATCATATTCTGTTCCTGAAAAGAACAGATCAAAATCGTATCCGTTCATTTCATCGTAAAACATTCTAGGAACATCTCTTACCCAGTCAGCCAACAATTTATTTTCGAATTTCTCTATCTGGCTATTAATCTTTGGCTCCTGACCATTAAACTTCACTTCTGTCTCTAACAGATAAGGATTATGCTGCAATTCCGCATTTACCATATATATTTCAACTCCTTTGAAAAGCAAATTCTCAAAATAACAAAAAGACACCAGAGCCAAGAACTCCATGATGTCTTTTATAACCCTGCTTCTGGACGTCACTATTAGCTCAGTATGTCAATATCTTATTTTTATTATAAACCGCAATCATAGCAATAGCAATGAGAGAATCATAGTATTGTCGTCTCTACGCGACACCTTTAAGCAAAAAATCCCAGCCCGAGACACCAACACCACCATCGATACTGGCATCCCGAGCCGGGTTCTCTTAACTTAATTCAGCATCCTGTTTCTTCGCTGCTTCTTTTGGCTTTGGTGCTTTGTTCTTTGCCACCGCAGCCTCTTTCTTTTTCTTCTGGATCTTATCTATCACTGAGTGTTTCTTCTCGTCATCATCCTTACGGCGATCGCCACGATCACCATTGTTGATGAGGTCGTCAATCATTCCATAATCGTCTATATTGTCCAGCACCATTCCATCTCCTCTGATCTGCTCTTGCTCTGTCCCTTGGGATTACTCCCGTTTACCTTTGCCTGCTTCTCATGAAAATCTGCTAGAAGGGATTTCTTTTTGCCTCTCTGCTTGCTGGAAATCTCTTCTAGCCTCCTTTTAAGCCCGATTTGTAACCCATTTACGCTTTTTCACCCATGCTTCACCGTTAAAAAAATGAAAAAACACTGTCAAATTTGTACAGGTGGATTTATCCGTTTTCGATACGTTGAAAAAAATAAAGGAGATTGTCATTTTCCTAAAAATTAAAGAACTCACCTTTATATTTATCGTATACAATGATAGCTTGCGATGGCCTCTTGACAGCATCGTGGAGACAGTATCATAATAAGCTACGACCTTATGCCCTCTCCCCAAAAACTATTTCATTCATTCCATGTGGAGCCAAAACACAGAAAAAAAGAAACCATGTCATATCCCATCTGCTCTGTAGTCGCTGTGTTTAAGATGCGGGTGAGCATCTTAAACACAGC
>NZ_CAKRCF010000042.1 GCF_934307085.1 uncultured Anaerobutyricum sp.
GTACCGATGCTGATATTCCAGAAGATGCATTAGAGAACTTAAAGAGACATAATATTAACGTAGAGATTGCGGAATAATTACTAATTTGTAGATTTCGTATAGACGAAAAAAGAAATATTGCCCTACCCCATCTGCTCTGTAGTCGCTGTGATTAAAAATGCTCATCCGCATCTTAATCACGCTCCGAAGCCGCATCTGGAATAGGACATTATTTCTTTTTTCTGACTATTCTCCATCTCTTCTTTCAGATATTCAACAGCATCTCTTGCTTCTTTTGTAAATGGAAGTCTTGTACAGCCATTCCCTGGTGTAGCTGTAAACTTCTTTAAACTTTCTAAATTTGTTGCAATTCTTCCCGTAATTTTTTCAATTGACATATGTATGCATCTGTCCAAGACATCTTCCTTCAGAAAAATCATGATACATGGAACTTACATATTTTCCAAATGGAACACCTAATAATACGACAGAGAAAATATCTACCATCATCATTAATCCATATCCTTTTGCACCAGCAATAGGAACAAGTGCATTTACCAGATGTGAATCTGTAACCGGAAGTCCCTTTTCATCTACAGCCCAATCTGCCGGAATAGAAGCACCTTGAGAACGTTTATCAAGGATTTTTCCCCATGCCTGAACGGTTGTTGCCATATCAAACACAACTGTTCTCCTCTTACATCTCCATTTAAAAACAGACTGTAATATGTTATAGTAAAAACAATTTTATAAAATATTTAAAATATTTTAAGGAGGTTTCCAATGTTAAAATCATATGATAAGGTATTAGACAATGCCGCCTGGATAAAACAGGCAACAATATACAAAGAAACTACTGTTACAACAAAAGCAAAAATATTTTATTTCCATGGTGGTGGTCTTCTTTACGGTTCCAGAAAAGATTTACCTGAAAAACATATTTCCGTTATCACTCAGGCAGGTTATGAAATCATTTCTTTTGATTATCCCCTTGCTCCGGCAGCGGATCTTGAACAAATTGTTCCTGATATATGCGATTCAATAAATACAGCCTGTAATGAAACCTCTTCACCATATTTTTTATGGGGACGATCTGCAGGTGCATATCTGTGCCTTATTGCCGCTGCCAGTGGAGCTCTCACAAGGAATCCTCTTGGAATTCTCTCCTATTATGGATATGGTCTTTTCTGCGATAACTGGTTTAGTGAACCAAGTAATTATTATCGAACTCTTCCTCTGATAAGTGCATCTTGTCTTGACCATCTCCCGAAAACACTTCATGCTGAAGGAGATTTAGAAACACATTACAGTGCCTATGTTTATGCCCGGCAATCGGGTGTCTGGAAAGATTTAATATATAGAGGACGGGAGAAGTTTTTCTATTTAAATTACTCACTCCGCACATGCGACGAATTGCCATGCCCATTGTTTGCCGCACATTCTACAGATGATACTGATGTCCCTTTTGAAGAATTTGTTGAATTATGCAATCACTATCATCCCAAACGTTTCATAGCATCTGGAAATATCCATGATTTTGACCGCGATCCAGACAATACATTTACGGATTCTCTCTTAGAATCAACCATTGAGTTTCTGGAAAAATATGTATAACAAATGTAAGGATGAACAAAAAGCTTTGTCAAAAAATATACGAGGAGAAATATTTATGATTAATTTTATTACTACGACTTCCGATTATTCTCTTTCTCTATTACAAAAATATCGGCAGGGAATCGTTCATTCTATCTATAGAAAAACAATAAATCTTTTGATGGGAACACATCTTTTATCTCTTCAGGCAGCGGATTCTCCAAAATCTCCCCTGAGCTTGATTACAACATGTAGTGCAGAAGAAATGAAGACGCTTCCTGTTAAAAAAAATAATTCTGTTATTTTCACTGAAAATATGCTGCAAATAGGTGACAACTGTTATTTTTCCATGAAAGACGTTGTTTCTCACAATCTGGAACTTCATTGTGCCTTATCTGATAAAGAAATATGTAAATTGAAAGACACTATTCTTTCTATACTATCAGCTCAGGAGAAAGGAAGTTTTGAGCTTCTTTTTTCCCATCCTGAAAAAGCAGATGGTATTCTTTTTCTTTCTGCAGCAAAAAAATGGCTTGAGGATGCTTCCCATACTCTGTCTATTTCAAACTGGGAAGAATCTGCACAGTCCCTCTGCCGCCTAATTGGGCTTGGACTTGGGTTAACACCAGGTGGCGATGATTTTCTCTGTGGTGTTCTGGCTGGGATTATTTTTTCGAATAAAGAGACGCATCCTTTTTCCCTGATTTTGCGTCAAAAGATTTCTGAATCTCTTTTAAACACAAATGAAATCAGCAGAGCTTTTCTCCAATGCGCTCTTGAAGATCAATTCAGCATGGCTGTCTGTTCCCTTAGTAACCTGCCTGATTCCAAAAAGATTCTCACTGACTTTTCCTCAATTGGTCATTCTTCCGGAACAGATACTTTATGCGGTATCGAATATATTTTTCAAAATCTTCATTATCTGATTTAAGTATGCACAATAAAAAAACGGATACAGAAATAATATAACTTTCTGTATCCGCCTTTTTATTGTGCATACTTTGTCAACGTAAGTGCCAGCTGAATTTGAAAACAATTGGAAACATCTAAAAAGAACAACTGCCTTTCCATTCACCAGCTTAGTGTTGTAATAGTATAACCTTTTCTACAGGTAATTCTACTGTCTCTGGTACTGTTTCTCCAATTTCTTTCCATTCTTTTTTAGTGACTTTCCACCATAGCGGACTCGTACTTTTTCCGCTTTTATTTTCTAAGATAAGATACATCTCAAATGGTGCTTCGGATATGCGTTTCAACTGGCAATCTACCATATTCAACTTTATAGATGTATTATTATCTATGTCCGAAAACTTTACCGGACGGATTTCGTGTGCGCGGATTCCTACATGGGTAAGACCTGACGGAATTTTTATGTGTTCTGGAAATGTAAGTTTTATATCCCACTCCAAAGCATAAATTTCCGATTCACTGAGTTTTTCTGCTTTAGAAATATTTTTACAGCCTGTGAGCCTTGCCGCATTGACTGTTCCCGGATTATCGAAAATCTCTTTTGTTTTTCCGACAGTTTCTAAGATTCCCTGATGCATGATTGCTGTGTCAGTACACATCTGATATACTTCATCTCTACTGTGGGACACCATGATAACCCCTTTTTTAAACTGATTAAGATAGGTCATCATTTCCTGCATCAATTTTTCTTTCAAATAGGTATCTAATGCTGAAAAGGGTTCGTCTAATAACAGAAACTTTGGCTCTGCTGCCATCATACGAGCCAGTGCCGCCCTCTGTTGCTGCCCTCCTGAAATACGAACCGGATACGAATTTTCTAATTCTTTTATATGAAACTGTTCCAGAAGGCGTTCTACGATATCCTTTTTTTCCTGTTTTGACTTTCCCGATGCTTCCAGTCCTGCTTCAATATTCTGTCGTACTGTCATATGCGGAAATAATGCGTAATTTTGAAAGAGATATCCGACTTTACGTTTTTGTGGTGAAAGATCAATCCCTGCTTTCTTATCAAATAACACTTCACCGTCAAGGACAATACTTCCTTCATCGGGTGTTTCAATTCCGGCAATACATTTTAAAGTCATACTCTTCCCACATCCGGAAGAACCAAGAAATCCAACAATTCCTTCCTCCATATCAAAGTCAACTGCTAATTCAAAATCTTTTAACTTCTTTTTTATGTGAACAGATAATGCCATAGTTCTAGCCTTTCTTCTCCATAGAAAAATAATTCATACATACGACTACAATAAAGGAAATACATACAAGAACCGCTACATACTCCCCTGCTTCCTTCATGTTACCTGATGCGACAGCAGAATATACCGCAAGTGGCAGTGTTCTTGTCTTTCCCTTGATATTACCGGCAATCATTGCTGTTGCCCCAAACTCTCCTAGTCCTCTGGCAAATGCAAGCACTGCTCCTGAGATAACTCCTGGCCAGGCAATCGGAAGCTGTACTTTCCAGAAGATCTTCCATTCACTCATTCCAATTGTTCTTCCTGCTGAAAGTACATCTGGATTTACCTGCTCAAAAGCCCCTCTTGCTGCCCGGTACATTAGCGGAAACGAGATAACAACCGCAGCTAAAACAGTTGCTCCCCATGAAAAGGCAACCTTGACAGCAAAATATTCAATAAAAAACTTACCGATTGGTCTTCGCATCCCGAAAATATATAGTAAAAAAAATCCTGCCACTGTTGGCGGAAGCACAAGCGGCAGGGTAAATAGCCCATCTAATATTGTTTTCATCATCTTACTCTTCAGACGGAAAACAAGCTGGGCTGCAGCTACTCCCAGAAAAAATGTAACAATAATACTGAGTGTAGCTGTCCTTAAAGATATAATAATTGGTGATAAATCTATTGTCATATATACCAGCCTGTCTTTTTATTACTTATGATATATTACTTACTTGTTACTTATTGATTGTGAATCCTGCTTTTTCTAAAATAGTTTTCGCTTCATCTGTCTGAAGGAAATCTTCAAAAGCCTTCGCTTCATCTTTATGTGTAGAAGCAGATACAACACCTACCGGATAAACTACCGGTGTCTGCATCATAGAATCTTCTGCCGTTGCTACCACTTCTACCTCTTTATCATCGCCATTAGTATTCTCGGTCTGTGCATCTGTCGCATATACAATACCTGCATCTGCACTGCCTTCTGCTACCCAGCTTAAAACTTCTGTGACACTGGCTCCAAGACTTGCCTTCTTCTCTACCTCATCATAAACACCAAGATTGGTAAGAATCTCTTTTGCGTATTTACCTGCCGGTACACTTTCCGGATCACCAATTGCAATTGTATCTGCCTTTGTAATATCTTTAAAACTCTTGATTCCCAGCTTAGAATCTTTCGGTGTAATCAGCACAACGTCGTTCTTTAACAGATCAACTACCGTATCTTTATCGATAAGTTTCTCCTCTGTCAATGTATCCATGTTAGAGGTTGCTGCGGAAAAGAATACATCCGCATCTAAGCCAGATTCAATCTGCTGCTGTAAATCTCCAGAACTTGCATAAGTTCCTTCTACCGTTATTTCCGGATTCTCTTTCTCGAATAACGGAATCAGTTCATTATCAAATGTAGCCTGAAGACTTGCCGCTGCTGCCACAAGAATCTTGCTATTTCCTCCTTCGGTTGTCACTTCTGTTGTTCCTTCCGATGCCCCTTTATTCGATGAGCTTCCACATCCTGCACAGGACAAAACCATACATACCGCCAAAGCTACAGCACCAATTCTCTTCACGAACTTCATGTTTCTCATAACTTTCTCCTTGTTTTGTAATGTTTTGTATTGTTTTATTTTGTTTCATTACATTATATTTCATACACCAGAATTTGTCAATAAACGAGAAAACATGGCTGACTTTTTTCAGCATGTTTTATATGATTCACGTTCTGATATTATTGAAAAAAAGGAGTGTCTTCTGGTTTTGTTCTTGGCGCACCTTCAGGAAGTAAGCGTACAAACTGTAAACGCTGTTTGTCAAACCACTTTTCCTTATCAACTTGAACCTCGAATCCCATTCCATTCGGACATATTAGGAAATTTCTCAAATCCATATCGGTATCAAGACATGCACGGACTAAAGAATTCAATATATCACCATGTGCTACAACAGCCGCCGTAGAAATATTATCTTCTATACAACGTTGTATAACTCTTGTCATAGCTGCTAATGCCCGAAATGATTCTTCAAGAAAACTTTCTCCACCTGGAAAAAAAGCAGAATAATCACGTTTATTCCAACGCTCTTTTCCAACTTGAGATGCCAGAATATCCACTGGCTTATTATCCAGAATTCCATAATCCATTTCCCAAAATCCATAAATAATTTCTGGCTCCATTCCTGGAAATAAAATATCGCTTGTTTCCCGACAGCGAATTGCCGGACTTGAAAAAAGTTTTTGTACAACTGGATAAGTATAAGTACTTTTTAATTCCTTTAATTTTCTTCGTCCATTCTCTGTAATTAATATATCTGTTCTTCCTGCACAACGTCCTTCTATATTACTCTTTGTCTCCCCATGTCTAAAAAATGAAACTGTTAAAGTATTCATAGAAACCTCCTTTTGTTACATATGTGCTTATAAGTTACAAATGATACCTTAGTTGCACTTGTAATATACCTTTTAAAATAAGCTTTGTCAATAGATAAGAAAAATTCTTTTCCTATTGAAAGATAAAATTTATTTTTATATAATAAGTAAAAACATCAGTTACATATGTGCCTATAATAAAGGGGTAATACTTATGAATAAAAAAAATAATGATAATACAACAGAACGTATTATACTAGTGGCAACACTATATTATAAAGAAAAATTATCACAGCAGGAAATTGCTCAACGTTTGGGCGTATCCAGACCTTGGATATCCAAACTCCTTAAGAAAGCAGAAGATATGGGACTTGTAAAAATTGAAATACAGTCTCCTGTATTTGGAAATGAACATTTAGAAAAAAAATTGCATGAAGTTTATCCCAACACAGATATTCGCATTATAGATACTTCAGATAATTCTCAAGATTATTTAGCAATGGCAGCTGTACATTTTTTTGTATCAAAAATTCAACCATCAGACACTATTGGTATCGGCTGGGGCAATGCTGTTTCCAGATTTGTCAACGCAATGATTCCATTAAACTATCCAGAAACAAAAACAGTCCCATTAGCCGGAAGCTTTGGAACAACATTTGAAACTTTACCAAATTATAATTCTATTAAACTTGCTGAAAAAATAGGCGGACAAGCAAATGTACTTCACATTCCTGCCTATTGCAAATCTCAGGAAGAATATAAACCATTAATAAACAACGAAGAAACCCAGCGTATATTATCTATGGGCGAACATGCTGATATTTTAATTGTCGGGATTGGAACATTTTCTTCCTCTTTCCTGACAAAAAATCAAATTTTAACTGCTTCTGAGCAGCAGGAATTATATAATTCTAATGCTGTTGGAGATATTATACTTCAATTTATTGATGAATATGGCGAACCAATTAAAACAGAGGTAACAGAACGATTAATACATGCAAATATATATATATCCAGGAAAAATGTCCGGCATATTATCGGAATTGCTCAGGGCAAGGAGAAAGTCAAAGTTCTTCAGGGCGTGTTAAAAAAGCAATTAGTTGATACATTATTTATTGATATAGAAACTGCACATGAATTATTATACGATAATCAACTATAATAATCATTTATTTGACTGAAGAAAACTGACAAACGATAGCATAGGGAAGAAAAAATATCTGGATAATCTCCCTCTCCGGTTTGTCAAAGTCAGAAAAATAAAAAGGTATTGTAACGCAAAAGTAATATTATAGTGAATAAATGGCAAGCAAATATTTTTACATAACAAAACTTTTACCCTTGCGTTACAATGCCTTTTTATTCTTCATCAATCCAAATTATTTTCCCCATGTTTTCTACGTTGTAGCCGCCGAGTCCGGCTACTTCTTTTTGGTATTCTGGTGAACGAATGATTTCTATCATTTTCTGGTAAGTTTTTTTGTTGAAGTCTTCTTTTCGAATTACCATATCATAGCTTTCTTCCTGTATGAAAATGAAATCAATTCCCGGTACAGACAGACTGTGTTTCTCGCTTCCTACCGCCACATCTGCATCGCCTCTGTTTACTGCCGCAGCTGCTTCAAGATGAGAACTCACTATATCCTGATATCCATTTACTTCCTGTGTAGGAATTCCTGCTTGTCGCAGCTTTTCATCAATAAGAACTCTTACACCACTTCCCGGTTCCCGATTCACGATTGTTATATCTGATCTTTTAAAATCCTCAAAAGACTGGATGTTTTTAGGATTTCCTTTCTGCACATAAAAACCCTGCTTTCTTTTTAAAAGATGTAAAACAACAAGGTCGGTTCCCGGCAGCATACTGCTGATATACGGAATATTGTAACTGTTCGTTTTTCCATGCCATAAATGCGCTGTTGCAACATTCACCTCTCCCTGATACATTGCGTATAATGCATTATAACTTCCTTTATAAGAACGAAATACATTCTCCCCAATACACTGGTTTAAACGATTCGCTAATAAATCAAGAACCATATCCTGTCCACAGATGATAATCTGATTTGCCATTCCCTTCTGTGTTGTTTTGTTTATTCCCGCCATATCAGTCGGTCCATTTGGTATATTTAATATATTTTTTTCAAATTCATCTTTATCAATATCATTTGTTTGTGTCTTACCTTCATTTAACATGGTACTCGCCTGGCTTCCATATTGACTTCCATATTGAATATAAAAATCAAGATCTTCCTGGCGAATCCTAAGCTGCTTCCCAAGCTTTGAAGCCTTCAAATCCCCTCTCTTGATCATATCATACACTGTATTCTTTCTTACTTTTAATATTTCCGCTGCCTCTTTGGCAGTCAATAACTTTTCACCCATAAAATCAAGCATCCTTTCTACGCCATTTATGTTAAAACTGTAAACAGATTTTACTCTTTTCTACCCTTTATAGTTTAACTTATATATATACAAAAATATAGTAGAAAAATAAACTTGCAATTTTATTTACCAACAGAAGAAGTGACATGCTCCCACCTGAAGAGGAAGGAGAATTCTTGCTATATTATGTTAAATATGTTCATGAGGATGCCATTGAGAATCATATTTCTCTGCCATCTCTCTTAAAAGCTTATTATATTCTTTTACATGTTCTTCTGGTGTAATCTCACCGTTCATAAGTTTCTGTCCAAGTTTTTTAAATGCATTCTCTGAATTCATTTTTAACTCTCCTTTTATTTTGTCTAAAATTTTTACGCACGGCTTTTTATTCTATCACAAAATATAAGGAATGATAAGTGGAATTTTAAGACTTCGATACTCCTCAAAATAATACACAAGTTGTAATTTATTACTCACTACCTGAAGAAATGGGAGTCATATTACATCTAATTATAACAGCTTCCAGTCACTTTAGCTACACTTTGTAAAAACTCTATCGTTATAAACAAGGCATATATTTCCACACATTGCAGGAGAAAAAATCTCATGCTATACTTGCTGTAAGATACTGCTTATATCTCAACTACCACCACCAAAAAGTGGGAGATACCTACTAAAAACTGAAAGGAGAGCTTTATGAAAAAAGATGGTTTTTACTCATCCGGAGAGTTTGCAAAAATGGCTCATATCACAAAAAAAACCTTACGTTATTATGATTCCCACAATATTTTAAAACCTTCTTATCTGACTCCTTATGGGGCACGTTTTTATTCCGATGAAGATTTTGCCCGCCTGCAACAGATTCTTTTGTTAAAATATCTGGGATTTTCACTTGATGATATTCGAGAAATGACAATCAACGATTCTGACTATCATTTTATGGCAGAGGCCTTGAAATTACAAAGAAAACTTGTTCAGGATAAAATAGAACAGCTCCAACTGGTAGAACGTGCGATTCAGGACACCTCCAAAGTAATTGAAGAAGAACATAGTGTAAACTGGAGTCAGATGCTTAAGCTGATTCATCTTACCGGCATGGAAAAAAGTATGAAAAATCAGTATCAGAATGCATCCAATATTTCTGCACGTATTCAGCTTCACAATAAATACAGCACAAACACACAAGGCTGGTTTCCCTGGATTTTTGATCACTGCCACATGGAAGAACATTCTACTGTTCTTGAAATTGGCTGTGGTGATGGTTCTTTATGGCTTGAAAACAAAGAAAAAATTCCAAAACAGCTTCATGTCGTTCTTTCCGATATTTCAGAAGGAATGCTCCGTGATACCCGCCGTGCCATTCATGCAAATGTAAAAACGGCTCGATTTGATTTTCAGGTTTTTGACTGTGAACGAATTCCATATCCTGATAATAGCTTTGATCTTATCATCGCCAATCATATTTTATTTTACTGCAAAAATCTTACCTCTGTTTTTGAAGAAATTTCCCGTGTACTAAAAACAGGTGGCACATTTGTATGCAGCACCTACGGCTCAGCACATATGAAAGAAATCAACGAACTTGTCTCGGATTTCGATGACCGCATCGTCCTTTCAGCAGACCGGCTTTTTGAACGTTTTGGAAAGGAAAACGGCTCAGATCTTCTTGCTCCGTATTTTCAAAATATAAAGTGGTTATCCTATGAAGACTCCCTCCATGTTACAGAACCAGAAACCCTAATATCTTATGTTCTGTCCTGCCACGGTAATCAAAATCAATATATCATTGACCACTATAAAGAATTCCGAAATTATGTAAGAAAAAAAACCGAAAACGGATTCACCATCACAAAAGATGCCGGAATTTTTATTACTATTTAATTCTCATCTTCAATTTAGGAAAAGACGAGAACCGTGTGAAATAATAGCAAAAAAAAACACTTGAAGATGCCCTTAGGGCATCTTTTATAATTATGGTATTGATATGACACAAGAGAAGGAGAATATATAATGAAAGGTATTATTTTAGCAGGAGGTTCCGGCACACGCCTCTATCCTCTTACCATGGTAACTTCTAAACAATTACTTCCTATTTATGATAAGCCGATGATTTATTATCCAATGTCTGTTCTTATGAATGCGGGAATCCGTGATATTTTAATTATTTCCACACCACAGGATACTCCGCGTTTTAAAGAATTATTAAAAGATGGAAGTCAGTTTGGTGTAAATCTGTCTTACGCTGTACAGCCAAGTCCTGATGGACTGGCACAGGCTTTTATTATCGGAGAAGAATTTATTGGCGATGATACGGTTGCTATGGTTCTTGGCGATAATATTTTTGCCGGACATGGGTTAAAGAAACGTCTCTGTGCCGCTGTTAAAAATGCTGAAAGTGGTAATGGTGCAACCGTTTTCGGTTATTATGTCGATGATCCGGAACGTTTCGGTATTGTTGAATTTGACCGTAACGGAAAGGCTGTTTCTATCGAAGAAAAACCGGAACACCCAAAGAGTAATTATTGTGTAACCGGTCTCTATTTCTATGATAACCGTGTTGTAGAATATGCAAAAAATTTAAAGCCAAGTGCAAGGGGGGAACTTGAGATTACAGATCTTAACCGCATTTACCTTGAAGATAACCGCTTAAACGTTGAGCTTCTTGGACAAGGATTTACATGGCTTGATACTGGAACACATGAAAGCCTTGTTGATGCTACAAACTTTGTAAAGACAATGGAACAGCACCAGCATCGTAAAATTGCCTGCCTTGAAGAAATCGCTTACTTAAATGGATGGATTTCCAAGGAAGAAGTTCTTAAAGTTTACGAAGTTCTCAAAAAGAATGAATACGGTCAGTATTTAAAAGATGTTTTAGATGGAAAGTATCAGGAAAATTTATATTAGATTCAACTTTTTCGATTTATTATAATATTCATTTATTCAGTATCTATTTACTAACATCTATTCACCCGCAATTATTTATTTGACAACTATTTTAATTTGAGAAATACAGCAATTTCATAAAATATGATAACGCCAAAGTATATTAAAAAAATATTTTCAACAAAATGTACATTACAACTTATGAAATTACAATATTATTTAGAAGTTTAAAAGGAGTATTTACCTATGACAATCATTGTAACTGGCGGAGCCGGATTTATTGGAAGTAACTTTATTTTTCATATGTTAAACAAATACCCAGATTACCGAATCATTTGTTTAGACTGCCTGACATACGCAGGTAATCTTTCTACTTTAGAACCAGTAATGGATAATCCAAACTTCCGTTTTGTAAAGGAAAGTATTACTGATAGAGAAGCTGTATATAAACTGTTTGAAGAAGAACATCCAGACATGGTTGTAAACTTTGCTGCAGAAAGTCATGTTGACCGTTCTATCGAAAACCCAGAAATTTTCTTAGACACCAATATCAAAGGTACTGCTGTCCTTATGGATGCCTGCCGCAAATACGGTATCAAACGTTATCATCAGGTAAGTACTGACGAAGTTTACGGTGATCTTCCATTAGACCGCCCAGACCTTTTCTTCACAGAAGAAACACCAATCCATACAAGCTCCCCTTATAGCAGTTCTAAAGCAGGGGCAGATTTATTAGTTCTCGCCTACCACAGAACTTACGGATTACCTGTAACTATCAGCCGTTGCTCTAACAACTATGGTCCATATCATTTTCCAGAGAAATTAATTCCTCTTATGATTGCAAACGCATTAAATGATAAGCCACTCCCTGTTTATGGAAAAGGGGAAAATGTACGTGACTGGCTTTATGTTGAAGACCACTGCCGTGCCATTGATTTAATTATCCATAACGGACGTGTTGGCGAAGTATATAATGTTGGCGGACACAACGAAATGAAAAATATCGATATTGTAAAAATCATCTGTAAAGAACTCGGCAAACCAGAAAGTCTTATCACTTACGTTGCTGACAGAAAAGGCCATGATATGCGTTATGCTATCGACCCTACTAAGATCCACAATGAACTTGGCTGGCTTCCAGAAACAAAGTTCACAGACGGTATTAAAAAGACAATCCAGTGGTATCTTGATAATAAGGAATGGTGGGAAACAATCATTTCCGGAGAATATCAGGATTACTATGAGAAAATGTACAAAAACCGCTAATTCATTTTTCTTTATATGAAGTCAACATTCGGTAGCTTTCCTCTTGTTGGCTTCATATTTGAATTTGTAAATATATGAAAAGAGGAATTATAACATGAAATTTTTTGTAACAGGCATTAACGGTCAACTCGGTCATGACGTAATGAACGAGCTTGCCACCCGCGGTTATGAAGGAATCGGGTCTGATATTGCCCCGGAATATTCTGGCACTCAAGATGGTTCTCCCGTAACAAAAATGCCTTACATTTCATTAGATATTACAAATAAAGAAGCCGTAAGCCATATCTTAAAAGAGGCTGCACCAGATGTTGTTGTTCACTGTGCTGCCTGGACTGCTGTTGACCTTGCTGAAGATACCGATAAACAGGAAACTGTAAAGGAAATCAACGCTGACGGTACACGGTATATCGCTTCTGTCTGCAAAGAACTTGACTGCAAAATGATTTATTTAAGTACAGATTATGTATTTGACGGTCAGGGAACTATTCCGTGGAAACCAGATTGCAAAAACTATAAACCATTAAATGTATATGGTCAGACCAAACTTCTCGGTGAGCAGGCAGTTGCAAATGTATTAAAAAAATACTTCATTGTCCGTATCGCATGGGTATTCGGACGAAACGGCAAAAACTTTATTAAAACAATGCTTACCGTCGGCAAAACCCACGATAAACTTACCGTAGTTAACGACCAGATTGGAACACCAACCTATACCTTTGATTTGGCAAGGCTTCTTGTTGATATGGCAGAAAGCGACAAATACGGTTATTACCATGCTACAAACGAAGGCAGTTATATCAGCTGGTATGATTTCACCAAAGAAATATTCCGTCAGGCAGTTGCACTTGGGCATACAGAATACGATGAAAATCATGTCACAGTCGTTCCTGTCACAACCGCTGAATACGGTCTATCCAAAGCAGCTCGCCCATTTAACAGCAGGTTAGATAAGAGTAAACTGGTTGAAGCCGGATTTACACCTTTACCAGATTGGAAAGATGCATTGCAAAGATATTTAAAAGAAGTACTATAATAATAAAAAATTACTACCATTCTAAAAAATCTTAGCTATGCGGCTGAAAATCCTTGTGGTCTTTGAAAAGTTATAATAATCTTAGAAAAAGAATCCTTACAACCTTGAAAAATATTGTAATAATAAAAGTAAATTGTTATAGGTTTTCAAAAAAACTATTGCAATCAAAAAAATTTTTGAATTAAAGGAGGTCTCACTCTTGGGACAGATTAAAGTAAAAAAGAACGTGGGAGGAATCGAGGGATTATGTATTATCGAACCTACCCTCCATGGTGATTCCCGCGGTTATTTTATGGAAACATATAATAAAAATGATATGGCAGAAGCCGGACTGACAATGGAGTTTGTTCAGGACAATCAGTCTGCTTCCTCAAAGGGAGTTCTTCGTGGTCTACATTTCCAGAAACAGCATCCACAAGGTAAGCTTGTCCGCGTAATTAATGGTGCTGTTTTTGATGTCGTTGTCGATTTACGAAGTCATTCCAAAACTTATGGAAAATGGTTCGGCGAAATTCTTTCTGCAGAAAATAATAAACAATTTTATATTCCAGAAGGATTCGCCCACGGGTTCCTTGTCCTGTCTGATACAGCAGAATTTTGCTACAAGTGTACAGACTTCTATCATCCAGGAGATGAAGGAGGACTTGCTTGGAATGACCCTGAAATCGGCATTGAATGGCCTGAATTAGTTGGGAAATATAAAGGCTCTCCGTCTGGAGAAGGCTATCACTTAGAAGACGGAACTCAACTTACTTTAAGTGATAAAGACCAGAAATGGCTTGGTATAAAAGATACATTTAAATTTTCATAAAATTTGTCTCATTTTTTTCGCTTTGTCTCACTTTTACGACCGTATGTTATTATCAAATTTTGTAAAATAAAACCATATGTATATGCTACAGTGCATAACAAAATTTGAACGGAAGGTGGGACATTATGCCAAAACCATTTACTACTACTGGTAAAAAGAATTTAATAGGTACTAATTTAATTGCTTTAAGAAAAAAATATCATCTATCACAGCGTGGACTTGCACATGAACTGCAACTCGCTGGTTATGACATGGATAAAAATGTAATCACTAGAATCGAAACTCAACAACGATATGTAACGGATATTGAAATCAAAGCCTTATGCGAGTTATTCAACGTCACTTTTGAAGACTTAATCAATCCTGATTTACCTAATCTTCTTCGTTAGATAAATAGTAATTTGGTGAGCCGAACCAACGCTGCTGCTGAGAGGTTTGTGTGTTCAGCTCAACAAATTACTATTCTCCCGATATTTTAAGTATTCAAAGAATTTTCTGGTTGCCGGTGAAAATCTGTTTTTATCTTTTACCGCAATTCCTATCTCCCCATAATATGGCTCTTTCAGTGGGCGGATCTCTAATTCATTTGTCTGTTGCTTCCAGAAAAATCTGCCACAGTGTATCAGTTAACCCAGAGGGTATTCCCTTACCTGCAACAAATCAAAATCTCTGCCCTAACAGTGTATTGTAAATGTTTATTTTGCCGTATCCCCATTCCCGATTCGGGTATTCATACGGTCCGTCTTTCACCGCTCCCTGTATAAGATATGTTCTCATATTCTGTCCATTCATAAACCGGTCATATTCGGCAACAAATGCCCATTCCTGCATTAGTGCCCCGATTCCTGCACCAAATGCTGCTGACACACTGCTTCCACTTCGCACCCGTTCTCTCCCGCTTAGTCCGCCCGTAGCATCTGTTCTTGAAATGCCCGGTATGCTTACAGAAACTCCCGGAACTGCAAGGTCTGGGACGATTCTTCCATCTCTTGTATATCCCTTGCTTGCCCTAACATACAGTCCACCTGTTGTTACATCATATGGAGAGTAGGTAATGGCATATTGAGCATTTCCGGGGGATGTAACTGTCTGCTCAGAAGTTGGATTGATAAAAACAGTTTCTTCTTTTAAGAAGTTACTTATTGGCATCCAAATGTCATATTGCTTTTCTCCATTTCCTGTTCCATAAACCAATAGTTTCCAAATACCTGAAACAATATTTTTGAAGTTCATTCGAATTACCTGAGATCCACCTATCGTTGCTCCTGGAAAAGAACGTATTTCCAGTAAAGTATTTTCCGGAAAGAAACGTATACTCCGAAACTCACCCATTTTAAGTTGCATTCGCTCAATATTTTCACCGCCAGGAGAAAGAATTCCGACTGTGTATACATTTGGTTCATCGCCCCAAAGTTCCATTATAAAACCATTTTCCCCCTCTGCCACATTAAAATCTACCGTCTGATACTGTTCCTCCCTCCGAATTGTTCCGTGAAAATGGTGTCCGCTGATTCCTTCATTTCCACCTGCAACATGAAAAACGATTTTAGGCAGTAAAGAAAGATAAGAAATATATCTCTCCAAACCATTTGCCCCGTTATGTCCTCCAAGATTTGTTCCAATTCCAAGGCAGATAGACACCGGCTTTCCAAGCTTATTTGCCACATTGATAACGTACCGCACCGCAAGCATTACATCATCTTCCTGGCATGACCACACTCCATCTGGAATCGAATAAAATTCCCGCAAATATTTCTTGCTTTGTTTTAACTTTACAACAACAAGTTCTGCATCTGGTGCTACACCGGAAAATCCCCTATCTATATCTTCTTTTCCCGCTGCGATGGCAGCTAGAAAAGTTCCATGTCCATTTTCATCAAAAGGGAGTTTTCTAATAAATTTACTACTAGTCAAGCTTTTTTTCTCTGATACATTTCTTATAAATTCTTCTCTTACCTCCTCATTTATATTATCCAAATTATTATTTTTACTATTACGCACTATATTATTTATGTTTTTTAAACTATCATTCTCACTATTGTCGTTTGTATTATCTACATCATATGAATTGTTATTTTTATTATCATCGTTAGTATTACCTTGCAATATCTTATTTATTTCTTCTCTCGTCCATTCCGTACCATAAAGAAAACCTTCCGGTCTTGCTCCACTCTGGTCACTTTGATCCCAAAGAGAGACAACTTTCGAACTTCCATCTTCATATAAAAAAAGAGAATCATCTAACTTGATTCCCGTATCAATAATTGCCACCAACGTTCCACTTCCACGATAACCAAGCTGCGGAGAACGCCGGACTCGCAAAACCCCTGTCTCTTCTAATTCTTCCGAAGCCATTAGACCGTAACATTTTGGAATCATGTTATAACGAAATCTTCTGTCCCCTCCTGTAAGTGGATTATCGGAGCGTATATAAATAATTGACTGATTATAACCGATTGGAAATACACAATAATCAGAAAGTTCATTTTCGAAAAGATTCTCGTCAAGGATATAATCTATGATGTATTCCTGATAGCCTTCGTCGGCTGGTACTCCAATGCAGTCTTCTTCGTTTAGCATAGTTTTCAATTCATTTTGCGACATAAATAGATGGACTCCTCTACTTTATAATCAAGTATATGCACTTACTATTTAATTAAATAGCAACAAAAACCTGCTTTTTTGTCCATTTTCTATAATAAATGTTTAAATATCTACCCGTAATTTTCTTTTCCGTCCCTTGAAAACTGTCTTTTCAAGTGTTAACATATTATTAAATAAAGACTCTTTTCTGAGCATTCCTAAATATTTCACAACTCTGTATAGCTCTGAATGATTATGAAAATAGTTACAAATAAAAGCAAACACTTTAATATTCATTAATTTTAGCGTTGAAAGTTTTGGAGGCATTTCCTGTGATTACAAAAACCATTAACATTAATTCCATGGATAAAATTAAAACTTTTGTAGACATAATTAATAAATTTAACGGACGTTTCGATTTAGTATCTGGCTGTAGCATCGTTAATGCAAAGTCTATTATGGCCATTTTCAGTCTTGATATTTCCCGTCCGGTTTATCTCTATATCTATAATGAAGAATCCGCAGAACACGTAATAAAAGCATTAGCAGAATTTGAAGTCAATGCTTTACAAACTCAAGAACAATTATTGGCGTAAATAGTAATTAAACAAAATCACTACGCGATGGCCTGCCAAGGCTGTGGCGCAGCGATTTTGTTCAATTACTATTTCTCAATCTTCTCTGGTTCTGGATATTCTTCTCCCTGTGTATCTACAGTTACAGAAGCCATTACCTGTTTTTCATATGGAGAATCCATGAAAGTCTTTACAGATGCAATCTTATCTACTACATCCATTCCCTCAATTACTTTACCAAATGCTGCATACTCTCCATCAAGATGTGGAGCTGCTTTATGCATGATAAAGAACTGGGATCCTGCAGAGTTTGGCATCATGGAACGAGCCATAGAAAGCACACCTGCTTCATGTTTTAACTGATTTGTAAATCCATTATTGGAAAATTCACCTTTAATACTGTATCCAGGGTTACCTGTTCCGTTTCCAAGGGGACATCCTCCCTGAATCATGAATCCTTTGATTACACGATGGAAAATAAGTCCATCATAGAATCCTTTTTTAATTAAGGAAATAAAGTTATTTACTGTGTTTGGTGCAATCTGTGGATATAATTCTGCTTTGATTACATCTCCATTTTCCATTGTAATTGTAACGATTGGGTTTGCCATTATAGTTCATCCTTTCTTTTTTAGAAATATCGCAAAATATCTGATTTTTGCTTCATTCTTTTTCATAATTTGCTTTTAACATCATAACATATTTTTTGATATTTTCCAATCCACGGTTTTATGATATAATATCTAATCAAATTTTAAAAATTACTTCGTCTTGCAGACCATTACGAATATTTTTACGAAAGGACATTTTACACTATGACTAGAAAATTATTGTTTTTTGACATTGACGGTACACTCCTCGCCGGAGGTATTCCAGGATATATTCCAGATAGTGCAATTGAAGCTTTAAAACAGGCACAGGCAAATGGACATTATATCTTTATTAACAGCGGACGTACATATGGTTTCATGCCAGAGGCTATTAAAGAGTTTCCTTTTGATGGTTATATCTGTGGCTGCGGCACAGAAGTTATTTTCCATGGAGAAACTCTTTATCATTACGACCTTGATGAAGAGTTAAAACGTGGGCTGGAAAGCATTTTAGAACAATGCAAGATTCAAGCAGTATATGAAGGCCGCAAATCCTGCTATTTTCAGAATATTAAAAATCCATTTGCTCCTATTACTGCCATTCGTAATTCTTACGCACATACAAAGATGGATCATCCTGTAAGATTCTTTGATGATCCTGTTTTAGACTTTGATAAATTTATCATTTTGACTGATGAAAACAGCAACCTTGATTTATTCCATGAACGCATAAAAGAGCATTTTGATTTTATCGCAAGAGAAGAAATGCATCCTTACGGTTTTGAAGAAGTTATTCCAAAAGGGTGCTCTAAAGCTGGTGGTATTGATTATATTGTAGAACGTTTAGGTGAATCTTTAGACGACTGCTATGTATTCGGAGACAGCAATAATGATTTGTCTATGCTTACGCATGTAAAGAATAGTATTGCAATGGGGAATTCTTATCCAGAGGTACTGGCGAATACATCTTATATCACTACACCAATTGACAGAGATGGGATTAAGAATGCGTTGAAGCATTTTGGGTTGATTTAATTTATTTGACAGACAGATGCCTGCAAAGAGATAGAATTTCTGGAAGACTGCAATCAAAAAAATTGATTTGGAAACGTAATCGGTGAAATAGTTTTCCCTCCCTCAGTCAAAGTCAGCTCCTAAAGAGAGAAGAAGCCCTATATTTGGGACCTTAGCACGAGGATTGAATATAAACATTCAACCCACAGCAATAGAGTCTGGTGCGCTACCTGTCACAAATATAAGGCTTCTTCTCTCTTTAGGAGCGTCTTCTTACCTGCAATAACTACTATTTCAACAAAATAATATGTTCTACCGGTAATTCCACCGTTTCTGGAACTTTTTCCCCAATTTCCTGCCACTCTTTTTTCGTAACTTTCCACCACAGCGGACTCGTACTTTTTCCGCTTTTATTTTGTAAAATAAGATACATCTCAAATGGTGCTTCAGAAATGCGTTCTAACTGGCATTTCATCGTATTCAACTTTATAGATTCATTTAAATCCATATCTTTTAAATCTGCATCTTTGGAGACTATCGGACGAATTTCGTGTGCTCGGATTCCTACATGGGTAAGATTTGATGGAATCTCTGTCTGTTCAGGGAAAGTGAGTTTTACATCCCAATCGGATGCATATACTTCATGTGTGCCAGTTTTTATGGCATAGGAAATATTTTTACAGCCAGTAAGTCTCGCTGCATTAACTGTTCCTGGATTATCAAAGATGTCTCTGGTCTTTCCAACAGTTTCTAAGATTCCCCGATGCATAATAACGGTATCACTGCACATTTGGTACACTTCGTCTCTACTGTGTGAAACCATGATAACCCCTTTTTTAAATTGATTTAAGTATGTCATCATTTCCTGCATTAATTTTTCTTTTAAATAAGCATCTAATGCAGAAAATGGTTCATCTAACAATAAGAACTTTGGCTCAGCTGCCATCATACGGGCAAGGGCAGCTCTTTGCTGCTGTCCACCAGAGATGCGAATTGGATAGGAATTTTCCAGTTCTTTTATGTGGAACTGTTCTAAGAGGCGTTCCACGATTTCTTTTTTCTCTTGTTTTGACTTGCCTGATGCTGCAAGTCCTGCCTCGATATTCTGCCTTACTGTCATGTGCGGGAATAGTGCATAATTCTGAAAAAGATATCCCACTTTACGCTTCTGTGGTGAGAGGTTGATGCCTTGTTCTTTATCGAAAAGCACTTCATCATCAAGGACAATTCTTCCATCATCTGGTGTCTCAATTCCTGCGATACATTTTAAGGTCATACTTTTTCCACAGCCGGAAGAACCTAAGAATCCGACAATACCTTCATCCATATCAAAATCTACAGCCAGCTCAAAATCTTTTAATTTCTTTTTAATGTGAACGGATAATGCCATAATTCTAGCCCTTCTTTTCCATAGAAAAATAATTCATACATACAACTACAATAAAGGAAATTCCTACAAGAATCGCTACATACTGCCCTGCTTCCTGCATTTTTCCTGATGCAACTGCCGAATATACAGCTAATGGCAGTGTTCTTGTCTTTCCTCTGATATTTCCAGCAATCATTGCTGTTGCTCCAAACTCTCCAAGTCCTCTGGCAAATGCAAGAACTGCTCCGGAAATAACTCCCGGCCATGCAATCGGCATCTGCACTTTCCAGAAAATGTTCCACTCGCTCATTCCAAGTGTTCTTCCTGCAGAAAGCACATCGGGATTCACCTGTTCAAAGGCTCCTCTTGCTGACCGATACATTAACGGGAATGAGATTACAACCGCAGCTAATACGGTCGCTCCCCATGAGAATGCAATTTTTACTGCAAAATATTCAATAAAAAACTTACCAATCGGTCTTCTCATTCCGAAAATATATAGTAAAAAAAATCCTGCCACTGTAGGCGGAAGCACAAGCGGCAGGGTAAATAGCCCATCTAATATTGTTTTCATCGTCTTACTCTTAAGACGGAAAACAAGCTGGGCTGCAGCCACCCCCAAAAAGAATGTAATAATAATACTGAGGGTAGCTGTCTTTAAAGATATAATAATTGGTGATAAATCCATTGTCATATACATCCAGCCTGTCTTTTAATTATTCGTTAATTGTGAATCCAGCTTTTTCTAAGATTGCCTTTGCTTCATCTGTCTGAAGGAAATCTTCAAAAGCTTTTGCTGCGTCTTTATGTGTAGAAGAAGAAACGGTACCTACTGGGTAAATTACTGGTGTCTGCATCATAGAATCTTCTGCTGTTGCTACGACTTCTACTTCTTTGTCATCACCATTTGTATTCTCTGTCTGTGCATCTGTTGCGTATACGATACCTGCGTCAGCACTTCCCTCTGCAACCCAGCTTAATACCTCTGTTACGCTTGCTCCAAGACTTGCTTTCTTCTCAACTTCATCGTAAACACCTAAGTTTGTAAGAATTTCTTTTGCGTATTTACCTGCTGGTACGCTTTCAGGATCACCGATTGCAACTGTTTGTGCCTTTGTGATATCCTTGAAGCTCTTAATTCCTAACTTAGAATCCTTAGGTGTGATTAATACAACATCGTTCTTTAATAAGTCAACAACAGTATCTTTATCTACAAGATTCTCATCTACTAATGTATCCATATTGGATGTTGCTGCAGAGAAGAAAATATCTGCATCTAATCCTGATTCAATCTGCTGCTGTAAATCTCCTGAACTTGCGTAAGTTCCTTCTACCTTTATTTCCGGATTCTCTTTCTCAAATAAAGGAATCAGCTCATCATCAAATGTAGCCTGAAGACTTGCTGCAGCAGCTACAGAAATCTTAGTCTGCCCACCTTCCGTTGCAACCTCTGTTGTTCCTTCTGCTGCACCCTTGTTAGATGAACTTCCACATCCCACACAGGATAAAACCATACATGCTGCTAAAGCTGCAGCGCCAATTCTCTTCACAAACTTCATGTTTCTCATAATTTCCTCCTCGTTTTATAATGTTTTATATTGTTTTGTTTCGTTTCATTACATTATATTTCATGCACCAGAATTTGTCAATGAATATGCGGCAAAAACTAACAATTTTTAATTATTACTAATAATTTTTAATTTGCCAAATATAAGAGCCAAAGCTGACACCCGAGAGGAAAAGCGATACCCTATATTTGAGGATGAAAATTGAAGTCTACTGCTTGCTCTGGAATTTTTAAAATTCAGACAAACAGTTTGTTATATCTTTGGAGCTTCGTCTGTCATTTATCACTGAATTAAATCAGAATAAATAATTTTTCCCATATTTTCTACGTTGTAGCCGCCGAGTCCGGCTACTTCTTTTTGATATTCTAAGGAAAATATACGAATTATACACTAACGATATCGTTCATAAAAGCGATAATTTGTGAGGTTATAAAACAAACCCCAGTCTCCCGTAATATACAACAATACTTCGTTTCGCTACACTCAAAACACTTAATCGCATTTTGAACTTCCTCTAAGAAGTATTGTTACATATTTACAGGGGACTGGGGTTCTGTTTGGTTAAATTCTACAGATTATTATTTTACAAGGGAGTAATCTGAGCTTTCAGATAGTTATAGCTTTCCAAAAATTTCTCAAATCTCCCTATCTTGATTTTTATTTCAAATCTATTCAAGAGAAACCGCTTCAAACAATAATTTTGAGATTCCGTCTCTTATATATTGAGGTAAATTAAAAATCAAATCCCTCGATTGTTGCAAAGTAATCTTCTGGTGTTTCTGCACGACGAATCATTCTTGTGCTTCCATCTTCCTGCAAAAGAATCTCTGCGCTCTTTAAACGTCCGTTATAGTTATAACCCATCGCAAATCCGTGAGCACCTGTATCATGAAGTACAAGTAAATCTCCCATATCAATCTTTGGAAGCTTTCTATCGATTGCAAACTTATCGTTGTTCTCACAAAGGGAACCTACTACATCGTATGTGTGGTCACATGGTTCATTTTCCTTACCCATAACTGTGATGTGATGATAAGCACCGTACATAGCAGGACGCATAAGGTTCGCTGCACAGGCATCTACACCAATGTATTCTTTATAAGTATGTTTCTCATGAATTGCTTTTACTACAAGATGTCCGTGTGGTGCGAGCATGAAACGTCCAAGTTCTGTAAAGATCTTCACATCTCCCATTCCTGCTGGAACTAAAATCTCTTCGTAAGCTTTACGAACACCTTCACCGATTGCAAAAATATCATTTGGCTCTTTGTCTGGTGTATAAGGGATTCCAACACCACCGGATAAGTTGATAAATCCGATATGAACACCAAGATTCTCTTTTAATTCTACTGCAAGATTAAATAAGATGGATGCTAATGCAGGATAGTATTCGTTAGATACTGTGTTACTTGCTAAGAAAGAGTGAATACCAAATTCTTTTACTCCTTCTCTCTTAAGACGTTTGAATGCCTCAAAAATCTGTGGCTTTGTCATTCCATACTTGGCATCTCCTGGGTTATCCATGATATCTGTTCCAAGAGAGAAATATCCGCCTGGGTTGTAACGGCA
This sequence comes from uncultured Anaerobutyricum sp., assembly GCF_934307085.1. Lineage (GTDB taxonomy): Bacteria > Bacillota > Clostridia > Lachnospirales > Lachnospiraceae > Anaerobutyricum. The sequence goes on from NZ_CAKRCF010000042.1 coordinate 23,737, forward strand.
GCAGATTCTTTCCGGAATACCGCAGGCATCCTTTAAGAAATCAATATGTGTAATATCGTCTAAGTTGATGATTGCTCCTAACTTCTTTGCAAGAATAAATTCTTCTGCCGGTGTCTCATTAGAGGAGAACATAATAGAATTGCCATCTGCAAATCCACAACGGTCGCTCATCATTAATTCTGTTAAAGAAGAACAGTCTGTTCCACATCCTTCTTCTTGTAAAATCTTAAGAATTGCAGGAGTAGGCGTTGCTTTTACTGCAAAATATTCTTTAAATCCTTCATTCCAGGAAAATGCTTTGTATAAATCACGGGCTGTCTGTCTAATTCCCTTCTCATCATATAAATGAAATGGTGTAGGGTATTTTTCTACGATTTTATCTAACTGTTCCTTTGTAACAAATGGTTTCTTTTCCATCTTCTTTTCCTTCCTTTATAACTTATATTTATATCTTTAGTTTTTATATGCTGGCTGATAATATTTGACTGCTTCACTTATATCAAGACATCTTTTTTCTCTATCTCAATAAGCCTTATCTCATTCGCCAGAGCATCCTTCAACAACCTGACCAGATTCGGATTCGCTGAATACAGGCACGTCGAAGTTTCTTCGTCTTGTAGTTCCCCGGTAAGTGCATAATTTGAATCTGTAATCAAACGAATCTGTCCATCCATTTCTACTTCATTTCCATTATTCCCTACCGTTTCAATCTTCTTTGTGCAGTAAATAGTTGCTCCATCCATAACATACTCTTCATCGGTCAGAAGAACTACCTTTTTCTTCTGCTTAACCAGCTCCATTAATTCTTCTTGAAATAAATCTGCTACCGAAGCAGATACTGAAAGATAAACTCTCTCCTTCGTCTCCTTAAGCATATTTCGGAATTTATCCTCAATATGTCTTCTTCCACGTATCGTCAAATACTTTGCATCCTCCTGCTTTTGCTTTGGAATCTGCCGCTCCAACGTTTTAGAAAGTTCATTCATATAATGAAGCTTATTCGCACAAAACTCCTTTATTGAAACCGCATGATACTGTACTGCCTGCTCTTCTGCCATGTAGGCTGCTCCTTTATCTACCAGACCCGCCAGTGCCGCATACGCATTTGAACGAGAAATGCCAAGCCTCTTCGCCGCTTCATAACCACTGAGTGCTCCCTCTCCTAAAAGAAGAACATACACTCTGGCTTCCTGTCTGGTGAGACCAAAACTCATGAGTAATTCTACATTATCCATAAGGACCTCACATTCTGTTTGTAATCTCTAAATAATAACAATTTATCAATAAGTAGTATCATTCAGTACCACTATAATTCATCTACTATGATTTGTCAATAGAATTCTGATTTGTCGATTTGATAACAAACGCTGCTGCGGAGATATTTATGGTCGGATTGCAGCTATGACTTCTAAAAGAGGGATTATTCTAAGATTACATTTTGTTCCGTTGTGCTAAACGTTCCATGTTGCCTGATAAAACAACCTCGCTCAAAAACGAGCTCGCGAGGTTACATTCAACACTCCACAGCACAAAGTCACAAAATGCAATCTACATGCTTCAACTTGCGGTGTATTTTGCCTTCATTTAGTTTGCATAGCTTTATACACCGCCTTTATTTAGGTGAATTTTTCCACAAATTGTAATGCACATCTTGCAGAAAGCATTTTTCAAACACACTCTAGTAACAGAATTGGACAGCCGCA
>NZ_CAKRCF010000043.1 GCF_934307085.1 uncultured Anaerobutyricum sp.
CAGAACCCCTCCTGCTGTCAGCAGGGCAGAAACTCTGACTCCAAAAGGCTTCTTTCCAAAGCTTTTCCCTGCTTTCCAGATACTCCTTTTTCAATAGTCTGCTACTGGTGCTTTTACAGGCATTGATAAATTTACTAAGTTCCGTTCTCGACTGTGCATTATGATTTATTTTTCCTTTTCTACTGACTCTATTATACCATGGATTGCATCACTGAACAAGTGTTCTCTTTTTGTTTTTACGCAATTCATCTCCCACCTGTAAGTTCTCCCACCTGCAGAGGAAGGAGAATTTTTGCTATATTATGTTAAAAAAACAATCAATAACACCTATAAATTTATGATATCTTTCTATTTCTTCACACACAATTACTCTTCTCTATCACCAATTTTCATATATAAAAGCGGATACAGATTCCCTTCCTCATCATTTCCGTTCTTTTATACGTCTCAAACCCCATATGCTTATAAAACCCAACCGCCTGCGGATTCTGTTCATTCACCGTAACTTCCTGTATTCCATATTTCTTGGTACCATATTCTATCAACTGTTTCCCCAGTCCCTTTCCTCTTTCTTCCGGTGAGAGAAACAACATTTCTAACCGGGTATCCTCCACTCCCATAAAAGCAACAGGTACATTGTTTTCTCCTTGAATTTTTATTCTCTATTTTGTACATTATAGCATATATATTTTTTAATATATAATAATAAACAAAAGTCCGAAAATAGCATATTATTCTCCTGCAATGTATTGATATTATAATATATTTTACATGCAATATATAAAGGAGTATGTTATTATGGTCAAAACAGCCTTTCATACTATTATCATTCATATAACAGTAATTTACGAAACGCCACCAAAGAACTATTTGCAAAAGTAACGAATTTCAGGAGTAGTTATGGATACAGAAATTTATATGGAAATCACTTTATTTTTTGATAATAATTTTGATGTATATACAATTGAAAATATATTGAACCTCAAACCGACCGACTGTAAAAAACAACGTGAAACAAGAATGTCTCCTTTTAATAGAACAAAACATCTAGAAGGCTATTGGACATTAGCCAGTGATACTTTTTATGAACTGGACATAAAGCCCGCAATAGATGATTTAATTTCAAAGATCGGAAGCAAAATAAAAGATATCAAGCAAATATGTGAAAAAAACAATGGTGAAGTCCGTTTCTACATTGTTCCTTCTTTCAAATCCGATTGCCTGCCTGCAATGTATTTTGAAAAAGACTTTCTAGAGATAGTTCATGAATTAGGGGCAACAATAGATATTGATATGTATTGTAATTAGAAAACTCCTGATTTGTTGAGTTGATAACAAACGCTGCTGTGGAGAAGTTTGTGATCGGATTGCTCAAAACCTATAAAAAGAGAGACAAAACAATATCCCCATTTGAGCCTTTGTGCTGTGGAATTTTGACCATAGAAACTTCGCATTCGTTACTGCGAAGTTTCTGTTTTACTGGACAAAATGGAACGTTTAGCACAACGGCTCAAATGGGGATATTGTTTTGTCTCTCTGTTCAATATTATTTTTGGCAATCCAGCTACTTATTTTCTCTGGCGGCGTCTGTTACCAACTCGACAAATCAGAATTTAAAGCTTTCTTCTCCTGATCACAACACAGATTCCAACCGCCAGAATCACTAACGGAATCACAAACACTGTCATAATCAGCGTTGCTTTCTGATTAAACGCCGGTACCACCGCATTCTCCGTCTTAAGACTCTTTGCTCTGATAGAAATCTTACTCTTTTGTTCTGCAAGATAGTTCACACCATTCAATACGAAGTCTGTGTTTGCGCCACTTACTGCCTGGTCGATATCCTGCAATAACATATTGGTACATCCCGTTACAATCATTCTTCCACCTGTAGAATCTGATACCGCTACAGAAATATTAAATGGTCCGCTGATATCCTTTTTTTCTTTATTCAGTGTTGCACTATCTGTATTCACCTTGGAGTATGCACCATCGCTTGTAGAAAGTAACGGAGTTACTGTATAATCAGATGCAGAAGAATTCTTCTTTGCATTTTTTTCTGTAATATCCTTCAGTCCTTTTGCACTTGGAGCTAAAATATAAATATTACTGTTATACTGTGCAGAAGTTGCATCAGAACTTTCGATCGTTGGAAGCAGATAGATTGGATACTGTGTATATTTACTTGCATCGGTTTCTACCACGACTCCCTTTTGTGGTTCTACATTATAAGATTTAAGCAGACTGTATAAATTCGTAAGGTTCTCTACCTTTGCATCTAAAAATACATACATCTTTCCGCCGTTTTTCATATAAGTTTTAATCATCTTAAGCTCATCTTTTGTAATGTCTTTCTGTGCACCATTGATGAGTAAGATAGAGCAATCATCTGGTACTTTCTGTTCCGTAAGAAGATTCAGTATTTTTACAGAATAGTTATCTCCTTCAAAACTACTTGTCACACTAGAATCAAAGCTCTGCTCAGAATGTCCACTTAATGTGTAGATTACTGGTGTAGAATCGGAAATAACATAGTTGATTGCTTCTGTTGTAAGACTTTCTAACTGAAGAGAATCTGCAGAATAGGAATAGTCACTTCCATAGCTGTATGATACATAGTCATTTGCGGAAACATAACGATATTTCCTGCCGCATTTTACGATCATACTGTCATTTGCCACTTCTTCACTGCTGTCTACATACTTTTTAGTGAAGTTCGGATATAAATCTGGGTCTTTGTAAACAAATTTTACTTTGGTAGAATTCTTTTTATATTCCTTCCATACCTGTGCATAAGAAGAATTTACATTAGACTCTTTATCAATAACGTAAATCGTAACTTCTTTATCTAAGCCCTTTAAGATTTTTTTTGTCTGCTTGGAGAGGGAATAGATTTTATTGGTTGTCACGTCCACTGTGTAGTTTTTACTTGTTACAAATATATTCACTGCAATGACTGCTGCAATCAGAACGACAACTGCCATTGCGGAAAAAATACCTTTTTTTAACTTTGTATTCATCTTGTTCTTAATCATTATATGCCCTCCTAATTCCATCTGCGCTTTTCAATTCCCTGCATCGTCAGGAATAAAAATACTGCAATAAATGATATATAATATACGATAGAAGATGCATTTAAAATTCCGCTGCAAAAATCATTAAAACGGTCTAACACAGAAAACCAGTCGATAATCTTGGACAGACCATTGTCAAATAATGCAGGTTTTACTTTACTTAAAATAGCGATAATCGCAATTCCGGCAACACCTACTCCGGTTGTGATTTTTACGTTCTTTGTCTCATCATAGAAAAACCATGCAATAAGAATAACAGCAAGTACACATACGATGTAAGTATATCTTGCTCTTCCCGGTACAACATTCGAAATATTCGGAAGTAACATACAAAACAGGACTACTGCAAAAGATAATGCCGCTGCAATCATCTGGTTATCTGTAAGGGAGGATACAAACATTCCAACTGCCATCAGACAAGCTCCTAATAAGAAATAACCAAGACATCCCGTAAGAACTGTTTTCCAGTTTACGCTTCCAAACATACTTAACACACCTGCTTCTATGATGCTTACTAACATAGAAATGGCAAGTAATGTTATGGATGAAAGATACTTTCCAAATACAATACTGCTGGAACGAATCGGTGAAGTATATAAGAGCTGGTCTGTCCTCTGCTTCTTTTCCTCTGCAAATAAACGCATCGTAAGGATTGGCACGATTACGATATATAAAATCGTACTGTTAGAAAATACATACTGTGCATAATCCGTATAACCATAAGACATACAGATTACAGAAAAATACACTCCTGTCGCAGCAATAAAAAGAGCAAAATAAATATAGGCTGCCAGTGAGTGAAAATAGCTTCTCATTTCTTTTAAATAAATGGCTTTCATTCTACTTATCCTCCTCTTCTTTTTCTGTCTTTTCCGACTCAGAATCTACTATCTCTGCTTTTTTCTTCCTTTTAAAAGAAAATCCATGATGTCCCTGTTTTTCAATCTGCTCAGAAGCCTTCTTTGCCTCAGACTCTACTGCTTCCACATCCTGTCCGGTTAGTTTCAGGAATACATCTTCAAGAGACAGGCTTTCTCGTTCCATTTTAATAATAGGTAATTTTTCTTCGGCAAACTCAAAGAACAGATTATCGCGGATATCTTCTTTTGTTGCTGTTTTCGCCTGCACATCAATAATTTCATCTTTTTCGCCGGTAATCTTATAATCTCTAATATATTCAGAAGCTTTTAATACCTTTTCTACCTTCTCACGACTGCCTTTTGCAGATAAAATAATATTATCCGTATCGGAGAAATCTTCTGACAGATGTTCTGGAGTATCCTGTGCAACTAAAGTTCCCTTATCTATAATAAGTACATAGTCACATACTGCATTTACTTCTGATAAAATGTGTGAACTTAAAATAATGGTGTGCTTCTCTCCTAAACTCTTAATAAGAGAGCGAATCTCAATAATCTGATTCGGGTCAAGTCCTACCGTCGGCTCATCAAGAATCAGCAATGGCGGATTTCCAATCAATGCCTGTGCCAATCCGACTCTCTGCTTATATCCTTTGGAAAGATTCTTGATTAATCTTCCCTTCATATCAGAAATCTTTACTGCCTCTGTTACTTCATTAATAGACGATTCCTTTTCTGCCTTTTTACGGATTCCTTTTAAATCACAGATAAAATTCAAATATTCCGCTACAGTCATGTCCTCATACAGTGGTGGAATCTCTGGTAGATAACCGATTAACTTCTTCGCCTGTAATGGTTGCTCTAAAATATCATATCCCCCGATTTTTACCTCACCGGAAGTTGCTGAAATATATCCGGTCATTATATTCATTGTTGTGGACTTTCCCGCTCCATTCGGTCCAAGAAGTCCTACAATCTGTCCGTCAGGTACAGAAAAACTAATATCTTTTACCGCATGATGTTTTCCGTAATCCTTGACTAAGTTTTTTACTTCTATCATAAAATAAGCCTCCTGTATAAATTTAACACATGCTATATTATTCTTAATTTACGATAATTTTGTGAACATATTCTCCTTTTCACATTAAGTTCACATTTTTAACAATTTCAAGAGATTGTCCTTTATTGATATTTTTTTAACTTTTGCTCTGCTATCTTTTCTCCCTTACTTTACTTTTTTGTTCTGCAATTTATACACACTCATCCTTCATCCGACTCAAAAAATGAAATTCTTGCAGCTAAAACTATCATTTTCATTCGTTTTTCACTTAAAAATATTAAGTTATATGTGTTGTTATGAAATTTTTTTAAAAAAAGTTGTACTTTTACTTATTCTTTTTATTGAATTACTTCGCACAATATAGTATAATAGACCCCGGCAAAAGAACTCGGTGAGAGATATGATTCTGATATTTTTTTATCAATTATCGAGGATATAAAATATGTATAATACACAATATCAAGGAGGAACAGACTATGTCTTACGTTGATGACGTACTCGCAAAAGTTATTGCAAAAAACCCAAGTGAACCAGAATTCCATCAGGCTGTTACAGAAGTTTTTGAAACTATTCGCCCATTAATCGAAGCTAATGAAGAAGAATATAAAAAACAGGCTGTTTTAGAGAGAATCACAGAACCTGAAAGAATGATTAAGTTCCGCGTACCATGGGTAGATGACAACGGACAGGTTCAGGTTAACATGGGTATCCGTGTTCAGTTCAACAGCGCAATCGGACCTTACAAGGGAGGATTACGTTTCCATCCATCCGTAAACCAGGGTATTATCAAATTCTTAGGATTTGAGCAGATTTTCAAGAACTCTCTTACAGGACTTCCAATCGGTGGTGGTAAAGGTGGTTCTGATTTCGACCCTAAAGGCAAATCAGACCGTGAAGTTATGGCATTCTGCCAGAGCTTTATGACAGAGCTTTGCAAACACATCGGTGCTGACACTGACGTACCTGCTGGTGATATCGGTGTTGGCGGAAGAGAAATCGGTTACCTCTTCGGACAGTATAAGAGAATCCGTGGTCTTTATGAAGGCGTTCTTACAGGAAAAGGTTTAACATACGGTGGTTCCCTTGCAAGAACAGAAGCTACAGGATATGGTCTTGTATACTTCACAGAAGAAATGTTAAAATGTCATAACGATGACATCGCTGGTAAGACAGTTGTTGTTTCCGGTGCTGGTAACGTTGCAATTTACGCTATCGAAAAATGTCAGCAGCTTGGTGCAAAAGTTGTAACATGTTCTGATTCTACAGGTTGGGTATACGACCCAGAAGGAATTGACTTAGCTGCATTACAAGAGATTAAAGAAGTAAAACGTGCTCGTTTAACAGAGTACAAGAACTACCGTCCAAACAGCGAATATCATGAAGGACGTGGAGTATGGTCCATCAAATGCGATGTTGCTCTTCCATGTGCTACTCAGAACGAGCTCTTCCTTGAAGATGCTAAACAGTTAGTTGCTAACGGATGTATCGCAGTTTGTGAAGGTGCTAACATGCCTACTACATTAGATGCTACTAAGTACTTACAGGAAAACGGCGTAATGTTCGCTCCTGGTAAAGCTTCTAACGCTGGTGGTGTTGCTACATCTGCTCTTGAAATGTCTCAGAACAGCGAAAGATTAAGCTGGACATTCGAAGAAGTTGACAGCAAGCTTAAAAACATCATGGTTAACATTTACCATAACATTGATGATGCTGCAAAACGTTACAACAAAGAAGGCGACTATGTAACAGGTGCCAACATCGCAGGTTTCGAAAAAGTATTAAACGCTATGCTTGCACAGGGTGTTTGCTAATATACTGACCTATTGATTTTTAATCAAATCCTTGATTATTGTTACAGAAATAAATTTTCTCTTGAAATCATTTTTTAAATGATATATAATCAAAGAAACGCAACGGAGTGTTCCATTTAGGAATGCTCCGTTTTTTGTTTTCCAAATTTCTCTATTTTCGGATTTGAAAAACATTCTCCTGTGTATTATACAGTGCAGAAACTAGAGTTTTCATCTTCTGCATATAATTGGTACATATTTGCTTATCTTAACAAAATTTAGGTAGATACCATTATCCTGCTGGCTTTTCTTTTGCCAGTTATAAAGCCATGCAGGAACAGGATGCGTTTCTTATATTATTTATTATTTCAATTGACTCATTAATTTACTTTGGAGGTAATTATACTATGGATAAAATAGATAGAAAGATTCTTTCTCTTCTTCAGGAGAATGCCCGCTACCCTTTAAAATACCTTGCACAAAAGGTATTCTTATCTTCTCCTGCCGTTTCTACCAGAATCGAGCGCATGGAAAAAGCCGGCATTATTACCGGCTATCACGCAACTATTAACCCTGTTGCACTTGGGTATCATATTACTGCATTCATTAATCTTACTTTAGATCCAAAGCAGAAAAATGAATTCTATCCTTATGTCACAGACTGTCCAAATGTCTTGGAATGTAACTGTGTTACTGGTACATATTCCATTATGTTAAAGGTTGCTTTTCCTAGCACAATGGAGCTTGATACGTTCATTGGACATTTGCAGCAATTTGGAAATACACAAACACAGATTGTGTTCTCCACGGCGGTTCCGCCAAGAGGAGTTGGGATAAAAACAGACGAACTAGAAAAGGAATGACTCCCATCTGCTCCATAGTTTGTTGCATAAAGATATTAGAAAAAAAATGATTTATTATACTATTGATTTTGATTCCGTTATAAAAAGTACAAAAGTCACAAAATCAATAGTATAATAAATCATTTTTTCTTTATCTTATATGTTAATTGCTGATGTAGTATCATTCCTTTTCAAGTTCTGTCTATGCTATTCCCCTCTATTAACTATCTGCCAACAAAAAGTAATAGGTGGCTGCCTATCATAAATAAAAATTCATTTATGATAAGGGTGGTTATAGAGAATTCTGTATCCCCGGTAGATTTGTTCGTAGAGAACCATTCCGGTCATATTTGAGGACATGGTAAAGTCTGAGAGGACTAGTGATTCTATAGGACTAATGCCCTGTTCTACAAATTTCTCCACTGTCTGCTCGTTCCATTCTGGTACGAAGAACATAACACCCTTCATTCCTGAGCCTTCCCAGTTTTTTATCTGCATACTGAGTTTTTCTGAAGTAAGTTCTGCTTTGCCGGGCTGTACCAATAACTTTTTCATATTGGTATCTTTTGTGAGGAGAGCGTTCCATTCTTTTTCTTTTTTTATAAATTTGCAGCTAATTTTACAGTAACGGCTGAGACGTTTTTCGTATTCTGCGATAGCCTTTTTACAAAATTTCTGTGATTTTCTGGGTTCTTTTATATATATTTCGTATTTCATGTTTTTCCTATATTTTTATTTTTGTGTAGATTCTATTATGCATTCATGTTTCTTTGTATACTTATTATATCTGATTCCGCCCGTAATCACAAATACGAGTATGCTTTCCCTGAATGATTTCTTATATTAAAGTACTTTTATAGGCTGTTCCCGGAATATCAAGCGGCAACTTTGCCTGCGGTAAACCAGAATTCTGCACAAAAAAAGCGAACCAGAAGGGACTCGAACCCCCGACACACGGTTCCGGAAACCGTTGCTCTATCCAACTGAGCTACTGGTCCACAGGAAGTTTTCTTAGAAACTTCCGTTGTTTATAATACTATATTTCCCATTATATTGCAAGGGAAAGTTTCTTTATATCTCCGATAATCCTCGGCATTTTCCCGCAGCTTTTCTACTTCTTCTTTGATGCATTGTACAGTGTAATCTATTTCTTCTGTGGTATTTTGATAACCGATTGTAAGCCGCAATGTACCGTGTGCAAGCTTTGCAGGAACTCCCATTGCAGTAAGAACGTGAGATGGAGAAGCATCTCCTGTACTGCAGGCGGAGGCAGCAGAAGCACAAATATTTTTTTCGTCTAATAAAAGTAATAACTCATTACCTTCGACAAATTGAAAGCTGATATTACAATTTCCCGCCAGTCTTTTTGTACGGCTTCCATTTAAGCGGCAGTACGGTATTTCTCTCTGTAATCTCTCTATTAAATGATTTCTTAATTGCTGAATCTGTTCTTCTCGCTCTTTTCTTGTGGTAAATGCAATTTCTGCCGCTTTTCCCATTCCAATAATTCCTGGAACATTTTCTGTGCCTGCCCGATGATTTCTTTCCTGTTTACCGCCGTGGATGTATGCAGGAAGGGGTACATTTTTGCGGATATAAAGGAAACCCACGCCTTTTGGACCATTAAATTTATGAGCACTCGCACTTAAGAAATCAATATTTTCTTGTTTTACATCTATTTGGAGATGTCCATATGCCTGTACGGCATCTGTATGGAATAATATTCCTTCCTTTTTTGCGATTTTTCCGATTTGAGTTATCGGCTGTATCGTTCCTACTTCATTGTTGGCATACATGATTGAAATAAGTATCGTGTCCTTTCGTATTGCTTTTTCAAGAACGTCAAGTCGGACACATCCCCATTCGTCCACAGCAAGATACGTCACTTCAAATCCCTGTTTTTCCAGATAGGCACAGCTATTTAATATGGCATGGTGTTCGATTTTGCTTGTAATGATATGCTGTCCTTTTTCTTTTAACGCCTGCGCTGCTGCTTTTAGCACCCAGTTATCAGACTCTGTTCCTCCTGATGTAAAATAAATTTCTTCTGCTGATGCATGCAATGTTTTTGCTATCTGTTCACGGACATTTTCTATCATGTTACGATTTTCTGAGGACATTTGATAGACTCCAGAAGGATTTCCATATTTCTCACAAAAATACGGTCGCATTGCCGCTTCCACTTCCGGGTGCACTGGAGTCGTAGCTGCATTGTCAAGATAAATCTGCTTCATAGCTTTTCCTCTTTTCTATAATTTATTTATAGCTATTCAGATTTAATACTACTGAAAAGATATTTATTACTTTCTCATCATTTTTTAACTAGATTTATGTTCATTTAAATGATGCCTATTATGTTAAAAATTAATATGAAAAAATAGTCACTTGAATATAACAAATCCTCTTACAAACACATTTTTATAAATGATTTCCGAATAGTTACTTTTCTTTTCACATACAATCAAATAACCCTTTGCCTGCGGTGTTACTATGTCATACAAAAAAACAATTTTTACTGGAACATTAATCTTAACTCTCTCCGGTTTTCTGGCAAGAATACTCGGATTCTATAACAGAATATTCCTATCAAACCTGATTGGTGCAAAGGAATTAGGAATTTATCAGCTTATTTTTCCAATATATATGCTTTGCTTTTCTTTGTGTTGTCATGGATTTGAGACTGGCATTTCTAATCTTACTTCGCGTTTTTTTGCAAAGGGACAAAAAAAGAACGCTCACCATCTTGTCCGACTTGGCTGCCTTCTGTCTTTTTGTCTCTCTATTCTATTAATGTTTTTTCTTTTTGAAAGCGCAGATTATTTAAGTATCTTCATATTAAAAGAAGCTTCTGCCGCTCCTCCTTTGAAAATTGCTGCTCTTTCCCTACCTTTTGTGTCAATAAAAGCCTGTCTTCACGGCTATTATATTGGTCTAAACCGCTCTAGCATTCCGGCAGTTAGTCAGATTGTAGAGCAGATTACCCGAGTGGGCGGCATTTATCTTCTGTCGATTTCTGTTTTTATTATGGGAGCAGATGCGAGAATTGCTGCCTGGGGAATGGTTCTTGGTGAAGCTGTGTCCACTATTTATACTATTCTTGCCTACTTTCATACACTGTTTTCCGAAAAGAGCACCTTTTTCCAGAAAAATTTTCAGAAAAACAATTCAAATAAAATGAATCAAAATAAAAATAAGCAAAACAAAAAGATTACAAATACAAAAAATAAAAATAAAATAAGTCCAAACAAAAACAGTCAAAGTAGAACCCTAAAAAATTATAACAAGAAATATACTGATAAAAGAACATTCTCCCATCCAACAAATTCTTTCGTTCTTTCTACAAAAGAATTTCTACGCCACTTTTTTTCTTTTAGTATCCCTATTTCCGTGAATCATTTCTGCCTTACGATTATCAGTAGTTTAGAAACAATACTTATCCCTTTTATGCTTAAAATATTTTTTCACAGCCACACACAGGCATTAGAAACTTACGGTACGTTAACCGGGATGGCCCTGCCTTTTCTCTTCTTTCCTGCTACCATCGTAAATTCTTTATCTGTCATGCTCATGCCTGCAATTTCTTCCGCTTATGACCAAAAGCAGCATAAGCAAATGGAAAATACCATCTCTGTCAGCCTGCATTTTTGTCTTATTATCGGTATTTTCAGTACATTCGCCTTTCTTATTTACGGAACAGTGCTTGGCGAAACCATTTTCCACAGCAAAGAAGCGGGACAGTATGTCTACTCTTTTTCCTTGTTATGTCCATTTATGTATGCAGCACAGACTACTTCCAGTATTTTAAATGGTTTTGGTAAGACGAAGCAAACTCTTTATCACAACCTTTTAGGTGTAGGCATACGAATTTTTTTTATTCTGCTTCTCATTCCTTCAAAAGGAATTTTGGGTTATCTCGTCGGACTTCTCGCAGGATACAGTCTCCAGCTTCTCCTAAATTTATTTCGTATCTATCAGACAGTACCTTTTTATTTTTCCGCTGAAAAGACATTGCTATTCCCTGTTATAACAGCAATCGGCGGAGGCATTCTCTCCAAAAAGTTCTGGAAAATCGCCTCCGCCGCACTACCACTTTCTTCTTTTTATATTTTAGCAATGAGTGGGTTTCTTTATTTTCTTTTTTTTACTTTGTGTCAGCTTTTACATGAGCATCTTTTTACACAATCCGGGCAATCTGCTCGCATAAAATAAGGCGCATCATCTGATGTGGAAAGGTCAGTGCCGAAAAACTCAACTTTTCATTTGCACGTCTTACTACTTTATCTGCAAGACCTAACGAACCACCGATGATGAAAATGATATCTGATGATGCATTAGAAAACACTTTCTCCATCTGCTTTTTCCATTCCGACGTACTGTAATGCTTCCCGTCTATACAAAGAGCAACGACATAATCTTCCTCTTTTATCTTACTTAAAATACGTTCTCCTTCTATTTCCCGAATCTGTCTTTCCACAGAAGCAGGACACTGATCAGGTGTCGGTTCATCAGGACATTCTACTATCTCCATCGGATATTTTTTTCGGATTTCTTTTACATAAGAGGCAATACCGTCTCTGAAAAAATCTTCCTTTACTCTGCCAACACAGATTATTTTAATTCCTGTCATATCTCTTAATCATCCCTGCGACCGCCAAATAATAAAAGGAGGCGCAGAAGCTGTAAAATAGAAGAAGCTGCTGCTGCAACGTAAGTAAGTGCTGCTGCAGTAAGAACCTTTCTTGCTCCGGAAATCTCATCATCATAAAGGATATGAGAATTACCAAGAATCTTTAATGCTCTTGAAGAAGCGTTAAACTCTACCGGCAGTGTGACAAGCTGAAATATCACAGTAAGTGAAAACAGTAATACACCAAGCATAATTAATGTATGACTTCCTCCAAGCACAATTCCGATTAAAATAAGCGGCCAGGAGATTGTCGCACCAAAGTTTACTACCGGCACAATCGCACCACGAATTTTAAGCGGTGCATAACTTTCTGCATCTTGAATCGCATGTCCACATTCATGTGCAGCTACACCAATTGCGGCTACAGAACTGGAACGAAATGTTGCATCCGATAAATTCAGAACTCTGTTTGACGGGTCATAATTATCTGTTAAATCACCAGAAATATGACGAATCTCCACATCATAGATCCCTGCTCCGTGAAGGATTTTCTCTGCCGCTTCTGCAGCAGTAATTCCTGAATGACTTCTTACTTTATTAAACTTTGCATAAGTAGACTTTACCCTTGCTGACGCAAGTAGACAAATCACCATACCGATTATAACTAAAATATATGTTGGATCCCAGTACATCCCATAATATCCGCCATAATACATAGACTACACCTCCAATTTTAAATTAACAAACAATTTTCCTATATTTATAGGGTTTCTACATTATTCCAGATTATAGTATTTCTATAATTATAAATATCTTGTTTATTTCTCAATACGATATGCAGCAACTACTTCTGCTGTATACATATGATGATAATCTTTTTCTGGATACCATCTTCCATCTACTTCCGTATCAATAAACTCCTCTGGATTTAACTGTGTTTCCATAAGCTTCTTGCAGACAAATACCATTGTTCCTTCTTCAAAAGTAGGCTCTCCTTCTTCTGTCTCCACTACGTGGAAATTTACCTTACTAATTTTATCTTCATCTCTTCCAGATACCTTTCCAAGATAGCCCATCTCCTGTTTACGCTCACCGTCAAAGAATGTCAGTGTAAATGTATCTCCTGCATCAACAAATTCCTTTGTAAAACGCTGTGGACGAATACCAACAGTCACTACATTTTTTCCCCAGAAAACGCCCATCATTCCCCAGGAAGCTGTCATTGTATTTACCTTGCCTTCTTTCTTGGCAGAAATGAGCATCCAATCCTGACCAATTCTCTGAAATGGGTTTACATTTGCCTTTGTTACATCAATTTTTTCGAACTTCATTATAATATTCCTCCTAAAAATACATTCCAATCTATTTAAATATATTTACATATAATCAAATATTCACTTACTATGATATATAGCAACTTTTCAGTAAAAATAATAAAATATGCTTATTTTCATTATCATTTCAAGATTACCGTCTCACTAAGACTTATTTTAGTAATCCAGTTTTTTTGCTGCCTCTACAATCATTTCTTCTGTCACAACATATGGATAATGCTCTAAATCTTCATCTTTTACCATAAATGGCGCACATTTTGCTACTTCATCTACCGTAACACCAACTTCTGAAAGCTTTGTTGGAAGACCTACTGTCTCATTAAATGCGATAAGCTTCTCACATTCTTCCTTTTTTCCATCAATGGTAAGTAATAACAATACACCAAAACCGACAACAACACCATGCAGATGGTCTTCATCAAATCCTGGCAAATTGCAAAGTCCATAGAAGAAAGCATGTGCTACTCCTCCATTATAGTCCATCGTATGTTCTCTTGCTACGAGCAAGGAAACCCAGCCTGCAGTGATAATAATGTCAAGGGCAACCTGCTCTAACGCATAGGACGCAACTCCTTGTTCATTATCTTTTAGTGCCTGTGCACCGTGCTCTACCATCGCTTCCATGCACATACGGCTAAGCTGTACACCCATCGCCTTAAAATGTTCTAACTTCTCGCCCCTTGCAGAAATGCTTACTTCATAATACTTTGCATAAGTATCCCCAATTCCTGCCCAGAGATATTCTTTTGGTGCATTGGCAATAATTTCCGTATCAATAAATACATGTTTTGCCGGCTCTAAAAAATGTACAAACTTGCAAAATGTTCCGTCTTCCTTATATACAATGGAAACTGCGGAAGTTGGGGCACAGTTTGATGCTATCGTAGGAAACGAAAAATATGGCTTTTCAAAATCGATACTCACAAGCTTGCAAGTATCTATCGCCTTTCCTCCTCCAACAGCAAATATCATATCTGCCTGCTGTACTGCTTCTAACTGTTCTAACTTTTTCGCATTGTTAAATGTACACTCTCCCCCAAACCATACAAAATCAAGGACCTCAATTCCTGTATCCCTCACCGCGGCAAGCAGTTTATCCTTTGCAGCTGCCATCGCTTTCTTACCGCCAATAACAACTGCCTTCTTTCCATAAATATGACATTGCTTTTCAATCTGTCTATATGCTTTTGGCCCTACCGTATACGGTGGAACCTGCACTGAATAATTCTCCATAACGTACTCCTTTCTGTCCGTTTTATTATAGTAAAGTAACACTTAACCGTCAATATGCGATTGGTGTTCTTGTTCTTTCCCATCTCGTATGATACACTCATAGAGACTATTAATCTAATTCATACACAAAAAAGGAGTCTACCTATGCTAAACAAACAATATACATCAATGTTACAGGAAAAAGACGTTATTTTTGAAATATTCCAGTATGCCACCGAACGAGCAAAAATTGTCGGAGCAGAGAACATTTATGATTTCAGTCTCGGAAATCCTTCCGTACCTGCACCTTCTATTGTAAATGAAACAATTGTCCAAAAAGTGAACACATTAGACCCATTGGCACTTCACGGATACAGTCCTAGTTTTGGAATCATGGAAACCCGCGAGAAAATCGTTGCTTCCCTGAATAAAAAATACGGTTCCTCCTATAAAGCTGCTAATATTTTTATGGCAATCGGTGCTGCCGGTGCGTTAGCCCATGCACTTCGTGCTGTAACAAATCCAGGAGATGAAATCATTACATTTGCTCCTTGTTTTTCTGAATACAAACCATACACATTCGGAGCTGGGTTAAAACTTACCATTATCCCGGCAGATATTGATACATTCCAAATTAATTTTGAGGCATTTGAAGCACAGTTAAACGAAAATGTTTCTGCTGTTTTAATCAATTCCCCAAACAATCCATCCGGAATTGTTTACTCTACCGAAACTATTAAAAAGCTGGCAGCTATTTTAACAGAAAAATCAAAAGAATTCGGACATACGATTTATCTTATCTCCGATGAGCCATATCGTGATATTATTTTTGAAGGAGTCGATGCCCCTTATGTGGCAAACTATTATCAAAACACACTGACCTGTTATTCTTTTAGTAAGTCCATTTCTCTTCCAGGCGAACGTATCGGTTATCTTGCCGTACATTCAGAATGTGCAGAGGCTGATAAGATTATCGAAATCTGTCCGCAAATTTCCCGTACTATCGGACAAAACGGTGCTGCTTCCCTGATGCAGAGAACTGTAGCAGACGTATGTAATTATACTTCAGATTTAAGCGTATATGAAACAAATAAAAAGATACTTTTTGAAGCTCTTCAGGATTATGGCTATCACTGCGTAGAACCCGGTGGAACTTTCTATATGTTCCCACGTTCCTTAGAATCAGATTCACAGGCATTTTGCAAAAAAGCAATGGAAAAAGACTTAATGCTTGTTCCTGGAGATATCTTTGGATGCCCAGGACATTTCCGTATCGCATACTGCGTACCAACAAAGAGAGTGGAAAAAGCTCTTCCGATATTCAAGAAACTGGCAGAGGAATATCGATAGTATCATTATAAAACAGCCGAAACTATTTTCTGAAAAAATAAAAAAAGATGTTTTTATAACTTTGTGCTGTGGAGTTTCAACCATAAAAACTTCAGACTCATTTTTCTGAAGTTTCTACTTTACTCGGTAAAACAAATTGTTTAACACAATGAAATAAAAACATCTTTTTATTTTAGACTTTTATTTATAACTTGTGAAGCATAATAAAATAATTTTAATTTTTCTTATCCTCTTTTTCCAAGAATTCTATAAACTCTTCTTCTGGCAACGGCTTAGAGTAGTAATATCCCTGGATATAATCACAATCATTCTGCCTTAAGAAGCTTACCTGTTCTTCCGTTTCTGCCCCCTCTGCGACTGTCTTTATACCCATCTCATGTGCCATTTCGATAATACTACGGACAATACTCTTTGTCTTTGGATTCTCTCCGATTTTACGGATAAAGTTCATATCAATTTTTAAAATATCAAAATCATAATCCTGAAGCATTCCAAATGAAGAAAATCCACTTCCAAAGTCATCTAAAAGAATCTTGGCATTCTTAATTCTTAGACTTTCAAGTATACCTCTTCTATTTTCTTTGATAGCAGCATAAGAAGTCTCTGTAATCTCAAAACGTGCCATGTGTTCTCTGTTATTTTCTTTGAAACGATCCATTTCTTTTAGAATCTTTTCCATCATTATCTCATCATAGAAGTCCATCCATGATAAGTTAACGGAAATTGGAACTACAAATTTATTTTCCTCACATCTTCCGTTAATAAACTGCCATACTTTTTTAAGAACATAAAAATCAAGTTCCGATATATGACCATTCTCCTCTAATGCTGGGATAAACAATGCTGGAGAAATAAATCCTTTTTCTGGATGAATCCATCGAATTAAAGCCTCAGCAGAAGCAATCTTTCCAGTCTTCGTATTAATTACAGGCTGATAATATACCTTAAACTGTTCCTTGGCGATACCTTCCTGCAACTCTCCTGCAAGCTTTGCCTTATCCACATAAGCGACCTGCATAGAGTGGTCATAAACCATATACGGCTGTACATATTCATCGGTAATATATCTTTTGGCAAGCTTTGCTCTGTCAATCATACCCGGAATCTTCATTGGCTTTTCTTCCACATAGAAAATACCACATCGAATGATTAGATTCATTCTCTTTCCATCTTTGGTAAACTTATTCGCACACACAGCAGACAATTCTGTAAAATCCAGATTCTTTTTCTCTATAAGACAAACAAAATGATCCGAATCTACTCTTGCTGTAATTATTGGTGATAACTTGGAATGTTTCAGGGTCCTGTAAATATTCTGTAGAACAATATCACCACTTTCCACTCCAAATAATTCATTCACAGCTTTAAAATTCTGCACATTAAAAAACAAAACAGCATACTTTGTTCTATCATCAGAAGTATTCAGAATACGTTCTGTATTACGAATAAATCCACGACGATTATAGCCATTCGTCAGCACGTCTTTTTCAGAAAATTCTGTAATATCCTCTCGTGCTCCAACTATAATATCCATCCTGTTATCCAGGTAAATATAAGAGTAGTGCTTTAATCTTGCCTCGCCATCCCCATTAGTCTCATGAATCGTAAAGGAATACTGTTTATCCTTACTAAGACCTTTTTCTATCGTAGACAGTTCCACATAATGTCCAAACTTCTCCTTCTCACTCTCGACAACATTTCTTTGTGAAGCATAAGATAAATATCCTCTATAATCTTCTTCTTTCTTCAGATAATCTGCTAATACAGAGGAGAGCACATCGGTCTTTATCATCTTCTGTCTCTTCGCATCGATAATAATAATATTCTCATAATCTTTCTGGTAAATCTTCTGCGGGACATTCTGCACTAGATAGGCTGCCGTAATATCTGTAAAATGTAAAACTGCCTCAATTTCTCTTGAGAAAGAATTGCATGCCATATCCACGTTAATGCGAAGTACACATGGCTGTTGTTCCTCTGAATAAGAAAATGCTGTTTCCATCACTAAAGAGTCTTTTCCTTCTTGAAATGACTTTAATATATTCTCCTGTGAAAATGTCTGACAAAACCTCTCTTTCATCTCCGGAAGCTGAATATACTGGCTAATCTTTTTGATATAGGAATCTATGGATTCTCCATCCTCTCCATCTAATTCGCTCCTGCATCCTGTAAAAGAAAGGCAGATTCCCTGAGATATATTCATAGATACAATCTTGACAGAATCCAATGTATGACACATGGCTATCTGCAACAGTTTCAGATAGTCATCATTAATATCTCTGACGCACATTACAACCTGTTGGTTATCTTCTCTATATTCTGTACTTCGGACAATCTCCATAGAAATCCATCGATATTCTCCTTTAAGCACTCTTCTATACTGAATACTCTCATAATTGCTTCCATTTGAAAAACATTCTCTCAAATGTTCCATCGAGCAAAATTCTTTATACTCTTTATAGTCCTCTTCATGAATATATCCACCTCTAGCAACATCTTCCAAGCATTCTGACATACTTTCCTTCTGATAAAATTCCCTTAAAGGATCATTAGCTCTCTGTTCTATAATCTCGTAAGAGTCTGTCGCCAGATTAATCTTAAAAATTCGGTAAAATATAGTAGACAGCATTATAACTGCATCTTTTAAATTACTTGATATATTATCATAAAGGGTAATCGTATTACGAACTCTTTGAAGCACAATAGTCTCATTAAATGGTCTTGCGAAATAATCACTTGCCCCAAGCTCATATGCCTTTTTTACGCTTTCTCCACCGATTTCTGCAGAAATAACGATTACTGGAAGCTTATCAATCCACTTTCTCCTCTTCATAATGGAAAGTACTTCGTATCCATCCATAACCGGCATATTCATGTCAAGCAGCACCAATTTAAACTGATCTCTATCTTCTTCTAAGATATCTATTGCTTTTTGACCGTTTTCAACCTGATAAATATCATACTCATCCTCTAGCATACTTGCGAGAAGTTCCCGGTTTAACTCAGAATCATCTACGATTAATATTTTCATTTTAGCTGCACTTTCTCTGACATCTATCATTTCACATCTCCCCTCGCTTCTCACTTTTATGCTATAACTGGACACAGCAACCTACAATAAGTATATCATTTATACAATAAAAAGCAATAAAATTTATAAAAAAAGAGGGGATTTCTTACATTTTTACCCCCCCCCTGAAAAAGTTACATTTCGCTGTTTTTTTTCCACATTTTAACTTTCTTTGAATATCAGCTGCATACTATATGAACCAGAATAATCCATGCCCTACATGAAATAATTGTAACTATTTAGAACCTAATCACACAAACATACCTTTTATACTTTTGCTTATGCAATCACTTCTCTATATGAACTTTTAAATTAATCCTCAAAATATCTTTCCAGGAACTGTTTTGTTCGTTCTTCTTTTGGATGTTCAAATACCTGCTCTGGTGTACCATACTCCGCAATCGTACCCTGATCTAAGAAAAGAACTTTATCAGATACATCACGGGCAAACTTCATTTCATGTGTAACGATAACCATCGTTGTATGCCGATCAGCAAGTCCACGGATAACTTTTAATACTTCTCCGGTAAGTTCTGGGTCAAGTGCAGAAGTTGGCTCATCAAAACATAATATGTCCGGCTGAAGCATCAGAGCTCTTGCAATGGCAACTCGCTGCTGCTGTCCACCAGAAAGCTGATGTGGATAGTAATTTATTTTTTCTTTTAAACCAACACTCTCGAGGAGTGCTTCTCCCTCTGCTGTAATTTCATCCATAATTTTCTTTTTATTATCTTTAAAATCCGGACGTTCCTTTGCCATCAACTCTCTGGCTAATGTACAGTTGCGTAACGCTGTATATTGTGGGAAAAGATTAAAGGACTGAAATACCATTCCAAAATGTAAACGGTTCTTTCTTATCTGCGCATCTCCCAGAGACTTATTATCATCGGCATCAAAAATCACTTTATCATTTACTATAATCTGGCCATGTGTTGGAGACTCTAAAAAGTTCAGGCAACGTAAAAGTGTCGTCTTTCCACTTCCAGATGCTCCAATCATTGCGAGGGCTTCTCCTTTTTCAAGAGAGAAATCAATGCCCTTTAACACTTCAAGATTTCCAAAATTCTTTTTTAAATTTTTCACTTCAAGAATAGACATACATACCCTCCTTATACTCTAAAATAATCCATTTTCTTTTCAATCCATCCAAATAAAATTGTGAGGACACCATTGAAAACAAGGAAAAAGACTGCTGTAGAGAATAACGGCCAGATAAGTCCCTGCTTAGTAAAACGCTCTGCACACATGATAATCTCTGCAAGACCAATAATTCGTGCAAGAGAAGTATCTTTTGTCAGAGTGATAACTTCATTACTCATCGGGGGAATAATTCTCTTTATAACCTGTAACAGAATAATCTTGAAGAAAATCTGCGTCTTTGTCATACCCAGAACCTGCCCTGCTTCATACTGTCCTTTTGATACACTTTCAATTCCTCCACGGTAAATCTCCGAAAAATATGCGGCATAGTTAATAACAAAGGCAATAACTGCTGCTGTAAAACGAGAGTTCATCGGCATAGAAAATAAAAGTCCTGGTGCATACAACACAACAAAAAGCTGGAGCATCAGTGGTGTTCCTCTGATAATCCAGACGAAAGTTCTGCTCAGCCATTTTAACGGCTTAAACTTTGACATAGAACAAAATGTTATCACTAAACCAAGAGGCAATGCCAGAAGTAAAGTGATAAAAAACAGCTCGATGTTAATAATGAATCCCGAACTTAAGGATTCCATTGGGCTGGTAGCCATCATATTATTATCCTTCTTTCTTTGTAAAATATTTGATATATCTTCGCCCGAAACCACAATAAGAATCCGGTCTTTCCGTCTCTTTCTTCTAAAAGATACCGAAATCCCGGATTCCTTTATATGCATTCTTCAATCACAAGTTCATTATACGACTCTCACATAAGCTACATAATAACAAAATTACTTTTTTATTCTTTATGCAACTCCTGAACGAATCTGAAAATGCTTTAGAGTGTGTAAAAAACACTCTAAGATGTATGTATCCTCACGAAGCCTATACAGTTTCTCTATCATACCATAGAAACAACTATTTAATCAACATGTCCTGTAAAGCATATTTCTTTGCAATCGTATCTACTGTTCCATCCTCATAAAGCTCTTTGATTGCTCCGTTTACTTTTTCTGTTACATCGCTTCCTTTACGGAATGCAATACCATATTCCTGCTGACCGAAATTGTTATCCATATTGATTACTAAATCAGAGTAATCTGTTCCTTCACCAACCATACCAAGTGCACATACGCTATCAACTAAAGCAACATCTGCTGTACCAGATTTTACTTCCATAAGTGCCTTTGCCATAGAATCAGAAGCAATATAGTTCGCATCTTTGAAATAATCCTGTGCAGAAACCTTTACAGTATCATCATCAGAGATAGAACCGTCAATCTTACCTTCCCCTGTAGAACCCTGTTCTGCTGTAACAGTAAGACCTTTTACACTCTTCATGATTTCTTTCTCTCTGCTCTTTTTCATTACCATAGCCTGTGTATTGTAAAGATATGGGTCAGAAATACTCATATTCTGCTTTCTTTCTTCTGTAATACACATACCATTCCAGATACAGTCAATATTTTTAGAGCTTAACTCTACTTCTTTAGAATCCCAGTTAATCTCAGTAAACTCTACATCAATGCCAAGCTTCTTTGTAACTGCCTCAGCCATCTCTGTATCAAAACCAACAAGTTTGTTCTTCTCATTATAATAGTTCATTGGTGCAAATAACGTGATACCCACGGTAAGTTTTCCCTTATCCTGAATGTAAGCCCAGTCAGAATCGGAACTTGCACTTGTTGAACCCGCTTCATTACCTTTTGATGAACCACATCCAACCAGTCCTGTAATGCTCATTACGAGAACCAGAAGCATAGCCATTATCTTTTTCATAGTATTTCTCCTTTTCTTTCCCTTATAATCTCTGTGTAGTTTTATCAATGCACTACACTAAAGTATTATAGATGAAAAGATTTTGTTTGTCAAGCACAACTGACGAAAGCAGTTCTTTTGCATACCAATACATAACTCCTTCAACAGTCAATGCATGACGGATATATACTGTAAACAAATACTTATTTCCCATCTTTTTACCAGGATTCATATCACCATCTAACTTCAAAAAAGTCAAATCCTGATTTGTCGATTTGATGATAAACGCTGCTGCGGAGATATTTATGGTCGGATTGCATCGATGACTTCTAAGAGAGGGATTATTCTAAGATTGCATTTTGTTCCGTTGTGCTAAACGTTCCATGTTGCCTGATAAAACAACCTCGCTCAAAAACGAGCTCGCGAGGTTACAGTCAACACTCCACAGCACAAAGTCACAAAATGCAATCTTAGAATAATCCCTCTTTTTTTAATCTTCCTGAGCAATCCGATAGAAGGATGTATACAGCATCTGTTTAGTTCATATGTTTCTCAAAGACTCCTGTCTGAAATTACAAGTACTCCCCTCGATTTGTTGGTAATAGAATAGACAGCCGCATTAGAAGAATTTCTGCCAGAGTGTGCAAAGAAAACGAAATAGGTACTAAAAAAATTATCTCATTTTGAGACTTTGTGCTGTGGAATTTTGACCATAGAAACCTCGCATTCGTTTCTGCGAAGTTTCTGCTTTACTGGGCAAAATGGAACGTTTAGCACAACAGAACAAAATGAGATAATTTTTTTAGTGCCTTTCTAAAATTTTCTGGCACTCTGGCTACATATTCTTTCCTGGCGGCGTCTATTCGTCTGTTTATCTCCACAAATCAAAATTTAATATCTTGGTGTTAATTCTACATACATATCCTTGTACTGTTTTGCACTCTTTTCCCAGGAAACATCTTTGTTCATATCACGAATCACCATATCATCCCAGTATTCTCTGTTTTCGAAATAAAGAGTTTTTGCTCTATTAATTGCATCATAAAGAAGTCCACTTTCATATCTGTCAAATGTAAAGCCATTACCTGTGTTTTCAAATACATTATATGGCTGAACAGTGTCTTTAAGTCCTCCTGTTTCTCTGACAATCGGAACCGCACCATATCTCATAGATATGAGCTGTGTAAGTCCGCATGGTTCAAATCTTGATGGAACTAAAAGTGCATCACAGCCTGCATAAATATTGTGAGCCACATTTTCATTGTAAGCAATATATGCACAGAAGCTGCCTTTATATTTATTTTCATAGTAACGGAAGGTATCCTCATACTGGGCATCACCTGTACCAAGAACAACTACCTGCGTATTGCCATCCATGATACCTGGAATTACGTCATTTACAAGGTCAAGTCCTTTTTGATTTGTAAGACGAGAAATAAGTCCAATTACCATCTTACCATCATCTACATCTAAGCCTAAAGATTCCTGAAGAGCTTTTTTATTTGCTTTTTTATTCTTTATCGCTGATTCTGCATCATATTTAGAGGATAACAGCTTATCTGTTGCCGGATTCCAAATATCCGTATCAATACCATTTACAATTCCCAAAACCTTATTATTGTGATATCTTAAATGTTCTTCAAGCCCCTCACCATATTCTTCTGTCTGAATCTCCCAGGCATAAGTGTTACTTACAGTTGTCACTTTATTAGAATAAGTAATACCACCTTTTAACATATTCGCATCAAGCCAATTTTGAATCATGCAGTCTTTATTAAATACGTAATCAGGAAGTCCTGACCAATACTGAATCGTTTTTCTGTCATAAACGCCCTGAAATCTCAGATTATGTATTGTGAGTACTGCAATTGCACGTCCTATATTCGTATCGCTAAAGCAAGTTCTTAAGTAAAGCGGTACTAACGCTGCCTGCCAGTCATGACAATGTACTACATCCGGAGTCCAATCCAAATAATTAAGTGCAGCAAGAGCAGCCTTGCCAAAATAACAGAACTTCGGAATATCATCTATAAGGTTCGTATAAGGATCACCCCAGGAGAAAAACTCATCGTTATCTATAAAATCATAGACAACACCATCTTCCTGATATTCCATAATTCCCACATAATACTGTTTTCCATCAGCACAAAGATCCATATAGAAAGAGCCTCTGTATTCCATCTTTTCCTGAAACTTCTGAGGAATACACTTATATCTTGGCAAAATCACCTTAACATCCAGATTTAACTTTGCCAACGCCTTTGGAAGAGCAGACATTACATCTCCCAGTCCACCAGTCTTAACAAATGGATAACATTCCGAACCGATAAAAGCAACACTTCTTCTTGGCCCTAAATCCGGCTGTTCTATTGAAATCTCCTGCTTAACAACAGGCTTTGTTTCAACGACTTCCTTCTTTGCTGCAGGCTTTGGCTCTGCTGCTTCCTCTTTCTTAACCACAGGCTTTGCTTCAACCGTTTCTTTCTTCTCTGGAGCTTTGGCCTTAACTGTCTTCTTCTTTGCTGCAGGCTTCGGCTTTACTGCTTCCTCTTTCTTAACCACAGGCTTTGCTTCAACCGTTTCTTTCTTCTCTGGAGTTTTGGCCTTAACTGTCTTCTTCTTTGCTGCAGACTTCGGCCCTGCTACTTCCTCTTTCTTAACCACAGGCTTTGCTTCAACCGTTTCTTTCTTCTCTGGAGCTTTGGCCTTAACTGTCTTCTTC
>NZ_CAKRCF010000044.1 GCF_934307085.1 uncultured Anaerobutyricum sp.
GTGGAATTTTGACCATAGAAACTTCGCATTCGTTACTGCGAAGTTTCTGCTTTACTGGGCAAAATGGAACGTTTAGCGCAACAGCTCAAAATAGGAGATGTTTTAGTCTCTCTGTTCAATATTACTTTTGGCAATCCGAGCACAACCTTCTCTACAGCGGCGTCTGTTACCAACTCGACAAATCAGAAGTTATTCCACCGTGATTTCAACCTTATCCATTGCCTCAAACAGCAACTTCTGAGCATCTTCCAAAGTTTTTCCCTTAGTAATGATATGTCCAATACGATGTGGACCTACATGGAATTTATGAACCTCATCGCCTGGTTTGTAGTCAAATTCAACTTCATAAATATCATCATTTGGCTTATTATGGTCAACCTGAGACTTAATGATTCCGTCTTTATCGCTCATGAGAAGGTGACTGGCATTCGGTACGAATGGTTTGTCGAATGTAAAGTGAGGGTCTTCTCCGAGTGCAGTTCTGAGAATCTTTTCGTAGTAGTCAAATCCGTAGTAAATAGATGTTAATTCTGCAAGGCAGGTTGCACCGCAGCGGCCGCCAAGTTCGAGTACATAAGTTTTATTATCTTTTAAGATAAAGTCGGCGTTGATAGCGCAGTTATCAAGCTGCATTGCTTTTACGGCACCGCGAAGCTGTGTCTTGGCGTCTTCGATAACATCTTCGCTTAAGTTATATGGAGCAAAGTGTCCGATTGGAACACCGGTATCGCCGTGGAATACGTAGTCTCCGTGTGGAAGAATGAACTGTACTTCGCCGTTGTATACGAAGGCCTGAGCACCAAATTCTTCACCTTCTACGAATTCTTCGATTAAGAAGTAATCTTTTCTTGTATTCTCTTTTACATAGTTCATAGCGGAATCAAATTCATCGTAGGAGTCTACACGAGTGATTCCGCGGCTTCCTGAAGAATCCACAGATTTGAAAATGAGTGGAAACTCTAAGCCTTCGATAGTTTTCTTGATGTCTGGATCACTGAAAAGAACTTTGCGGAAGCGAGCAGTGCGTACACCATATTCTTCGTACTTGGTTTTCATGAGCATCTTATCTACAGCAATCTGAGCTGCTTCATAGGAAAGACCGGCAAGTCCCATGGCATCACATACTTTGCCGATAGTGATAACGCATACATCGGTTCCGGTTGTGATGATACCGTCAATCTGTTCTTCTTTTGCGATTTCGAGAATCTTTTCATCATCGACTGTATTTTCATAGTATACTTTGTCAGCTAATGCAAATCCAGGGTAGTTTCCGGGGATACTGACTACGATAGTGTATAATCCTAATTTTTTAGCTGTTTTAATTAAAGGAACCTGGTAGATTCCAGCTCCAAGAATCATAATTTTCTTCATGATGATAGTCCCTCCTGATAGATTATGATTATAGTGGTTATGAATGTAACTGTTCAACCTATACGCAAATTTTTATATAAATGATACAACACACTAGATGGTATGTGTTTGGTTGAACAGTTGTAGAATAGCATTCTTGAAATTTAGTTTGTTGTAGAATTTTCTGATACAGAAGAATTATTTGTATCAGAAATATTCGTAGTTTTTTCTATGTTAGAATTAGAATTACTGATAGCAGTACTATCTTTTCCAACAGTGGTGGCAGTAGTTCCGGATGTTGGAGTAATATTTGCACTATTTTGTGTAATTACTTCCCGAACAACAAACTGTGGCTGCTTGTTCATTCCAAGGAACATTCTGCCAAGATATTCTCCAATAGTTCCCATAAATAACATAATGAGTCCGGAGAAAAAGCAGATGGCACACATCATGGAAGGCCAGCCAAGTGCCATGGCAGGGTTTACGAGCTTACGGATAACGATTGCCAGCGCACCAAGAATACTTAATATAGAGAAGAAGTATCCGCAATAAGTGGACAAGCGCAGTGGGACAACGGAGTATCCCATAATATTGGAGTAGAGCTGGATAAGCTTCTTTAAAGTGTAGCCAGATTGTCCGACTTCACGTTCGAAATGCTTAATTGGCACGCAGCTTATGTTGCGGGTTGTACGCAGGAATAAACCCTGTAAATGTGTGTAAGGACTCTCATACTGAATGACATAGTCTCTTACAAACTTGCGGATAACCCAGTAGCTGGATGTCTTCATATCTTTTGGCTTACCGATAAGAATGCGGACAGTAAGGTAATTTAAGTAGCTTCCGAAATTACGGAATGCGGAATGTTTTTTATCCGGGTAATAGCCGTAGACGATGTCATATCCTTTTTCAATTTCTTCCAGGAGAAAATGTAACTGGGAAGGATGTGTCTGCATATCATCATCCATTGCGATTAAAAGATCGCCCTGTGCGTAGTTAAGTCCTGCCATAACAGCGTTATGCTGTCCGGAGTTCTTTGCGAGAGAGATTGCTTTTACAAATGGATAGTCGGCTGCCAGTGCTTTTAATTCTCGTAAAGTTGCCCCATCATCTGGGGAATAGTCATCTACAAGAATAAATTCATATTCTGATTTCCCTAAACGGTCAAGTTCAGCACTGGTAAGTTCTACAACTTCACGGATAGTACGTGAAGATTTATAACAAGGTATAATAATCGAGTGTAACACGAGCTTGCCTCCTGAGTAGCTAAAAATTATTTTGAATAAAATTCCTTAATCTTTTCACAAACAGTCAGAACTTTCTCTTTTTCTAATCCATAATAAAGTGGAAGACGAAGAAGGCGCTCGCTCTCTTTTGTTGTGTACTTATCTTCTCCATGGAAACGTCCATATTTCTGTCCGGCTGGTGCTCCGTGGAGAGGAATGTAATGGAATACAGAGGAAATCTCATTCTCTTTTAAATATTTGATTAAAGCACTGCGTTCTTCTAAATCTTTTGCCTTGATATAGAACATATGGGCATTATGCACACAACCTTCAGGAATAACAGGAAGTTCGATATGTCCGGCTTCTTTTAAAGGAGTAAGATTTTCGTAGTATGTGTTCCATGTGTTCATACGGTCATCATAAATCTTATCGGCAACTTCTAACTGCGCATAAAGGTAAGCAGCATTCATATCACTTGGAAGATAGGAAGAACCAGCCTCTACCCATGTATATTTGTCAATCTGACCGCGGAAGAACTTGCTTCTGTTTGTACCTTTTTCACGGATGATTTCGGCATCCTCGATATTCTCTTCATCACGGATTAAAAGGCAACCACCTTCACCCATACTGTAGTTCTTTGTCTCATGGAAACTAAAGCAGCCGTAATCACCGATTGTTCCAAGTGCCTGTCCTTTGTAAGAAGACATAACACCCTGTGCAGCATCCTCAATAACGAGAAGATTGTGGCGCTTTGCGATATCCATGATGGTATCCATCTCACAGGAAACACCGGCATAATGTACAGGAACGATAGCCTTTGTCTTATCTGTGATGGCATCTTCGATTAATGTTTCGTCGATGTTCATTGTGTCAGGTCGGATATCTACAAAAACAGCCGTTGCACCACGAAGAACGAAAGCGTCTGCAGTAGAAACGAAAGTATAAGATGGCATGATAACTTCATCACCTGGCTTGATGTCAGCAAGAAGAGCGGACATCTCTGTAGCATGTGTACAGGAAGTTGTTAAAAGAGCTTTGGCAGTGCCGGTTTTTTCTTCAATCCACTGGTTACACTTTTTAGTAAATTCTCCATCACCACTGATCTTGTGATTCTGGATAGCTTTTGTCATGTATTCGGTTTCCTTTCCCGTAAACGGGGGAATATTAAAGTTAATCATATAAATTCCTTCTTTATAAAATAATATAAATAAGTTAACAGTGACGATATACGATGTATGAATCGCATATTTTCATATCATTATAGCAAAAATCAGGATAATTGTATAGTGAGAGGAGAGGAAATTTGAACAATTTCTTCCATTTATAAGGGCGAAAATATCAGGAAATTTTCAGGGGGTGCATTTCTTGACGGGGGTTTTATTTAATTATATAATGAAAAAAGGATTTTTTTACAAAAAAGCAACTAGTACAAAATTTACGACATATTTATAGTGTAATGTATAATTGTAGTGTAATGTATAACGAATAGGGAGGTAAAAATGAGCAAGAAATATATTAGTATCTTGGCGTTGTTTGTGTTATGTTTTTCTTTTGTCTTTGCAGGGAAGAACGCTATGGCTGCAACAACTCCGCAGGAAACAAGTGTAAGCAGTATTGCGTATGTAGATGATACAGGAAGATTAGTACTTAAGTTCGCTGATTTTTCGGATGGTGGTTATACATATGCCGTAACAGAGGAAAGCAGTGGAGAGAAGACGAATTCAGGTGAGTTAGCATCAAAGAAGGGTGTTCTTACAGTAAGTCTTGGACAGTCTTATTCACAGAAATCATATTATCAGCTTGTTCTTACAAGTAAGGATAATACAAAGAAGCTGACGGTACATTATTATACAGGAAAGATTCTTTCTGCATATTCCATCAAACAGAATACAGATGATTCAGTAAAAGCTTCCTGGACTGCTTCTGACAGTAAGACGTATACAGGATATACTCTTGGAATGTATCTTGGTGTGAACGCTACAGCACAGTATAAGAAATTGTCTGTCGGGGCAACAGCGGCTTCAACATCGATTGCTGCCTCTTCTTTAAAGAATGCGAAGTATTATACATATCTGATTGGGTATACCTCTGTTACAAAGAATAATACAAAGGTAACGTATTATGGACAGGGATTACTTAAGAATCTTGATTATGTAAAGAAACCTGCCAAGGTAAAGGGTGTAAAAGTTGTACCGAATGCAAATGCAGCTAAGGTATCCTGGAATGCAGTAAGTAATGCTTCTTACTATACTGTTTATAAGAGCACAAAGTCTGCGTCTGGTTATAAAGCGGTTAAGAAGTGTACAGGAACATCTTTAAATGTAACAGGATTAACTGGTGGAAAGAAATACTATTTCAAAGTGGCAGCTGCTTCTCAGGCAGGTGGTAAGACAGTATCCGGAGCACAGTCCGCTGCAGTTTCAGCTAGTATTCCGGTAGTTGCCGGTCAGGTAAAGAACGTAAAGCTGACATTTGACTCCAAGAAGAATCTTGCCATTACATGGTCAAGAACAGCAAAGGCAACCAGCTATCATATTTATTACAAAAAGGCTACAGCCTCCAAATATAAGCTTCTGATAAAGACAAAACAGAACACGTACAGTCTTGCGAAGCTTAAGGCAGATACAAAGTATAACGTTAAGGTTCAGGCTGTTACCAGAATTGGAAGTAAAGTATATTTAAGCAGTCAGGAGTCCAAAGTTATAACGGTAACTCCAAGACAGTACAAAGAGCAGAATTATAATAAGCTGCTTGCCAGTCAGGTAAGAAGTATTGGATATGTCGGTAATAAATGTATTTACACAACAAAGAAGTATTCTAAAGAAGTAAAGATAGCTTTTGTAAACTACAAAAAGTATTCCAGTAAGACAAAGTATCTGATTTGGATTAGTCATTATACGCAGCAGGTAACTATTTTTGAGGGAAGTAAAGGTAACTGGAAGCCGATTCGTACGTTTATTTGTGCAACAGGAACAGCAAAGAATCATTCTCCAAAAGGAGTTTTTAAGATTACTTACAAGGAAAAAGGCTGGTTTTACACGAGTACAAAGGAATTATATGTAACGCATTATAAGGGAAGAAATTCTTTCCATACCCGCCCATTATGGAACAATGGTTCTGTACAGAATCCAACAATTGGTAAGCCGGCTTCTCATGGATGTGTTCGATGCTACAATCAGGATGCGAAGTATATTTATGATAATATGCCAATTGGGACAACGGTAGTTTCTTATTAATTCATGAGTAAGATTGGAACATATACTGTCTGAAATCTAAAACGGGTACAATAAGTTATCAGGTTAGCTTTGATTTTGATAAGGTGGAAATACATATTGCCTGAAGTTATTGTGACAGAATTTATAACTGATAAATATATAAAGATAATGTAATTACTATGCTCTTCTTCATATCAGAGACAGAATGTTCTGACATGGGGAAGAGCATATTTGTATGTGTTGCAAATTTAGGGACAATGACGTACAATATTCATAGGTGATAAAACAGGAGGATTATAAAATGTCTATAAAAGGGAAAAATGGAACTTCAAAACGCGAAGTTTTTTCCAGAGAGCTTATAGTAGCTTTCTATGGTGTATTTTTGATTATGACGATGCTGTGTCATAAGTTTGAGGAAGTATCTATTGTGCATATACTTACTCGCATGACGCAGATTGTGTATGTATCAGGAATCTTTTTTGCTGTCGGATATTATATACAGGTACAGAGTGAAAAAGGGGAAGACTTTAGGGGGAATATGTTGCGAAATGCAGCATATAGTCTTGGTTTATATGGTGCGTTGGGAGTTCTTTATGAGGTTGTAATAGAACATATTGATCTTTTTAATGCGATAAGACATTTTATTACATTCATAAAGATTTTTAAGATTTCAACGGTATTCTTATCAGTAAGTATTTTGTTTCTTTTATCTGCTTATTTGTGGGATTTGATGAAAGAATGGCTGGAAAGACCAGTTATTATTTTATTGATATGTGCGGTTGCCTTTTTGTTTGTTTTTCTTCCAAAAGGAATCATTGGCTATGGACTGATTGGAACATTAGTTGGTGGGGATAACACTAGTGCGGTTGCAATAGCGCCCCAGTTGTTTGTATTTTTCTGGGGAGTTTTTTGTGCCAGAGACAGGCAGAATACCTTCCTTGTAAAGAAGAATCTTATAATAGCAGCAATTTCTTTTGTCCTTGCAGGAATATTTGCTGTTTTACACATAAAGGCAGCCTGTTTTGTTTTTCTTGGAATGTTTGCGGCATTTATAGCAGTTAATGTATGTGTTCCGTTTCTGGGAATTTATAAAGCAGCAGAGGAAGCGGTAGTTCAGACTGGGGTAACAGTGTGGAAGAAAATTACAACACCAGCTTCGAAAGATGGTGTAGAGAATGGACATTCTATTCTTAGGTATTTTATTGGATATACATTACTTTTCCTTGTTATGATAGTACTTATCTTCCTTCCATATAAATTACAGGGCAAGACGTTAATCTGGGAGGCAGATGGACTTGGACAGTATGTTCCAAAGGTATATCGCTTTATTCAGTATATTCCAGAGATTCTTAAAGATATTTTCAGTGGGAACTTTGATTTTAGACAGTATGACTTTACGACAGGTCTTGGAGCGACGGTAGCAATCAGTTATGATCCGATTTATTGGTTGTATTTATTGTTCTCTGCCGATCATATAGAAAAAGTATATAGTATTCTTATTATAATGAGATATTTTCTTGCCGGTCTTAGTATGTCCTGTCTGGTATTGTATTTTAAAAAGTCTCATTTTGCAGCATATACAGCAAGTATTGTTTATGCATTTTCTGGTTATGCGATTTATGCAGGAACCAAGCATGGACAGTTCCTTACTCCAATGATTTTATTACCGGTGTTAGTTGTGGCAATGGAACGGCTTGTTCGAAGCAGAAAGTGGTATATGCTTACTGTTTTAGTAGCGGTATCATTGTTGTGTTCCTATTACTTCCTTTATATGAATACAATTGCGCTGGGATCTTATTTCATTTTAAGAATTGTATGTACGAAGGAATACAGGAGCTGGAAGATATTTTTTGAGAGAGGATTTATTATCGTAGGAAGTTATATTTTAGGCGCTTCTATAGGTATTATTTCTCTGTTTACCTCTTTTGGAAGTTATATGGGTTCAAGCCGGAGTGGAGGAGCGAAACTAAGCTCTTTCCTGAGTACAACTCCGTTATTTTATCGTACGGAGTGGCTTGTAGACTTTTTTACAAGTTATATTTCAGATGCTTTTACACCAGGTTTGTGGCTTAAACTTGGATTTGCTCCGATTGCAATGTTTGCGATTGTAGTATTGTTTACAAGAAAGAATCGAAAGGAACTTCGTTGGTTATTTGTAATATTTACGGCATGTTGCTTTTTCCCTATATGTGGATATATTTTCAGTGGATTTAGTAATGTAAATAATCGATGGTGTTATATATATGCTGCTGTTGTTGCATTTATACTTGCTGAGAGTCTGGATAAAATGCATGATCTGACAGGAAAAGAACTGGGAATCATGACTGCCATTACAGGAATGTATGGTTTAATAACTGTATTTTCAGATAAGCTGTATGTAGCAAGTATATATGGAGCTTTCTCTCTTTTGGCAATGACACTTGTGGTAGTTTTTCTGATGAACAGTGACAGGATTGCTATTTCAAAAAGACAGTTCAGAGCAGCTATTTTAGGAATAACAGTTCTGACAATATTTCTGAATGCGAGATGGTTCATTACTTCTGGAAGTGGGGATAATACTCATCTGAATACGTATGTTTCAGTTGGAGATTCGAAGAAAGAGATATCTGACACTGCTTTAAAAAATCTTGATAAAGTACCTGGAATAGAAAATGAAGATTTTTATAGAAGTACGAATCTGGTTACAACAGGAGATCTTCGATCTTCAAGTATGCTTTATGGATACAATGATGTGTCGATTTTTAGTAGTACGTTAAATGGCGGTGTTGTAAATTATAATAATGCTATGGGAAACTGTCGCTGGAACATTGTAAGTATTTATGATTATAATTTCCGAACGTATCTGAATACTCTTGCCAGTGTAAAGTATTTAGGAGTTAAAAAGGATAATAAAGCAACGATTCCATATGGATATACCAAGGTTCAGGAAACAAAGAATAAAAAATATTCTATTTATGAAAATAAATATGCTCTTCCGTTGGGATATACTTACGATAAGATAGTAAGTGTGGATACAGTAGATAAGTATTCTGCAGCCGAAAAGCAGGATATTTCGATGCTTGCAGCAATTGTGGAAGACAAGGATATGAAGAAAAACAGTAATATTACAGTAGCGGATAAACTGCCGGCAACAGCTAAAAAGATAAAGATTAAGAAGATGAAGCTAGATGGTGTTTCTATCGATGGGGATACGATAAAGATTGAAAAACCGGGAGCTACAATGAAGTTTGCTTTTGAAGCTCCAGCTAATGCAGAGACCTATCTTTCTCTTCGTGGAGATATTTACTCTGAAAAAGATGCGAAAGAGCATTTTTTAATGGCTAAAGTGCAGGCCAAAGGAGTGAAGTATGACTACAAGTTCCGCATCGATGCATACAGAACCGGACAGGAGGAGTATCTTTTTAATCTGGGATATAGACAAGGAAATTTGACAAAATGTACCTTAAAGTTTAAAGATGTTGGAACTTTAAAGTATAAAGATATTGCAATTTATTCTCAGACGATGGATAATTATGCCGAAAAGGTGAACGCATTAAAAGAAAATTCTTTACAGAATGCCAAAGCAGATAAAAATACTGTAACAGGTAATATTACGGTGGATAAGGATAAGATGCTTGTGATAACTCTTCCTTATCAGAAGGGATGGACAGCTTATGTGGATGGTAAGAAGACGGATATTCAGCGTGTGAATTATCAGTATATTGGAATCAATCTTAAAAAGGGAACACACGATATCAAGTTACATTACCAGCTTCCAGGAATTAAGCTTGCATTTATGATAACGGGATGTGGCGTAGTAGTATTTGCAGCGATTATTATATTTAACATAGTCAGAAAAAGACGAAGAAACTAAAGAAAATTATTTTGTAAAGGAAGGATAAGATGCAGTCAAAAAAACGCTCCAGACAGATGGATATGCTTCATGGCTCTCTTCTTGATAAGATATTGCTATTTGCGTTACCATTAGCGGCGAGTAGTATTTTGCAGCAGTTATTTAATTCAGCAGATGCGGCGGTAGCAGGACGGTTTGCCGGAAGTCAGGCATTAGCAGCAGTCGGAGGGAATGCCCCTGTTGTCAGCTTGATTATTAACCTGTTTGTCGGAATGTCGGTTGGAGCTAATGTAATTATTGCGAATTATATTGGTCAAAAGAACACAAAAAAAGTGCATGAGGCAGTGCATACAGTTTATATAATGGCATTAGTGCTCGGAATTGTTATGATGATGATGGGACAGCTTATTGCAAGGCCGATATTGATTCTCATCAATACGCCGTCAGATGTTATTAATCTGGCAACTTTGTATTTGCGAATTTATTTTTGTGGAATGCCCTGTGTTATGATTTATAATTTCGGAGCAGCGATTCTAAGGAGTGTTGGAGATACAAAAAGACCATTATATTGTCTGTTTATATCAGGTGTTATTAATGTGGTTCTCAATGTGTTTTTTGTAGTGCTGTGTCATTTAAGTGTGGCAGGTGTTGCGATTGCGACGGTTATTGCTGATACAGTGAGCGCAGGACTTGTGACATGGTTTTTAATTCGTTCCAATGATATTATTAAATTAAATTTAAGAGAACTTACATTAAAAAAAGAATACATTAAAAAGGTGGTGCAGATTGGAGCTCCGGCAGGATTACAGGGTGCAGTATTCTCCGTGTCTAATGTCTGTATACAGGCCGGAATTAATAGTTTTGGAACAGCAGCAATTGCAGGTTCGGCTGCAGCTTTGAACTTTGAGTATTTTACTTACTTTTCAACAAATGCATTTGGTCAGGCTGCGGTTACTTTTGTAAGTCAGAATTATGGAGCAAGACAGTTTGAACGATGTAAAAAAGCTTTACGGTTAAGCCTTATTTCTGGTATGATTGTTACAGCTTTTATGAGTATTATTTTTGTAGCAGGACGTACGCCGTTTATCAGCATTTATACGAATGATTCTGCGGCTATCCAATATGGTATTGTTCGTATGGCGATAGTAGAAATGTTTGAGTTTATAGCATGTCTTTATGAAATACCTGGCGGAGCTCTTCGAGGAATCGGTCATTCTCTTTTGCCAGCTATTCTTACCGTTTTTGGTTCCTGTGGCCTGCGAATTGTCTGGATATATACAGTATTTCATAAGTTCCACACATTTCAGGTTCTTATGAGTGTTTATCTTGTGACATGGATTGTGACAAGTATCCTTGTGTTAGGGGCATATACTATAGTCACTAAAAAAGTATATAGAACGTAATAACGTCATATATAAAAAGTTTAAGGAGAGATTATTATGGTAGAGCATTTAACAAAAAGCGAGTTAGCTATTATGGAAGTGATGTGGAATCAGGAAGAGAACCTCACTGCTGCTGAGATTATTAAGGTATCTGGAGGCGACAAAGAATGGAAGAACAGTTCCATTCATTTGCTGGTGAATGCATTGCTTGAGAAAGGATTTCTTGAGGTTGCCGGTTTTAAAAAGACAACAAAGAACTATGCACGTACTTTTAAGCCAACTATGACACAGGAAAAGTATTATATCGAGAAAGTAATGGGTAATGCGACAGAGGAAGAAAAGAAAAAAATCTACAACGAGTTATTAAAAGAAGTAGAAGATTTAGAAACTCTTGATGAGATATCTGCTGGAATTACAGCACGTCGTCAAGAATTAAAAAATCAGTAGTTGACTTTTCCTATCGTATGGGTATATAATCAACGCAATAAAGTAAATACAGCGGACGCTTAAACCGATGATATGGAAGTTAGGGCGATTGATGCACTTACAGAGAGACCGGGATGCTGAGAACCGGACAGAACGCAGATTGTCAAGTGGGCCATGGAGGGCAGTGTGAACAGCAGATTCAGGCAGATATCAATTATCTTGCACAGAAGTATTTGAAGAAGTACAGAAACTGATAGAATACGGTGATATGGAAGTTTAAAGCTTACTAGCATTGACGTGAAGACATACGTTAGTTGTCAGGGATATGATGTGTATCCTGTGAGTGCATGAAGATTTTCATGAAGCAAGGTGGTACCGCGGGAGAATTTTTGGAATTTTACCCGTCCTTGACAGATAGAGAATATTTGTCAGGGACGTTTTTTTATAGTTCTCTGACATCAACAAGCTGTATTGTGGAAAAACTTTGATAATTGTGGATAAGGAGGATGAAAATGAGAAAGGTTGTGATTATCGGAGCCGGTCACGTCGGCTCCCACTGTGGATATGCACTGGCACATTCGGGGATAGCCGATGAGATTGTCCTTGTGGATGTGGATAAAGATAAGGCACATGCACAGGCACTTGATATTGCAGACAGCGTAAGCTTCTGTGAGAGAGAAACAGTAGTAAGAGATGGTGACTATAAAGAATGTGAGGATGCAGCCATCGTTGTTGTAGCAATCGGTGAAGCAAGAAAGCCAGGACAGACAAGACTGGATATGTTAGGACGTTCCGTAGAAATGTTAAAAGAACTTATTGAACAGTTAAAACCATACAAAATTCCAGGAATCGTAGTAACTATTACAAATCCAGCCGATATTGTAGCTGACTATGTAAGAAAGGGACTTAACTTAGAAAGAAGTAGGGTCTTTGGAACAGGAACCTTATTAGACACCGCAAGATTAGTCCGAACCTTAAGTGAAGAATCTGGTGTAGCAAGACGTTCCATTCAGGCATATTCATTAGGAGAACACGGAGATTCTTCTATGATTCCATTCTCCTGTGTAACAATCGGAGGACTTCCGTTCGAGGCTTATGATATTTCCAAAGAAAAAGTCTTAGAGGCAACCAGACAGATTGGAATGACCATCATCGAAGGTAAAAAATCAACTGAATTTGGCATTGGCAGAGCCTTAACTGAAATGGCGGCCTGTATTCTCCGCAATGAGAAAAAAATCATGCCAGCTTCCGTATTACTTCAAGGCGAATATGGACAACACGATGTACACTGCGGAGTCCCATGTCTTATCGGTAAAAATGGAATTGAGAAAATAATCGAACTTCCATTAACAGAGGAAGAACAAGAGATGCTTAACCAATCTTGTGAGGTAATTAAAAAGCATATAAAAATGGCAAGTAAAAATTAGAACTTAGACTTACTGGTACTCTGATATTTAACACGAATTTTTATATAATTTTTTACATAGTTTTTTACTTGAATCTTTTTCTTATGTGAAATTAAATATCACAGCAGACCAGCTTACACAAGTTTTAATCTGAAACAATTAAACTTTTAAATTTATATAATCTTGGGGAGAAGTTTTTTATTGATTTATAGTATAAAATATGAATATATTGAAATGTTGCCACAACCTGGTGAAGCAGAAATCTTAGGATTTCAACGATTCATATTTTATACTATAAATCAATAAGAAACTTCGTCCACAGACATAGAAAGGAAAAGAAAATGAGAAAATTTAAAAAATTTGTAAGTACAGCAATTATAGTAGCAATGGCAGGTACTCTTTGTTTAACAGGTTGTGGTTCTAACAGCAGTTCTGAAGGAAGCACAGGAAGCAAGTCAGAAAAACAGGTTACAGTAGCAGTAGTTCAGCCAATGTCTCACACATCCCTTGACCAGATTCGTGATACCATCACTTCTGAACTTGGAAAAGACGATAACATCAAAGTAGTAACAGATAACGCAAACGGTGATACCGCAGCCTTAAGCTCTATTATTGAAAATTACAAATCTGAAGGTGTAGACATCGTTGTTCCTATCGCAACTTCTACAGCACAGACAGCAAAGAGTGTTTATGACGGAGAAGATACTCCAATCGTATTTGCAGCAGTTTCTGATCCAGAAGCAGCAGGTCTTACAGGAGAAGATTGTGCGAATATTACAGGTGTTTCTAACAACATTCCAGCAGACGAGATTGTTAAGCTGATTTCTAACTTCCAGCCAGATTACAAGAAGATTGGTTTCCTGTATACATCCAGTGAAACAAACTCCGTATCTACAATTACAGCAGCTAAGAAATACTGTGACGATAATAATATCGCTTATGAAGAGTCTTCTATCTCTAATGTTTCTGAACTTCAGACAGCAGTAGAATCTCTGATTTCTAAAGGAGTAGATGCACTTTATACTGGTAACGACAACACAATCGCTTCAGCAATGGCTACTTACACAGATGCCGCTTACGCAAAGAAAGTTCCAATCTACTGCGGTGCTGACTCCATGGTTGCAGACGGTGGATTTGCTACAGTTGGTGTAAATTATGTACAGCTTGGAAAACAGGTTGCTGACATGGTAGAAAAGATTGCAAACGGCGAAAAAGTTTCTGATATTCCTTACGAGACAATTTCTGATTATGCAAAATATGTAAATATGCAGGCTGTAAAACAGTTTGGTGGTAACTTCGATAAGAAGGCATTTGAAGGATTTGATGTGCTTGTAGAGGAAGATGGAACAAGTCATTTTAATAAATAATGAATCAAGATTAGAATTGAGGACATAAACATGAATGAAATAGCAGGCATGTTAGTTTCCGCTCTCGGCCAGGGGTTTATCTACGCCCCTATGGCCCTGGGCGTTTTTCTGACATTTAGTATTTTAAAAACACCCGACCTTACGGTAGAGGGAAGTTTCGTATTTGGAATGACCGCCTGTGTCGTGGTGACGATTGCGGGGCATCCGATTTTAGGACTTGTTGTCGGCACGCTTGCAGGAGCGGCAGCAGGACTTTGTACGGGACTTTTACAGACCAAATTAAAGATTGAGCCAATTTTATCCGGTATCCTTACAATGACAGGACTTTACACAGTAAACTATGCTATTCTGGGTGGCCAGTCTAACCGTTATTTACAGTATGAGGCAAAAAATAGCCTTGGTGTAACCGTAAATAAACCAGCAGATACGGTATACAAGATGTTCCAGAGAGCCTTTGGCAAGGATATGTCATCAGGTATGATTGCATTTTTACTTACCATGATTATCGTTATTGTAACCTGTGCAGTTCTTGTTACATTTTTCCGTACAAGAAATGGTATGGCGATTATTGCAACTGGTGATAACGAGGAAATGGTTCGCTCTTCTTCAATCAATGCGGATATATCCAGAATCGGCGGTGTCATGATTTCTAACGCACTCGTTGCATTTTCCGGCGCGCTTCTTTGCCAGTATCAGAAATACGCTGATTTAAACTGTGGAAATGGTATGCTTGTTATGGGACTCGCCTCGGTAATCATCGGTCTGACTTTCTTTGGAACTCACTCCGTAACGGTGCAGGCAGTCGGTGTTGTTCTTGGTTCTTTATTATACCGAATCATCATTCAGATTGCATACAAGATTGATATGCCAAGCTATGCAGTTAAATTATTGTCTGCAGTTATCGTTGTAATCGCATTAGTTATTCCGTGGTTACAGAAAACTTATAAAAAGAAAGGGGGCAGCCGATAATGAGTAGTCAGTTAAAACTTGTAGACATCACAAAAAAGTTTGAGGCAAACACTGTCAATGAAAAAGTTGCCCTTGACCACTTAAATCTTACTGTAGAACCTGGTCAGTTTGTTACTGTCCTTGGTTCAAATGGTTCCGGTAAATCTACCATGTTTAACGTCATCCTCGGAAGCCTTTTCCCAGATGAAGGAAAAGTGTACTTAGGAGACAAAGACATTACGAAATTAAAAGACTACAAACGTGCTTTAAACATCGGATGCCTTTACCAGAATCCACTTCGTGGAACCGCTCCGAACCTCACCATTGAGGAAAACCTTGCCCTTGCTTACACAAGAAAGGCTTCCCCGTCTTTTTTTGCCTTAAATAAAAAAGACAGCGCCTATTTCAGAGAAGTTCTTTCCACCCTTGGAATGGGACTCGAAGACAGAATGAAAACCAAAATCGGTCTTCTTTCCGGCGGACAGCGACAGGCAGCCTCTCTTTTAATGGCAACCATTGCAGAACCAGAACTCTTATTACTCGATGAACATACCGCAGCCCTTGACCCTGGCGCAGCCGAAAAAGTCATGGCATTAACGAAAAAAATTGTTGAGGAAAATAAAATCACAACCCTTATGATTACACATGATATGGAATATGCATTAGAATACGGCAGCCGGACGATTATGCTTGATTCCGGAAAAATAGTCATGGATTTGATCGGAAAAGAACGAGAAGAAATGACAACCGGGAAATTAGCCGAACTCTTTTATGGAAAAGCACATAAGAGAGGTTGATTTGCCGCAGGCAAGGGAATCGACAGATAAACAGACGAACTCTAGAAGGTAAAGCATATTTGTGACTTTAGTCGTGGCGTGTTGAATGTTCGCTTTTGTGCTCACATCCAACACTTGCTCCGAGGCCACAAATATGCTTTATTTATCTTCTGGAGTTCTGTTTGTTGGTAGCTCGGCAAAGTTAAAGAATCTGTAGTCGGATTGCTTGGAGAGCTATTGAGTAGAACCGCTAAAAAATTTATAGTTGTTGAGCAATCGTAAGTGGTAGATAGTGCGTACCTTGACCTGCGGTAAACCAGAATTTTACATAGCATCAGCCCATTCATATAAATCGGAATCAATGAGATCTGTTCCATCTTCATAATCACTGACTTCGCCATTTTCATCGATATAGCGGATTAACTTCCCGTTAAAATAGAAATATCTGTATTCAGAATCATCATCATTAGATTTCATGAAAATGAAAAATGGTTTACTGTTTTTGTAGGATACTTCAACAGTATAATTATCCTGATATACGGTATCAACCATTTTTGTCAGAGTATTATTTCTGTAATAGAACGTTGCCCCATCACTAGAGTCACTTTCCATTGAATCTAAGTTATTTTCAATATCATAATAATCGGTTTCGATTTGATTTATTTTATCTTCAAAACTTATAGAATCCCATGAGGACTCTTCGTTATTATTTTCATTAGAAGAGTCAGAGGAATCATTCCAGGAATCATCGGAAGAATCATCGCTGTAGGTTTCTGAATCATCAGAAAAATCATCCGAATCATCAGTATTATCATAACTTTCAGTATCTTCGTCAGTATATTCTGTAGTGGACTCATAAGGCGCATAGGAACGAGGGCGTTTGTCCCATTGTAAACGATGGTCAAGTTGAAACAGATTCTGAACAAATAATATAATTACCAGAACGCAAGTAATAATAGATAAACTAAGGAGTGCTATTAACCAATTAAAATCAGCCATGTTTTTATTGCTAAATATTATTTTATCCAGTATTGTATCATCGCTAGAATAAATAGTCTTGCTGTTTTTTTCATAACGTTACTTTCTCCTTTCTGTGTTTGTGGTGTCTTAGAATATTTTTTAACACGCTCTAAGGTTATCTGATATTTTTATTTTAGCAAGTTTTGAAAAAATATCTACCATTTATGTCCAAATGGTCGTTTTTACGACATTTTTGGTTACGAATCTATAAATATAGATATGATTTTAAAATAAATAGAGAGCGGATATAGGTACTGAGTTTGTCTATTTTCACAGTCTCACAAATTAAAATTCCTCTTGCATAAATCAGAAAAATGTTGTATAGTAAAAATATGGAATTAAAGAACGATTAATTACAAAAAGGAGATATTTGTGGACGCA
Source organism: uncultured Anaerobutyricum sp. (assembly GCF_934307085.1). Taxonomy (GTDB): domain Bacteria; phylum Bacillota; class Clostridia; order Lachnospirales; family Lachnospiraceae; genus Anaerobutyricum. Next base: position 17,327 of record NZ_CAKRCF010000044.1, read on the forward strand.
TCTATTAAGAAAACAGTGAGAGCGTCAGATAAGGATGCGCAGTATGACGAGAAGGCTAAGAAGCTTTTAGGACATAAAATCATACTGGCGTACATATTGGTAAATACTATAGAGGAATTTCGGGGAATGAATCCGAAGGAAGTAGTTAATTATATAGAAGGAGAACCATATATTAGTGTAGTTCCGGTTGATTCAGGAATGACTAATGTGAAAAAGAAAGAGGGAGAAAAACGAGCTAAATCTGGAAAAGAATTAGAAGAAGATACGAAAACTACAGAACAGGTTATTGGGTTAAATACAGAAAACAGTGAGATTAACGAAGGAATGATACGTTTTGATATTATCTTTTATGTCAGGATGAAAGATGGTCTGACTCAGATAATTATTAACGTAGAAGCACAAAAAGAGGAACCAAGTGAATATAAGATATTAAACAGAACTATTTTCTATGCGTGTAGAATGATATCTTCACAGAAGGAAAGAGACTTTGTAAATTCGGAATACAATAATATGAAAAGAGTTTATTCTATTTGGATTTGTATGAACATGAAAGAACACAGTTTGAGCCATATTCATTTAAAAGAAGAGCAGATTATAGGATCTCATAAATGGAAAGGCGATTTAGATCTTTTCAATATTATAATAATAGGAATCGCAAAAAGCTTACCGGCAAAAGAAGAAAAATACGAATTACATCGTTTATTATCAGCACTTTTATCTTCAGACTTGGAGGTAGAAGATAAATTGGATATAATGGAGAAAGAATACGATATCCCATTGGAAAATGATATAAGGAAGGATGTGAAGGAAATGTGTAACTTAAGTCAGGGGATTAGAGAAGAAGCGTTTGAGGAAGGAAGGGAATCTGAACGGCAGAAATTCAAAAAACTAATTTCTGGAATGCGAAAGGCAGGATTTTCACCAGAACAAATAGCAGAAATAGCAGAGATGAGTGTGGAGAATGTAAAAGAAATGATAGGCTGACTTTCAAATTCATTCCAGCAGCCACTGTCAGAAACATTGAAGCACAATCCTCCCCATTTGTGGCCTGGGAGCAAGTGTTGGATGCGAGCGTGTGGAGCGAACCTCCAACACGCCGCGACGAAAGTCACAAATGGGGAGGATTGTGCTTCGATGTTTCGTCAGTTTATCAGTTTGGTACCTCGGAATGATGATTCGTCAGTTCGCCTTGAATACAAAGCGTTTTACTTCATCTGTTTTGTTAAAACATTTTGTGGTAATATATATACAATAAAACTGCATGAATATATCATATACACAGGAGTACCAAATGAAAAGCAGAGTTCAGAAAAAAGAAACGCGTTGGGAGAAGCTTGACAATACAGCGAATCTTTTCCCAGTTATTGCGAATGAGACAATGACAAATGTATATAGAATTGCTGTAATTCTTTCTGAAAATATTGAGCCGGAATGTCTTCAGGAGGCGTTAGAGCAGGTTCTGCCCTGGTTTAACACAATGAATGTACGGATGAGAACGGGAATGTTCTGGTATTATTTTGAGACAAATGTAAAGGGAAAGCCAGTTGTGCGTGAGGAGGAAGATTTCCCTTGTCGTTATATAGAACAGCATCGGAATAAGAGTTATTTATTTCGGGTGACGTATTATGAGAATCGAATTAATCTGGAGGTATTTCATGCGCTTGCAGATGGAATGGGAGCGGTGAACTTTTTAAGGGAATTGACGTATCAATATTTAAGGATACGTTATCCGCAACTTTCGGGAGGAACAAGCGACCGTCTTTCTGATGATACATCGCTTGACACAGAAGACAGCTATTTGAAGAATTATAAAAAGGCTGGGAAGAAGACCTATAAATCAGTTCCGGCAGTGCATATGAAAGGAGAAAAACTGGTTCGTGGGGAGCTTGGAGCAATTCATGGTTATATGTCAGTAAAGCAGCTCAAAACAAAGGCAAAAGAACTTGGGATGAGTATTAATGAATATTTATCCGGGATTTTTGTATACAGCATTTATAAAGGATATTTGCATGGAAATGTTTCAAAAAAGCCGATTGTGCTGTGTGTTCCGGTGAATCTGCGGCCGTTTTTTGGCTCAATGACAACAAGGAATTTCTTTGCGATGGCGAGTGCCTCTTTTTTACCGGAAAAGGAAAAATATGAGCGGCAGGAAGTGATGAAGCTGGTGCAGGCAGAGTTAAAGAGGCAGATTACACAGGAGAATCTGGAAAAAATGATTGCATACAATGTGTCAAATCAGAAGAATTATGCATTGCGGGTAGTACCTCTTTTTCTGAAAAAGCCAGCGATTAAGCTTGTATATTTGATGAGTGCGAAGGCGACAACAACGACAATCACAAATATGGGACAGATGATGGTGGATGAGGCATACCGCCCATATATCAAGCGTTTTCAGATTATATTGTCCCCATCTACCGGGCAGAATACAAAGGCAACTGTCTGTTCTTATGGGGATGAACTGACATTTACTTTTAGTTCACTTTTAAAGGATACATCGGTGCAGAAAGTATTTTTCAGAAGTCTTGCAGAGGACGGAATTGATGTTGAGATAGAAACAAATGGGGTATATTATGACTAATGGGAAGGACATTCTTATTCATCTATATAGTATTTCAAATAAAAAGTTTGAGAGTACGATGATTAATAGAAAAGACATTTCTGCTTATTCGCATAATATTCTAGGCAGGAAGTTTGAATGTATCATAATTAATAGAAGGTATTTGCTGGGAGGAGGATGCATTTTCTCATGAATAAATGTAAGAGATGCAATGTGTGGGTTGCGGATGATACGATGGTTTGTCCGTTATGTCATACGATATTGACGGAAGAGAGACCAGGGATAGAGAAGTCAGATAGAGCAGGGCAAGATAATAAAGTGCAATATATTAATGAAGATTTGATATTAAATAAGACATTTGAAATACAAGGTCCTGGTTATCCAGATGTAAAGAAAAATACAAGACGTTTCCGAAAAGCGGGGCGAATTCTGTTATTTATTTCGCTTGCGTTGGAAATGTTGCTTGTATTTATTAATTATCTGACATTTAATGCGGCACCAAAATACTGGTCGGTTGTAACAGGAGGAATCATAGCCTATCTCATACTGACGATGTGGGATATTTTTAGTAGAAGGCAGGGGCATATCCGAAAAATTTACATGCAGATTTTTGTTATATTAGGATTAATGGTGTTGATTGATTTTGCTCTGGGATGGATTGGATGGTCGTTGGAATTTGGTTTACCATGCATTATTTATGGGCTGGTGCTTGCGATTATTATCTGCATGAGCGTTAACTCCTCAAGCTGGCAGAATTATGTACTGATGCAGCTTGCGGCAATTGCACTCAGCATATTGGACGTGGTACTGCATTTCACAGGACATTTTCACCATATCGTGCTTGCGTGGATTGCATTTGGAATGTCAGTACTGCTGTGGAGTGGAACGATGATAATTGGAGATTGCAAGGCAAAGAATGAATTGAAGAGAAAGCTTCATATATAGTTTTTTCATAGACAGACGGAAAATTGAAACCAGCCTGACAGAAAAATTTTATGCTCCATCCTAAACGTTCTATTCTGCCCAGTAAAGCAAGTTCTTCACAAAAACGCTTTATGTGAAGAATAATATGATATAGAGTGTGTTTGAAAATATACTCTATGTGAAGACAAGATGCTGGAAGCCAGAGTATTTTTAAGATGTATGGTAAAGAAACAAACGTTAAAAAATTAAAATAATGAATAGGGAGATGAGGATGAATAGAAGAAATTTGGGGACAAGTAATAGCAGAAGAACGAAAACTGTGGATAAATCTGCAATGGAACGAATAGTTCGCCAGAATAGGGCAAGGAGAAAGAAACGCAGAAAAGAAAAATCAATTAGTTTAGCGGCAATGGTTTCGAAGAATGTCATTGCACTTGCAACATCTCTTCACGGAATTGGGCCGTTAATTCAGGATGGAACATTTCGAAAGAGAGTACCGGAGATAGAACCGGCATGGCATCCACCGAAAGGATTTTCTCTTGTTCCGATTCAGATGTCAAATTTTTCTATGGAATTGTTATTGCATCAGAATGAATTCTATGCGGAAGGGATGGGGGAAAACCAATCTGATTCAAACAATGATTTAGAATCAAGTGATAATTCAGGCTTAAATAGTGGTTTAGATTCAAATAAGAATTTCCATTTAAATGATAGTTTTAATTTAGATACTAATTCAAATTTTGAGGACAGATTATCTAATTTAAAAATTGGAAGAAATCGTATTTTAGAAAGTAAGAAACGTAACGAAGATAAAAAGGACACTGCAGAAAGGTTATTAACAGAGAACCGTGAGGTAGTCTTGCAGCTTCATGGTGGAGGTTATATCGGAAAAATGAAGAATGCATACCGGGATTTTGCAGTATTATATGCAAAAATGCCGGGAGAGAGAGCGGTTCTTTCTGTAGATTACCGCGTTGCACCGGAAAATCCTTATCCGGCAGCATTAGAAGATGCTTATGCGGCATACCAGTGGCTTCTTGAGATGGGATGCGGAGGAAAACAGATTATTGTTGCCGGAGATTCTGCTGGAGGTGGATTGGCATTAGCACTCTGCCTTTATTTGAAAGATAAGGGAGAACCACTTCCCAAAAAACTTGTTTTAATGTCTCCGTGGACTGATTTAGCGGCAACGGGAGATTCTTATGAAACTAATTTTGAAAAAGACCCTCTGTTTGGAAATACAACAGACAGCATGATTTACAGTAACGCGTATTATGGAGGAAATGACCCGAAAACACCTTACATTTCTCCTCTTTACGGTGATTACGAGGGACTCCCGCCAATGCTCTTTCAGGTTGGCGGCACAGAAATGCTGTTAAGTGACAGTGCCAGAGCTGCTAAAAAGGCAAAAGCCGCCGGATGCGAAGTGAAACTTACAGTCTACGATGGAATGTTTCATGTGTTCCAGCTCGGAATGAAAAAAATGAAAGAATCACGAGAAGCGTGGAAAGAAATAGAGAGGTTTGTTTCTGATTCAATTGAGTAAAGGTAACAGACGAACCCTGACGGCTAAATTATCCCACAGATGTCACTTTAGTCGTGCCATATGAATGTTCGATTCTATAATCGCATCCAACACGCACGATTATAGAGCAGATGGGAGATATAGCCCTTAGAGACTTTCGTTTCTTAGATGCAAAACCAATTGATATAGCATATTTAATGTTTTCATCGAATGAATTAAATCAAAAATTTTCCGTATACTAGTTGTATGAAAAAAGGTTAAGTTTTTATGTTGTGTTAAATTTATAGAATGCTATAAATTAAAGTTTAAGTTAATAAAAGAAACTTAGCAGAAAGTGAAATAAGCAGGAGGAACTAGTATATGAAAGCTACAGGTATTGTACGCCGCATAGATGATTTGGGAAGAGTTGTTATACCTAAGGAGATAAGAAAGACTCTTAAGGTAAAGGAAGGTATGCCGCTTGAGATTTATACGGATAAAGAAGGTGGGATTATTTTACGAAAGTTTCTTCCTTTCTCAGAAATGTCCTCTCTTTCCTCAGAATTTGCCCAATGTATAGCACAACAGACTGGAAATATTGTTTTTATTACGGATAGGGAGAAAGTTGTTGCTGCCTCTGGATATATGGGAGAAAATATTATCGGAGAACCAATCAGCCATATGTTAGAAAGTATTTTAGATGATAGAGATGAAAAGTTGCCACTGTCTGAACGAAATCGCTTTATTCCAGTAATTGATGGTATAGAGGAACAGGAACAAATATGTCAGACAATCTGGAGTAATGGACAGATAATAGGTGCAATCATTATACAGGCAAAAGATAAGAAACAAAAACCGGGAGAATCGGAGAAGAAAGTGGCCATGGTGGCGGCAGAATTTTTAGGAAAACAGGCGAATGTGTAGCTTTTGATTTGTAGAGTTTAGAGTAAACAGCCGCCGCTGCAAATTCTTTTGCAGCGGCGGCTGTTTATTGCTATCCCTACAAATATCGGAAAAGTTCTTTGGCCTCATCCTTCTTTGCAGTGTCCTTCACGTCAAGTATTTCAGCCTTGACAGTCTTATTTCCAAACTGGATTTCAAGAATGTCACCATTCTTTACATTAAGACTTGCTTTGGCTGTCTTACCGTTGACAAGAACACGACCAGCATCGCAGGCTTCGTTTGCTACGGTGCGACGCTTGATTAAGCGGGAAACTTTTAAAAATTTATCTAGTCTCATAATGTCCTCCCGGACGCCGACTTCTTTACAGGCTGTTTATAAGCTCTGTCAGAGTGTGTTTGAAAATTATAGTAGAGAGTGTTTTAAACACGCTCTGGTAATCAAGCTACAAAAGCATTATCAAATACACCCTGGTGTCGATGCACTGAAATAGACTAATTAATCAATAAAATTAGTTGTTTACTTTTTCTTTTAAAGACTTCATAGCTTTGAACTTAGGAGCTTTAGAAGCTGGGATGTGAATAGTTTCTTTTGTTCTTGGGTTGATTCCATCACGAGCTGCTCTTTCAGTTACTTCGAAAGTACCGAATCCAGCTAACTGAATCTTCTCGCCTTTGCTGAGTTCATCACCAACAACATCAATGAAAGCCTTTAAAGCCTGGTCAGCATCTTTTTTTGTTAACTCTGTTCTCTCTGCAATTGCTGCTACTAATTCTGTTTTATTCATGATAAATTCCTCCTGATATTCTTGTCATTGTCTCGTTGAAATATCGCGCAAAAGCGCATTTACTTCAATAGTTATAACGGTTTTGGCAGTGTTTGTCAAGGTGTTTCCT